>NZ_JAVBIE010000013.1:0-84027 GCF_032821635.1 Corynebacterium nasorum | reverse complement strand
CAGGCTAACTGCCTCGCCTGCCACCACGCGCTCAACAGCAGCATCCTTAACATCCTTCGGAGTCCAACGCGTCACAACTACCTCCCGGTCGAAGTGGCGCATTCACCCCTTGACAGCACGCTTTCTAGTCGCCTTAGCTAACGTCTTTTTAAGGTGGAAAAAGGATGTAACCCACGAAAGGGCTGCTAGGGAGCGAATAAGTAGAAGTACACCCATTATCCACCGCCTCACGCGTGCATCCTCGATTCCGTCGAATGAACTGCGGTGAATAACGACAAAAGCGTCGACATAATCGTCGAACCGAACTATGCACAGAACTAAGCCAAGTACGGAAAGCATGAGAACGAACGCAACAACCGCCAGGAACATTCCTTCGACCTTATCCCCTAGGTTGTCCCCAGACTTCTGTGTTTGATCACTAGACATTTCCCAAACCTCACATCTCGCCGCCTTGTGCTCGAGGCGCCTTTCAGCCGCCAGCGAAACAATCTAGGACATCGATTCCAAAATTTAAGCACATTTCACGTTACATACCGTAAACTATCATTGACACTCTGACAAGAGTCTCCTATTTTGGGCTGTGTAAATTTGGCATACCTTCCACATTGAGGAGATTTCATGAACCGATTGCGAGTGGAAAGAATTAAAGCGATAGTTTTCACTGCATTGACGCTCATTACATTGTTGGCAATGATGGCCGTGCAATCCCCTTCCCTAGCCTGGATACCCGTCGTGTTGGGTGCAGCCTCCGCTTGGTTTTGGTGGAAGGTGGATTATCTCTCCAAGCAGGGCGAAGATTAAAACCAAAACGCGCTTAGGTTCTCTCCCCTTATGGCGAAGAACCTAAGCGCTTTGGTGCAGCTAAAGCTTTAAAGCCTGATACTGCAAAATCCCTCTACCCAGTGCTTTAGCCCAACTCGGGCAGAGTCGGGAGGTGATACTTACGCAGGAGCGCGTTAATCTGCGGGATGGAAGCCTTCAGTTGCGGCAGTGCTAGTCCAATGAGGCCAGCCACCCCTGCGATACCAAGGATTGCTCCTAAGATGCCAGGCTTCGAACTCGTACTAGAGCTCAACGCGGAGCCATCCGTGGCAGGTTGCGCGGTATCGGCCGGCTTGCCATCGTTGTGTGCACGGGCGGTAAGCCACTGGTCCTTGCCCAGGACGCCCTGAGTCAGGCGGGTCTCGCCGATCCAGCCATACCACGGGTCTTGTGGGCGCTGGTTGTCAAAGCCACCACCCATGACCCACTGCAGGTCGCGCGGGAGGAGTCCCTCGGCGCCTACGGCATTGCGCAGGATGGGCGCGCCGTTGATGAACATTTCGACGCTATCGCGTTCGGGATCATTGACCACGGCGATATGCATCCACTCGTCTTTGGGAACCTCGTGGGACCACACGGTAGAGCCGCTTCCCTGCTTCGGCTCCGCCCACCAGCGCAGCTCGCGGAGGTTAGAGATACCGAACATGACGGTTGGGTCCGTGTCCTCGGAGCCGTCTACCAGTTTATTGATGGCAGAGTCACGGCTGAGCGCACTTCCCCAACCATGCTGTGCGCCGTTGAAATCCTCCGGAATCTTGACAAAGGATTCGAAGGTATATCCCTTGGTGGTATCGACGCTATTGGCAGCCGCGCCCTTATCGGTACGGAACTCGGCATTGCCAACTTTGCCGGCAGGGTCAGACCAGAAGAGGGAGCCGGCATCAGAGGACAACGGGTGATGGTCGGTGCTATAGGTCACCCTGTCTCCGAGCATGGCGCCAGCGCGATGCAGGTTGCTGCCAGAATCGCTGGCAATATCGGGGATGGTGGTGCCACGGCCGGCAGGGGCGCCATCGACAAGCGCATGCCCATCCTTGTCCCGCGCTTCGCCCGGGCGCCAGTGGAATACCGTGTGGTCGTTTGTGGCAAAATCGTCCGCGCCCTTAGGAAGCTCGTCCTCCGCAATGGTGTAGGGCCTATAGCCCTCAGCGGCGATGTCGCGGGCGCGCTGCGCTAAGTCCGGCTGGTGCCCCTCACCCACGGTGAATTCCGGCGCGAAAGAGGAAAAACGCTGTTCAAAATCGAACGGAATGCTATAGCTATCGCCCTTATCATCCAAGGTGAGCTTATCGAACTGCGTGAGCTCCTCATGCGGCTTTTGCGCCACCCACGGCGAAAGCGCGGTCATCTCCAGCTGCTTGCCCGTAAGGTCAAACTCGAGCACGCCTAATAAACCATTGCCGCCCTGGTAGGCCATCTGATAGTCCTGCAAGATGGAAACGACGTCATGTCCGGCATCGTTCTTGTCCACGCGGTATCCGGCACCGTGGTGGTGGCCGCCCATCACGAGAAAGATCTGATCATTGCTCTTGATGAACTTATCCCACAATCCCTTGCCATAGTCATCGGAATAGAAGACGTTTCCTTCACCATCAATATTGAGGGCCTCATGAGTGGTCACAATGACCGGAAGGCCTGGATGCTTATCAATGATGCCTTGTGCCCAGGCAATAGCCTTCTCATCAGCGCGCCAGCCCAGGGCTAGATTGAGATATTTCTGGCCTTCGGCTTCAAAGATATGCGCCTCGGAGTCATTATTGACGGCGGTGTAGCGCTCTTGAAAAGTCTCCGAGTTGGCGGCCTTAGCGCGGTCGGCGCTAAACCACTTGTCATACGGGTGGGCTGCCGCGCCCTCCACGTCCATATCGTGGTTGCCTGGCAGGATCGAATAGTTCAAGTCCGAATCGTCGAGGACCTGCATGGCCTTATCAGCCACCTGCCATTCGCCCTCCACGTTCCACTGGTCTACAACATCACCCAGGTGGGTGACGAAGTCCATGTTCAACTCGTCTTGATGGTCCACTAACCATTGGGTTTGCGCCAAGTAGGGTTCGCTGCCGTAGCGAGCTTGGGCCAAGTTGCCGGTCTCTGGGGTGGAATAGCGCGAATAGAACTGGGTATCCGGCAGTACACCGATGCTAAAACGAGAGCCTTCGCTTGGCGACGCCCCCTCGGGCGCCCCCTCCGCAGCACTTGCTGCCGGCACAAAAATGAGGTTTCCCACCACCGCGGTGACAGTCACCGCGGGCAGGACAAAACGATTCTTCATAGAGAGTCCTTGGTCACTGAAAAGGAATATTTGCACGGGAGAAAGACGGGAATACGCAGGAAATAGTAGGCAGTCAATCTTTCAGTTAGTTGACGCCTACGTAAACACCAGACTGAATAATGGGAAACTTATAGTTTCTTCCATATAAAACAGCCCTGACTGCAGGAGGCCGCGCCTACCATGCCCCAAACTGCATAGTTGCACTTAAGTGTATTATTCTGACAGAATATTCATGAACGAGGATTCGCCTCAATGATTGTTTCACCTCTACGGTTAGAGAAATCACGTCCCTTTCCGTGACGGATAACCAATCGCCTTTCAATGAAAGATATGCATCACTATTAACAGCGGTCCACATGGCCACCACCGGGAAGCACTTTCTCCCCGCCCGCCTAGGCCAGTCGCCCGCCACTCCAGCCCTCTCCCAGGTAGATTTTAAATTTATGCAATACATTTTGAACGCTATCCGCGGTGCCCTCATCGGCATGGCCGAACTTGTGCCCGGAATCTCCGGTGGCACCGTGGCGCTCATCGTGGGTATTTATGAACGCGCAGTCCACAATGCCAATGACCTCATCTCTGGTCGCTTCAAGAGAGTCGAGTGGAGCTTCCTTGTCTCCGTAGCAGTCGGCATGTTTATCGCAGTCTTCGCAATGTCCACCGTGCTATCTAACTTCGTGGAAAATCACGTATCCGCGTCCGGGGCACTATTTTTGGGCATGGTTGCCGTGTCTATTTTCGTACCACTGTCTATGCTGTCCAAGCAGGAGCGGTTGCGCCCTTCTTCCATCATTGCGTTTGTGATCGCCACTATTGCCATCTTCTTTATCACCGGCTTTACTTCCGAGCCGCATGAGAACCCCAGCCTTATCGTGGTTTTCTTTGCCGCCGCCATTGCTGTGTGTGCACTCATCCTGCCGGGCATTTCCGGCTCGCTCATCTTGTTGACCATGGGGCTCTACCAACCCATCATCGGCGCTGTATCGGATCGAGATCTCGGCACCATAGCCGTCTTTGCGCTGGGTGCCTTGTGCGGCCTCGCCGCGTTTATCAAGGTCTTGAACTTCTTACTGGATCATCACCGAGCCCCTACGCTGATGGCCATGGCAGGTTTCATGCTCGGTTCTTTGCGTGCACTGTGGCCGTGGGGTGCTGACCAGGATGCCTCCAGCGGCATTATCATCGGCATGTTCATCCTCGGCGCTCTTATCGTTTCCGCGTTCATTTTCATTGACCTGAAGAAAGCTCGCGCCATAAATGAAAGGACAGCGCAGAAATAATGCCGCGCACGTTGTCTCGCCGCGCTACAATCGCCGCGGTCCTTATCCCAACTTTGGGTTTAAGCGCTTGCGTCACCAACGAGGAAGATTCCACTCCAGAGGGCTGGGAAGAACCCCACACCTCTGTAGTACCGGAGATTGCCGCCATGTATGACGACAATGATGGTGTCCTCACCGCTGGCACTAACCCGCCCTACGCGCCATTTCAGCTTAAGGATTCCCACGGAGCCCTCCAAGGCGTCGAGCTTGACCTAGCTCGCGCTGTAGCAGGTGTCTTGGGCCTCGATTTCCAGCCCTTGGAGCAGGACTTCTCCATGATTCTGCCGGCCGTGCAATCGGGCCAGATCGATATGGGTGTATCCGGTTTTACGGATAACCCAGACCGTCGGAATGAATTCGACTTTGTAGACCACCTCTACGCCGGTATCCAGTGGGCCGAGCGCGTGGACGGACCTAGGAAGGTCGACCCCGATAACCCCTGCGGATTGACAGTCGCAGTGCAGCGCACAACGGTCTCCGAAACCGATGATGTTCGCCCTAAGCAAGAAGCTTGTAATGGCGATCTCACCGTCTTGTCTTATGACACCGGAGATAACGCCGCGCTGGCCGTCCTGATGGGGCGCGCGGATGCCCTGTCTGCGGACTCCCCGGTCACAGCGTGGGCGGTCAATCGCTCTGAGGGAAAAATGCAGCAGGTAGGCGATATGTTCCAAGCCTCGCCGTATGGCTTCGCAGTTCCTAAAGATTCCGATTTGGGCAAGGCATCGGCCGCAGCGCTCCAGCACCTCATCGAAACCGGCGAGTATGCAGAAATTTTGTCCCGCTGGGGCATCGAGGATGGATTAATAGACCAGGCAATGATTAATGAAAGGCCGATCAATGGTTAATGAGAATGCGGCGACGCCGGCTACGGCCAAGCCTAAAGAAGAACCCGCGAAGATCGAGGCCCGCCCCCTGCGCCATCCATGGCGCTGGGTCTTCGCTGGCCTACTCATCGTGCTGGGAGTGTGGTTCATCATTGCCTCCGCCCGCAACGAGGCTTTTGGCTGGGGAACCTATTTCCAGTATCTCTTTGATAAGCGCATCGCGCTCGCTTCCCTGCACACCATCGCCATCACTATTTTGTCGATGATCATCGGCGTTATCGGTGGTGCCGTGCTTGCGGTCATGCGCATGTCGCCTAACCCGGTGCTGCGCGCCGTGTCCTGGATTTTCCTCTGGGTATTCCGTGGCACGCCGATTTATGTCCAGCTGGTGTTTTGGGGTCTGCTCTCTGCCATCTACCAGTCCATCAACCTAGGCTTTACCGAGGTGTCTTTGCAGACCATCCTCACCAACGCCTTCTTCCTTGCGGTGATGGGCCTAGGACTTAATGAAGCGGCCTATATGGCTGAGATTGTGCGCTCGGGCATCACTTCCGTTCCAGAGGGCCAAAAGGAGGCCTCCAAGGCACTCGGCATGTCGTGGTGGATGACCATGCGCCGCACCGTCCTTCCGCAGGCCATGCGCATTATCATTCCGCCTACGGGCAATGAGTTTATTTCCTTGCTCAAGACCTCTTCCCTCGTGGTGGCCATTCCTTATACAGAGGAAATCTTCGGCCGTACCACGGATATTTCCGCCGCCCTTTTCCAGCCCATCCCGCTACTATTGGTCGCGGCTTCTTGGTACCTCGTGGTTACTTCCCTACTTATGGTGGGTCAGTACTTCTTGGAGCGCCGCTTTGAGCGCGGTGCAACCCGCGAACTCACCGGCCGCCAGCTTGCTGCTCTTGCAGATGCTGAAGGAACCATTCCCCGCAACGTATCCGTGATTTCGGAGGCTCAAAAATAATGGCTACTCCCATGATTTCTGCCCAGAACGTCCACAAGTCCTTCGGGCAGCTTGAGGTCCTCAAAGGCATTAACCTCGAGGTCCAAGCCGGCGAGGTGGCCTGCCTATTAGGACCTTCGGGGTCCGGCAAGTCTACCTTCCTGCGCTGCGTTAACCACTTGGATAAAGCAACGGCCGGGCGCTTGTACGTCGACGGCGAGCTGATTGGCTACCGCGAGAAAAACGGGACCCTCTATGAGATCAGCGAAAAGGAAGCCGCCGAGCAGCGCTCCGATATCGGCATGGTCTTTCAATCCTTCAATCTCTTCCCCCACCGGACGGTGATTGAGAACATCATTGAGGCACCGGTGCAGGTGAAGAAGATCCCAGAGGAAACTGCCCGCGCCCGCGCGATGGAGTTGCTCGAGGATGTTGGCTTAGCCTCCAAGGCCAATAATTACCCCGTACAGCTCTCCGGCGGCCAGCAGCAGCGCGTTGCCATCGCTCGTGCGGTAGCCATGGATCCTAAGCTCATGCTTTTCGACGAACCCACGTCAGCCCTCGACCCCGAGCTTGTCGGCGAAGTACTACGCGTAATGAAGGATCTCGCGGCCGAAGGCATGACCATGCTCGTAGTCACCCACGAGATGGGTTTTGCCCGCGAGGTGGCAGATAAAGTCTTCTTCATGGACGGCGGCGTGGTCATCGAGTCTGGTAGCCCCGCTGAAGTGCTGGATAATCCGCAACAGCCACGTACCAAGGACTTTTTGGCCAACCTACTCTAAGCCCATAGCACATGATTGACTGTGCAAAGGCCCGTCAGCTTCTGTCTCTGCAGAGGCGACGGGCCTTGTTCATGGTGGCGGCGTTTAACCGAGGCTTACCAGGCCGCGAACCAATGCGCTCGCTGCGCCCAGTCCGGCAACGCTAAGCGAGAGCACGCGGGCTTTCTCCCGGGGCACACGCTGCGCGATGCGGGTGCCGGCCCAAATCCCGACGAACATTCCCATAACCCCGGCGGGCCACATTACCCAGGGCAAACCATCAAAGTGTGCCGCCCCCGTAAGCGTCTTTGTCATGACAGAAAAGAATCCGCCTACGACAAAAATGGGTTGCAGCGTAGCTGCGTACACTTGCTGAGGCCACTTTGCCGCTTGCGCGTAGACGGTAATAACTGGGCCTGCTACACCGGCCAAGGTATTGGTAAAGCCGCCGAGGATGCCCGCGGAAATAGCTGGGCCTTTGCCTTCCATTGGCGGGACAAACTTCTTGCCAAAGGTCACTACCGTCAGCGCGGCCAGAAGCGCAAGGCCCACAACGATCATAAGACCTGCTGTATCCATGCGCCTAATGAGCAGCGCCGCGGCCAAGGAACCAATCACCATGACCGGGGCTATGAGTCCAAATTTCTTCCAGCTCACATTCTCGCGCACGGAATAAGTGGTCAGCACCGCATTAATGCAGGCTAAAACGTTGATGACCAAGATTCCTTCTACCGGCCCCATAATCAGCATGAGAATAGGACCGCCGATGAGACCGAGGCCCATTCCAGATACTCGCTGGAGGGTCGAACCTACGACCACAACGAGAAAAATGACCAGTGCTAGGCTCACTTTCGGTATTTCTCCTTTACCGCACGGCCTACGGCTTCAGGAAACATGCCGGTCACGTCCCCGCCAAACTTCGCCACCTGCTTACACAGTGAGGAACTGATATAGCCGTATTTTTCGTCCGTGAGCAAAAAGACGGTATCAATGCCGGAAAGGCGCCGATTCATCTGCGCCATAGGCAGCTCATATTCATAATCTAGGGAGCTGCGCAGCCCTTTCACCAAAACATCCACCCCATGCTCAGTGGTGTAGTCCACCAAAAGCCCAGAGCAGTAGTCCACCTTGATGGAAGAATCCACGCTCTGGCGAATTAGTTCCATACGCTCATCCACGCTAAAGAGCCCGGAGGGTTTGTCAGGATTACCGGTTACCAATACGGTGACCTCATCAAACATTTGCTTAGCGCGGTTAATGATGTCGACGTGACCTAAGGTCACGGGGTCGAATGATCCTGGGCACACGGCCTTAGTCATGCTTTTGTCGCTTCCTTTTCTTCAGGGGTTTAGTCTTCGGTTTCCTCGCTGCCAGGGCGGGTATAGACCGCCATATCCATGCGCGCGATGCCAAAGGTACGCTTCTTCAGTTTCTGACCAGTGGGCTCAAAACCTGCAGGCCACGCAGTTGCTGCGGAATCAACGTGGCGCTCAATGACTACCATGGCGTTATCACTTAACACCGGTTCAATGGCGGCGATGAGTTCATCTACCTCATCAAAAGCATAGGGCGGGTCCGCCAACACCAGATCGAAGTGCCGCCGCGGGGCACTTGCCAGGTAGGTGCCTACCTTCATCTCTTGCACGCGCACGCCGGGGTGCTTGACGACGCCCATGTTATGCCGAATGATCTTCACCGCATCCGCCGAAGATTCCACTAGTACAATTTCTTCTGCTCCACGGCTAGCTGCCTCAAGGCCGAGTGCACCGGAACCAGCAAATAGGTCGAGAACCGAAGAACCGGCAAAGCCCCACCGTGCCGCGAGGGATGAAAAAAGCCCTTCACGGGCACGGTCTGCAGTAGGCCGGGTTCCTTCGGCAGGCACCTTAATGGTGCGGCCGCGGGCCTCGCCGGCAATAATGCGCGTCATTTATATTTCTCCAATCTCCATCAAAAGGTCTCCGGCTACCACGTCCCTCAAGCCAGCGACTACAATGCGGTATGCCTTGCTTAGTCTTGGGCTCGCTACGGAAGCGACTAGTTCCGTGGCGTCGACGATCGCGGGCGCGACGCCGATATCAACGGTGCCTCCCCCATTCACCTGGCAGCGGAAGATGCCTGCAAAGGGGACAAGGACGTTCATGCTTCTAGGTTAACCTGTCTTAGTTCTTCTCCAAGTATTCCTGTTCGCTTTCACTCAAGTTGCGCGTGAGTTCCTCGGCCAACTCGGGATTGCGCATCACCATTGCGCGGGCATCCGTATGGGTGCGTTCCACAATGTCTTGGTCATCCGCCAGATTTAATAGCCGCAGCGTACGGTGTGTTCCGGACTGCATGGTGCCCAAAATGTCTCCCTCTTGGCGCTGACGCAAGTCGAGCTCGGCCAGCTCAAATCCGGACGAGGTTTGGGCAATCTGATTGATGCGGCGGAAGGACGGAGTGTTATCGCCTGCCATAGTGTGCAGAAGACAAATAGAGGCATTGCCGCCTCGTCCCACACGCCCACGCAGCTGATGCAACTGGGAGACGCCGAAATGCTCGGCCTCACGGATGAGCATCACCGTAGCATTGGGAACATCCACACCCACCTCGATGACCGTGGTAGAGACCAAGACATCGATCTCTCCCCTAGCAAATGACGTCATAACCTCGTCTTTATTGGGCATCTTTCCATGCAAGATTGCTATGCGCAGCCCTTTAAACGGCCCGTTTTCCAGCTGCTCCGCAAGCTCTAGCACTCCGCCTTTTCCTTCAATGCGCGGGCAGACGATATAGGCTTGGTGGCCGTGGGCCACTTCCTCGCGAATCCGCTCAAGGGCGCGCAATACCCAGGTAGGGCGCCACTCAGCTACCACCGCTGACTGAATAGGTTTGCGGCCACCAGGCAGCTCAGTAAGGGTCGATACGGCAAGGTCGCCGAAGACGGTCATCGCGATGGTGCGAGGAATCGGCGTAGCCGTCATCACCAGTACGTGAGGACTTAGCCCCTCGTTAGCCTTCAGTCTCAGGCTATCGCGCTGCTCTACGCCGAACCGGTGCTGCTCATCTACTACCACTAGTCCAAGGTTGAAGAACTCCACTGTGTCTTGGATGATGGCATGGGTTCCAATAATGATGTCCGCATCTCCGGAAACGATATCCAGCAATGCCTGCCGTTTATCCGCAGTGCGCATCGAGCCGGTGAGAAGTACCACCGTGACGCCTTCAGGAACAGCGGTTCCGATGGAGGCAGCGTGCTGGGAAGCCAGCACCTCAGTAGGCGCTAGAAACGCCGCCTGAGTTCCTGCGTCAACAGCCTGCAGCATAGCGCAGGTAGCCACCATGGTTTTGCCCGAGCCGACCTCGCCTTGCAGCAAACGCATCATGGGCAATGGGCGGGCTAGGTCATCTTCAATCTCACTGATAACACGCCGCTGCCCTTGGGTGAGCTCGAAAGGCAAATGGCTTAGCAGTTCTTCGCGGAAGCCGCCTAAGGTTGCCGGCATGGTCGGAGCGGTTCGAGCTTCCGCATCGCGCTGGCGCAATGCCATCACCAAGCCAATTGACAAAGCCTCGTTATATTTAAGCCTTTGGATAGCACGATAAGGCCCTGCCTTACCAGGCTCGTGAATTTCCCGCACCGCGTTATCCAGGCTGATTATCATTTGATAATCCAGTGGCTCTTCGATGGGCGGGGTCTTAGATAGGACGTAGTGAATAGCCCCCATGATGTACCAGGAGGTCACCTTGGACGTGGCTGGGTACACCGGGATCCATTCTCGTTCCAAAAGGAGCTGGTCGAGCCTCCCAAACTGCGAGAGGTTCCGCAATGAGCCGGTGGCCTTGGGCCGATTCTTCTTTCCAGATTCGGCCGCCGGCTGGCGGTAGTCATCCACTTCACCATCGGGACGGCCGAACGCATCGATTTCCACAAAGTCTGGCTGTTGCAGCTGCGGTTGGTTGCGGAAGAATTTGAGCTTGCCGCTCATCATGACGCGCTGTCCGCGATGCAGCATGCGCATGACGTAATTGGCATTGAAAAAAGTCGCCATAATGCTGTCATCGAGCTGGACATTGATGATGGTGGTCTTGCCCCTGTCATGCCGGTTGAAGCCGGTAATAGTCCCGGTAACGGTGACGATATCGCCCTCCGCAGCGTCTCCTAGGCCCACGTCCTTGTTGTGGCGAATATAGTCTCGCGGATAGTGAGCCAAAAGCTCACCGCAGGTCTCATACCCCAACGCCTTGGTAATCTTCGCGGCGTCTTTCGCCGCAAGAACCTCCGTCAACGGTCGGTTGTCCTGCCAGCCGAGCATTGCTACTCCACTCCGATTTCGGTTGCAATATCCGGAACGTTAAGCGCCACCACATCCACATGTAGCTGTTGGCCCAAATCCTCCTCATCTACGTCAAGGGCGCTTAAGATGGTGACCTGCTCCCCGCCTTCTGCCAAGAGATCGCGACAGGTGGCGCTGATTGACGCAAGGGTTTCCTGGCTGGGATAAGCTACGCGCATGGAATTGGCTGCATCGCGCATAGCAGCGACCACAGCACCGGTATCTGGGTTATTAGGTTCATTGACAGAGATAGCGGCCAAGGCAGCAACTAGCGACTGTGCAGGCACTACTCGCCCGGCACCAGTCTGCGAGCTCAGCCCCGTAACTAGGACAATATCCTCCTCTTCGGCCGCAATGGGTTTCTCCGGTGGCACAACGGTAACGCCCGCAGATTCCAAAAGATCGGTAATAGGCCCGGCCGGCGCGGCTGCGTATACCCGGCGAACAACTGATTCTTCGGCGGCGGGTTCGGTGGGAGCCGGCAGCACCTCAAGGTGCAAGTTGGTCACTTTTCCCTTAGCAAAAGCTGTCTCAATGACGGCGCCCGCCTGCGGAGAGTGGATATGCACATTAGCCCTGTCCTCGGTAGCGCGAGCGATGACCAAGCTATCTCCCATCGGTGCGATTGCCGCCTGCAGCGCGTCGATATCTCCTTCATAGAAAAAGACCACTTCCAGCACGGTGACCTCTTCTGGGGCGGGTAGACCTGCATGCCCAGTAGAGCCCTCAATCTCCGCGAGAAGGGACTCTAAGAGAATCACGAGGCCGGCTCCGCCAGCATCCACTACTCCAGCCTCCTGCAGGGCTGGCAATTGCGATGGGGTGCGCTCTAGGGCAGTCCGAGCGGCCGAGATTGCGCCGCTGACGATGCCGTGCAAGGTCGTGCCAGGACGCGCCGCGGAGTCGTCGGCGGCTTCCGCTGCTGCACGCAAAACCGTAATAACCGTGCCTTCCACTGGCTCGGCGATGGCTCGGTCCACCAACTCCACGGCCTGCTGCAAAGAACGGGCAAAAACGGAGCCGTCAATAACTGAGTCCACCGTGGACTCCGCTACGCCGCGCAGAACCTGAGACAACACCATGCCCGAATTTCCGCGTGCCCCACGCACCGCCCCACGCGCGAGGGAATCAGCTACATCGCCACCTTTGTCGAGCTCCGCAACCGCTGCTTCCATGGTGTGCGCCATATTTGAACCAGTATCCGAATCCGGTACCGGAAAGACATTCAGTGCGTTAATTTCCTCGCGGCGATGGGCTAATTCCCCCACGGCGCGGGTAGCCCAATTGCGCAGGCCGCAGGAATCCAGCGTGCTGGGATATGACATGCGCAATAGTTTACAAGCGCCAGTCTATTTCCTGCGCGCCTTGGTCCCGCAAAAGGGCGTTTGCCCGGGAAAAGGGCCTAGAACCGAAAAAGCCACGGCTGGCAGAAAGCGGTGAGGGGTGTGGAGACTTGATACACGGGACGTCGGAAAGAAAGCGCTCACACGCTTGCGCATCGCGGCCCCAGAGGATCGCCACCATGGGGCTGCGGTTGAGCGCGCGGATGGCAGCCTCGGTGATTTCTTCCCATCCGATGCGACGGTGCGAGCCTGCTTGGCCTGGGGCTACGGTCAGCACCCTGTTAAGTAGCAATACGCCTTGGTCAGCCCAAGCACTCAAATCGCCGTCCTCTCGGCCGTTGATCCCCACATCATCGTGAAGTTCACGGTAAATATTGACCAAAGAACGCGGGGGCTTCACGCCGGGGCGAGTAGAAAAGGCCATGCCCACGGCATGCCCTGGGGTGGGATACGGGTCTTGGCCCACGATGAGCACACGGACCTCATCTAGTGGCATGCGCAGCGCGCGACAAACATCCTCAGCTGGGGGCAGATATTCCTGGCCCTCAAGGGCGTGAGAAATCCGTGGCCATTGCTCTTCTATTACCGGCGCCAGCACCGGCTCCCATGAAGGGTGATAGGTGGGGTGCATATTTAAAAGCTTCGCCAGCCTTTCTGATAGCTCGGTGTCTTTCCTCCCACCGTAACCCCGCAGCCCCGAGTTACGGTGCCAATTTTCCGGAATCCGGAGGGGGTGTCCTTCGCGGTCGTGCCTATTAAGGTGTGGTCTTCACCGCCGCTTAGTACCCATTCCCACGGGTCACAGTCCACAAGGTCTGCGGCCTCGCACAGCAAATCTTCCGGCTGCAAAGCCTGCGGATCCAAATCCATATGCACGCAAGAGTGTTCAGACATCGTGGTGCAGTCTTGGATCAAGCCGTCGGAGTTATCCGTCATGGCGGTAACCCCAGCGGCGCGGGCAATGACACCGCGGCCGGGATTAAGCCAGGGTGCGCAATGGGCGTCAATAAGCGGCTGGAGGTGCTCATGCCCTGCAGGCAGGTTCCGACCGAAGCGCTCTAACAAGGCCAAACCGGCGGCCGAGTGGCCAATCTTGCCATGCGCTACCACGTGCTGGCCTGCCCGCGCACCGTCCAAGGTCAGGGCAGGAAGGCTGCCGCCGAGGAAACCCACGGCCGAAATGTTGATGACCAAAAGATCAGACTTCGTGAGGTCACCGCCCACCAACTCGGCATTATAGAAAGAGCTATGCTCCGCAATGCCCTCAGCGATGCCCCGCACGAAGGACACTGGGGTATCACCTGGCGCGGCGATGGCTAAAAGGGCAGCAACGGGTCGCGCCCCCATGGCTTCAACATCGGCGAAGTTGCGCAAGATAGCTTTCTTACCAATCTCGCGCGGGGTAGACCACTCGCGCAGGAAATGACGCCCCTCCACCATCAAATCCGTGGCTGCCACGGTGCGGGAATTCGGTGGTGCGCTAGGCAATACCGCCGCGTCATCTCCGTTGAGCCTGCTCGAGGCCACAGAGGTAATTTCCCGAATGGCGTTGCGTTCTCCCACCTCTGCGAGAGTCTGAGTTAAGTTCACCAGCGTCCTTTCGATACTATGAGCCCTTATGACATCCCAATTTAACCGCACCGCGATCTTCATTTCACTTGGGTTATCCATAGTGATGGTTCTGGCGGTCCTCTTCGGCGCAAAGTACGTATTCAATAACATCGCCAAAGCACCCGTGGCGGTCTCCCCCGTGGAATCCAAGGAAGCAGATTCACAAGCCTGCCATAGCTTTATCGACTCCCTGCCGGATGAGGTCATGGATAAGCCGCGCGCAGACATTGCCGAGCCTGTGCCCTCCGGTGTCGCTGCGTGGGCAGCTAACTCTGAGGATAAGGTCACCGTGCGCTGCGGCGTGGACATGCCTTTCCAGTACACCGAGTATGCCCAGACCCAAGACCTAGAGGGAGAAAAGTGGTACAAGGTGCGCGATGCCACGCCGGGATCCAACCTAACCACCTGGTATACGGCGCAGCGCTTCCCTATCGTCGCCGTTACTGCCCCCACCGACGCCGAGCCGGGCGAGCTTAACGACGCCCTCTCAGAACTCAAAGAAAAGCCTGCCCCCGCTCATAAGGCCCCGCTCAAGGAGCTCAAGGCGGGCGATGACCAAAGGTGCGCCGATATAGCAAAGGCCCTGCCTGATTCGGTGGCCGAGGGCTACCACCGTCGCGAGGTTGCGGAGAAGAATACCTTTGTGTGGAGCGCCGATGGCCGCGAAGACATCGTGGCCCGTTGCGGTGTGGCCAAGCCCGAAAACTATCGTGCTGGGGTCAAGCTGCAGCAAGTCAACGAGATTCCGTGGTTCGAGGACACCACCTTGGCCCACGGCACCACAGCCGGCACGTGGTTCGCCCTCGGCCGCGAAAACTACCTAGCCCTGCACGCCCCACAGGATGCCGCGCAAGCGGCACTGGTGGAGATTGGCGATGTACTCGCCAAGCACACCGCTGAAAAGTAGAAAGTACTCCGTCCCTACTTTGCTAGCGCCTGCTCAATGAGTGCCTCAAGCAAAGCGGGGTACTCCACACCCGAAGCGGCGAGCACCTGGGGATACATCGAAATCGGGGTAAAGCCCGGCAGAGTATTGATTTCATTGATGTACACGGAATCTTCGGTAACGAAGAAATCCACCCGGGATAGGCCCTCACAATTTAGGGCCTCGAATGCGCGAACAGCCATGTCGCGCAGCTTCTCGGTCAACTCAGGCGTGAAAGGCGCAGGGATTTCCGCGGTAACCACATTATCGAGGTACTTTGTGTCAAAACCATAAAAGCCCTCGTCAGAATCATCAATGCCCGCCAGCAGTGCCGGAACAGACGCCAACAGTGTGCCGTCGGCATAGTGCAAAACGCCGATTTCTACCTCTTGGCCTACGATTTCTGGCTCCACCAGGATTTTCTCGTCGTCTTCTAGAGCAAGGTCAACGGCTGCGGGGAATTCTTCCCAGCTATTCACTTTGGATACGCCGATTGATGATCCGCCTCGGGCGGGCTTTACAAAGACGGGCAACCCTAGGTGCTGCTTTTCTTCCTCGCTGAGCTCGGTACGACCCTTCAGAATGACCTCGGGCGCTACGGGCAGGCCTGCCGCTGCCAGTACCTTTTTGGTAAATTCCTTATCCATGCCCACCGAGGAAGCCAATACGCCCGGCCCGACATAGGGCAGGCCGGAGAGCTCAAAGAGACCTTGGACGGTGCCGTCTTCACCAAAGGGCCCGTGCAGGATGGGAAATACCACATCAACCTCAGCAAAGAGCGTGCCATCGGTGACGTTATGGAACTGGCCCCTGGCATTAGGATCCAGGGAAAGCGTTAGTTCCGCCCCTCGCCTGACTTCTGGCATGACACCATTGACAATCTCTAGTCCCTCAGTGGTGCCGGGCGTCCACGTGCCCTCGCGGGTGATGCCGATAGGCACCACCTCGAATTTTTCAGGATCGAGGTGATTCATGATCGCACCTGCAGAGACGCAGGATACGGAGTGCTCGGTGCTACGGCCGCCATAGATAACGGCCACGCGGGTCTTTTCAGTCATGCCCGCAGATTTTACCCTTGACCTACTCCGACTTCTTGGACCGACCCATCAGAGCGATGATCATATCTTCCACCGCCATGCCCTCGTAGCAGACACCATAAACCGCGTGGGTAATCGGCATCTCTACGTCTGCCTGCTGGGCTAGGCGGTAGATAGAATCACAGGAGTAGACGCCCTCCGCAACCTGCCCGTTGGTGGCGGCCTTGGCCTCTTCAATGGTGCCGCCTTGGCCCAGGCGATAGCCAAAAGTACGGTTGCGCGACAATGTCGAGGTACATGTTGCCACCAAGTCACCCAAGCCAGCCAAGCCGGAGAAGGTAAATGGATCCGCCCCCAACTCCACGCCGAGGCGGGTAATTTCTGCCAAACCGCGGGTAATGATGGTGGCCATGGTGTTATTGCCTAATCCCTTGCCAGAGGCTATACCGCAGGCTAATGCGATGACGTTTTTGCAGGCGCCGCCGATTTCCGCACCAATAACATCGGTGTTGGTATACGGGCGCAAGTACGGCGCGGCCACCGCCGCCTGGACGCGCTTTGCGCGTTCCTCATCTGGGCAGGCGATTACTGTGGCGGCCACTTGGCCTGCGGCAATCTCTTTAGCCAGGTTCGGGCCAGAAAGTACCGCCACGCGGTCTGCTGGCACTCCCGCCGCATCCATGATGACCTCGCTCATGCGCTTGAGCGTGGTGGTCTCCACACCCTTGGAAATGGAGACCAAGGTCGCGTTTTGAGGCAGATGCGGGGCCCACTTTTCCACGTTGCCGCGCAAGGTTTGGGAGGGAACGCCGAATACGACGACCTCGGCACATGACAATGCTTCCACTTCATCATGAGTCGCCCGCACAGCCGCCGGTAGGCGGGTATCCGGCAAGTAGTCCGGATTAGTGTGGGTCTCGTTGATAGCTTGCGCCAACTCTGCGCGGCGGGCCCACAGGCGAACGTCATTTCCGGCATCCGCAAAGACCTTGGCCAAGGTAGTGCCCCAAGAACCGGCACCCATCACCGCAACATTAACCATGGTGTCTCCTCCAAACGTGCAAAGCTATAACCTCAACTTTAAAGCATGTCTGTCCGACCGTGTGGCAGGGATGCACACCGCGCCTAACCCGTGGGACAATGGGCGCTTAGACGTTGTTTAAATGAAGCCAATTACTGTGGAAAGGCCCCGTGGAGGCAGACGATGCCCAATATTAAAAAGATGCACGAAACCGACAAGGATCAACAGCACGAGGAATTCATTTCCGGTCGCCATCAAGAAATCCCGGTGGATCCAGCCAAAGAATTCCACCGCACTACCCTTGCCGCCGGCGCCGTTATCTGGCGTGGTTCTCCGCAGGAACCGGAAATCGCGCTAATCCACCGTCCCCATTACGATGATTGGTCCCTGCCCAAGGGCAAGGTGGATCCCGGCGAGTCTCTTCCTACCACCGCAGCCAGGGAAATCCTGGAAGAGACCGGATTCAGCGTCCGGCTAGGCAAGCTCATTGGCAAGGTAACCTACCCGGTCCAGGGGCGGACCAAGGTCGTCTACTACTGGGTCGCTAAGTATTTGGGCGGCACCTATTCCGCCAATAGTGAGACCGATGAGTTGCGCTGGTTACCTATCGACGAGGCGCAAAATCTCTTGTCCTACGACGTAGATACCGCAGTGGTGGCTAAAGCCGCCAAACGCCTACGCATCGCGCCGGCCACGCGCGTTCTTTATGTCCGCCACGCCCATGCGCATGAAAGCGGCAGCTGGGAAGGCGATGATAACCTGCGGCCGCTCGATAAGAAGGGGCGTCGCCAAGCGGAAATGCTGGTCCCGATGCTCAGCGCTTATCAGCCCACTGCCATTTACTCTGCGCTGCCCCAACGTTGCCAGCAGACAGCTGCCCCGCTTGCCGACGAACTGGGCAAGGACATCTCCATCAATAAGAACTTTGGCGACGAGGCTTGGGAAAACGACCCAGAAGCAGCCAAGAAGGCCTTCCGCCGCGTGGTAAACGAAGGCGGGGTGCCCGTTATTGTCAGCCAAGGCGGCACCATCCCCGGCATCATCGAGGACCTCGCCCCAAAGTTCCTTAAAAAGCCGGTGGACAAGCTGAAGTTCAAGAAGTCTTCTGTGTGGGTCTTGTCTTTCAACAACGGCGAGCTCACCGGCGCCGATTACCTGGCTAGCCCACTGCCGGTGCGCTAGTTTCCTAGTTCCTCCCCGACCAACAATTAAGGCCCTGCCTTCCATCTCATGCGGCGGACGAGCAGGGCCTTACTTGCGCAACTATCGTGCGGCTGCGGGGTTTTCTAACCGCGCAAGCCAAGCGTGCGACGGACGAAGAGGACCAAAATGAGGGTGTTCAGTGCTGGGAACAGAAGCATGCCGACGAAGGTAAAGCTCAACACTGCGTACAGGACGGCAATCAAGACGGCTACTAGGATGGTCACTCCGACATTCTTCTTCGCCACTTCGATGGAAGCCCCAAAGGTCTCGCCAACGGATAGCTCAGGGCGTGCGGCCTTAACAGCCGGCATCCAGGTAAAGAAGAAGGCGGCGAAGAGTCCCGGAATAATCAGGAGAATGAAGCCCAGGGAAATAACCAGGGTCGAAAGCACATACACCGCCATGAGACCGGCGACATTTTTAAAGCTCAGAAAGTCCTTTATCTCCAGCATCCCGGTATCAACCTGTTTATTAGCAGCCTTGTACCAGGTGCTAGCTGCCCAAATAAACACGAGGAACATGGCGATAATGGCTAAGAACATTACTGCAATGAGGCCACCGGTAAGCGCGTCAGAACCTGAGCCACTTTTGGCTAGGGCGTCAATGGATGTACCGCTGCCTGCTAGGACGGCGACCAACAGCAAATAGAGGATGGAGAGAACTACCATCTGCACCAGTGGACCGAAAATCCACTGCGCCCAATTGCGGCCGAAGTAGCGGAAGCTATCCGCGATGACCTGAATGGCGTCTACGTCACGACCAATAGGGGAATCTTCTCCTTGGTAGGTGCTTCCAGCGTATCCGGGTTGCCCGAACTGTTGCTGACCGTACTGCTGCCCGTAGCCTGGTTGGCCGTTCGCGCCGTTTCCGTAGGGCGCAGATTCACTGGCAGGTCCGGGAGTACCTGGACCATTGTTTCCTGAATTAAAGGAATCATTATTCGAATAGGGATTGCTCATAGAGTTAAAGCTAGGGGCATACTTTGTTACAGGAAACTGGAGCAGGTGATTGTTACTCTTACGTTACCAATTTTTACCCCCGCAGCTCCCCCAAGGTTTGTGCTCAAGACTCATACCCAAAAGCAAAGCACCCCCACCGCCCCTTCTTTAGAAAAGACTGTAGGGGTGTTGGCGCAAGTTCATCCCCAACCGCGCTCCCATCTATGGGGCGATAACAGAGGGCTTAAAGCTGGGGCGTCGCTTTTCATAGTCAGCGATATCGCCCTCGTTACGGAGGGTGATATCAATGTCATCGAGGCCCTCCATCAACCGCCAACGGGTGTAATCATCGATGTCAAAGCGGTAGGTATTTTCTCCCACCGTGACCGTTCGCGCCTCCAAGTCAACGGTGACCTGGGTTTCTCCTGCCTCCAGCTGCTTCCAGATAAGCTCGATGTCCTCTTGTTCCATCAAACCGGTAAGAAGGCCGGACTTTCCTGCGTTACCGCGGAAGATATCTGCAAAGCGGGAAGAAAACACGGCACGGAACCCGTATTCACTCAACGCCCATACTGCATGTTCCCGGGAGGAACCGGTGCCAAAGTCTCTTCCTGCAAAAAGCACCGACCCATTTTTAAATTGCTCTTGGTTAAGCACGAAGCTTTCTTCGGGGCGCCAATTAGAAAACAGCCCTTCAGAAAAGCCTGTACGCTTAACCGACTTCAGGTAGCGCGCCGGAATGATTTGATCAGTATCCACGTTAGTAACGCGCAGCGGTACGCCAGTTCCGGTATGGGTTATAAATTTCTCCATTATCAATGCCTTTCTAAGCGCTTAATTCAGGTCAGCAGGGCTAGACAGGTATCCGGTCACGGCTGTAGCGGCAGCCACCTGGGGCGAGACTAGGTGTGTGCGCCCACCTGGGCCTTGTCGGCCTTCGAAATTGCGGTTAGAGGTTGAAGCTGAGCGCTCTCCCGGCGCTAGTTGGTCTGGATTCATTCCTAGGCACATCGAGCAACCAGCGGTACGCCATTCGGCGCCGAACTGGCGGAAGATCTCATCTAAGCCTTCTTCCTCTGCTTGGGCCTTGACAGCTGCTGAAGACGGCACTACCAGCATCCGCGTATCTTCGGCGATGGTGCGGCCCTTGACCACACCGGCAGCGGCGCGCAAATCTTCAATGCGAGCGTTGGTGCATGAGCCGACGAATACGGTATCTATTTTGATATCGCGCAGCGGAGTCCCCGGCTGCAGGTCCATATACTGGAGGGCCTTTTCTACAGTGGCCTTTTCATTGTCGTCACCGCAGTCTTCTGGATCTGGAACACTCTCCCCTAATGGCAGACCTTGTCCAGGATTGGTTCCCCACGTAACAAACGGGGTCAAGGCAGAACCATCAATCTCAACGACGGTATCGAATTCCGCCCCCTCGTCGGTGGGAAGCGTCTTCCAATAGTCAACCGCAGCATCCCAGTCCGCCCCGCTGGGAGCAAACTCGCGTCCCTTCACATATTCAAAGGTGGTCTCATCTGGGGCGACCATGCCGGCGCGGGCTCCTGCCTCAATAGACATATTGCAGATAGTCATGCGCTCTTCCATGGACATCCTGCGGATCGCCTCACCACGGTACTCAATGATGTGACCTTGTCCGCCGCCGGTACCGATTTTGGCGATTATGGCCAGGATGAGATCTTTGGCGGAGACTCCCTCTTGCAATTCGCCCGTCACCTCAATCGCCATCGTTTTAAAAGGCTTCAAGGAAAGCGTCTGCGTGGCCATGACGTGCTCCACCTCAGAGGTGCCGATGCCCATTGCGATTGAGCCAAAGGCACCATGGGTGGAGGTATGCGAGTCGCCGCAGACAATGGTCATACCTGGCTGGGTGATACCCAATTGTGGGCCAACTGTATGGACAATGCCTTGCTGTGCATCTCCCATGGAATGCAAGCGCACACCAAATTCCTCGCAGTTCTTACGCAGGGTCGATACCTGGGTGCGAGAAACCTCATCCTTGATTTCCAAGAGGTTGCCAGACTTAATGCCTTGCGTGGGAACGTTATGGTCCTCGGTTGCCAAGTGCAGTTCAGGGTGGCGCAGTGTGCGCCCAGCCAGCCGCAGACCATCAAAGGCCTGTGGACTGGTAACTTCATGTAGTAGCTGAAAGTCAATAAAGATGAGGTCTGGTGCCCCAGCATCACCGGGTTGGACGACGTGATCGCGCCACACTTTTTCCGCCAATGTCAGCTTCTGGTTCATAAACATCTCTCCACACTTGAAATCTCATAATTTGGGACGTAGATTTCATTGTATGGGAGAGTATAGCGCAGTTTCCGGAATTAAAGTGTTGGATCGAGCAATGGCCATCATGATGGCCGCCGCCAACCACCCCTCCACCCTCAACGAACTATGTGAAACCACGGGCCTACCTCGGGCGACGGCACACCGGCTAGCCACCGCACTGGAAGCGCACCGCATCCTCGTTCGCACCCCCGAAGGAAAGTGGAAGGCCGGTCCAGCCCTCCCTGGCAACCGTGACCACCTACTGGAAGTGGCGGGACCAATTATGGAGAAGCTGCGCGAAGACACCGGCGAGTCCATCCAGCTTTACGAGGTCACTGGAAATACCCGCACCTGTATTGCCACTAGGGAACCCGAGTCTGGCCTTCATAATGTCGTCCCCGTCGGACGCCAGCTACCACTTAGCTCCGGCTCCGCAGCGCGCATCATTGCCGCCTATGTAGATGTCAATATCGAAGACGCCTCGTTTACTCTCCAGGACATCGAAGCGGCAAGGAGCCAAGGGTATTCGGAGTCCATTGAAGAACGCGAAGCTGGGCTAGCCTCTATTTCTGCACCGGTTTTCGACGAAGCCGGAACTTTCCTGGCAGTTTTGTCCATTTCCGGATCTGTCGAGCGCTTCCAGCCATCACCCGCCCAAAAGTACGCGGATACCCTCACGGCAGCCGCTCGCGAATTGAGCAGCCAGCTTTAAGCTTCCCCTCGCCCCCCACCATGCCCGTCTCTGCCCAATCGTTGCAGAGACGGGCATTGCCTTTTTCTACTCATTTAAAAAAATTTGAGGAAACTCGCCTCCAGCTATTGAAACCAAACTGAAAATACGATTTAATGAAAATACGTTGAAAACAACGGGACTAATCCCCGCCAGAAAGGACCAGTCATCATGACCCACACCACCCACGAGAACCACACCCACACCCACGGCACCGATTGCGGCCACGTATCCTTCCCACACGGCGACCACACCGACTACCTCCACGAAGGTCATATCCACCGTGAGCACGATGGCCACTGGGACGAGTGCGAGACCACCGAGCACGTAGAAGCCGAGGCT
Organism: Corynebacterium nasorum; assembly: GCF_032821635.1. Lineage (NCBI taxonomy): Bacteria > Bacillati > Actinomycetota > Actinomycetes > Mycobacteriales > Corynebacteriaceae > Corynebacterium > Corynebacterium nasorum. The sequence continues at coordinate 61,334 of NZ_JAVBIE010000013.1, read as the reverse complement.
CACACCGACCACACTCATGGTGAAGGCTGCGGCCACGTAGCAATCCCGCACGGCGACCATGTGGACTACCTGCACGACGGCCACCGCCACGCCGCACACGGCGATCACTACGACGAGCACTAGTTGCAGCTCGGGGCTTAGCCCCTCATTATGCGCCGCCTCGGCCCTTCACCTTGTGGGTCCCGGCGGCCATTTCTATGTCTACCCTTCCGCTAAAGAGCGCCCCGAAATTCACACCAGAAACATATCTGCGAGCTCGACAGGACACACTCTCTCATTTCTGTTAAAACTGACAGTCAGACTATTAGTTCTTTCCGGTTGGGTGCTACGGTTCTTCGAGTGATTACTAGTTGGAAGATTTTTCTCCAAGATTTTGTCCGCTTGTGGCGGACCCCGCAGGTCTGGGTGATCCTTATTGGTTTGATGATCACCCCAGCCCTGTATTCCTGGGTAAACATCTCCGGTTTCTGGGATCCCTACGGAAACACAGAACACCTCAAGGTCGCCGTTGTAAATGAGGACAAGGGCGCCACCTCGGAGATGACCGGCCACTTAGACGTCGGCGGACAAATGATTGACAAGCTGCATGATAACGACAGGCTTGGCTGGCAATTCATGGACAGGCAAGAAGCCGAGGACGCCGTTAAGAAGGGCGACGTCTTCGCCTCGGTAATAGTGCCCGAGGACTTCTCGGCCGATTTCGTCAGCCTGTTTAAAGGTACGTATTCTCAGCCCACGCTCGAATACCACGTTAACGAAAAGCTCAATGCAATCGCGCCGAAGATTACTGATACCGGCGCTTCGACTCTGGATACCACTATTAGCACTACTTTCAATGAGCAGGTGGCAGATTCAGTGGCGACGGAGCTTAAAAATTCCGGTGGTGATTTAAGCCAGAAGATTAACCGTACCGCGAGCGATACCGCGGATTCTTTTTCGGAAACCGCAGACACTGTAGCCAACTCGCGCAGCCAGTTGGCCGACGTTCACGCCACCATCGATGACGCGCGCCCGACTATCGCGCAAGCCCGCGAATCACTCGGTACAGTCCAACAGACCGTCGATGACGCGCAGACCGCGTTGAACGAAGTTACTTCAATTACCGCCGAGGTCCAGCGCGAGGTCACTTCTTTCTCCGATGACGCCACGGCCGCTTATGTGGAAGGAACGACCGCGTTGGCAGACGGCACTGCTTCTGCCAACGCTACCGTGGGCTCGGTATCTGGCAAGCTACGCGGTGCCCTCACTCGCGTCGATGCCGCTTCTGCTGGCGCAGCAGGCATCGTTGGTGAAGCGGATCGGGCTATTGACCAGCTCGATAAGCTCGCCTCATCTCCAGCCCTGCCCCCGCAGGTTTCCCAGCAGATTAAAGATCAGGTGGGAGATTTGCGTGAACGCAATAATCAGAACCGCGCAGTCCTCGGTGACCTGGACTCTCTCAACGGCGATACCAACGACACCATCGATTCGCTCAATAAGACAACGAGCTTGCTGGATAAGATGGCTGCCCAAACGCGCGATGACTCCCACGCGCTGCGCGATAATGTGGCCGAGGGCTTGCCCAAGCTCAATGCCGCGCTTTCCGACGTCACAGCTACCACCGGAAAACTTTCCGCCTCGCTCGAAAGCCAAAAGGCACTGGTGGGCCAGACCGATGGGCTCTTAGGCGGCGTCGACAAGCAGCTCAACCAAGCCCAACAGGTGGTCGAGCGCTTTTCTGTAGACCTCGATGGCATTGAACAGGGACTCCGGGCCTCCCGCAGCGATGTGCTGGCGTTGAGTAATACCGCCAATAACAATTCCATCCTGCAGTCAGTCAAGGGCCTCAATACCGACGAGGTTTCCTCCTTCCTTGCCTCCCCTGCGGAGATGGAAAGCCACGCCGTCTTCCCGGTGAAGCACTATGGCTCGGGCATGTCCTCCCTATTTATCAACCTCACGTTGTGGATCGGCGCTTTCATGCTGCTCATCATCTTCCGCGCTGAGGTAGACCCGCAGGGCCGCAAGAACCTCACCATCACCAAGGCGTACCTTGCCCGCTTCCTCCTACTCTCCTTCTTTGCCATCGCCCAGGCGCTCATCGTGTCCATCGGCAACCTTGCCATTGGAGTGGAGCATGCCAATGCAGTGGCTTATGTCGGTACCGCAGTCATCGTCGGCCTGTGCTATCTGAGCATTACCTATAGCTTGGTGTCTACGTTTGGCCACGTGGGCCGAGGCATCGCGGTGGTCTTTGCCTTCATCCAGATTCCTGGCGCTTCCGGCCTCTACCCGATTGAGATGACGCCAGATTTCTTCCGTGCGGTACACCCGTTCCTCCCCTTTACCTACGGCATTGACGCCATGCGAGAAACCGTCGGAGGTTTCTACGGTAACCATTACGCACGTGACCTCTGCGCCCTCATCGGCATGGCCGCGATTGCTTACCTCATCGGTTCGGTGATGCGCCGTGGCTTGTCCAACGTCAATATGTTGGTCAACGACGAACTGCGCAAGGGTGGGTTGGTTATCAATGAACAGGTCCACCTTGTAGGAAGCCGCTACCGTTTCACCGATCTCCTCTATGCCTTGAACGACCGCGAGGCTTATCAACAAAGCCTTGAGAATAAGTGGGGCATGGCGCGCAGGAACTACTCTCAGTTGATGAAAATCACCGTGGCGGTGGGCCTGGCGCTGGTTGTCGCTTTGGGTATCTACTCACGCATTAACCCTGGAGAAAAGGCCATCATCTTCGGCCTAGCCTGCCTGGTTACGCTCATCGCGGTGGGTGTTATCTGTTCCCTCGAGTACGTCAAGCAGAGCATCGCGCATGACAACCGCCTGGCGGATCTTAGCGACGAGGAAATCCAGGAGCACCTCGAGCACCAGCAGGAACATCCAAACCGCTACCTCCTGGAAGATTTGGACGAGGAATCCGCACCTGTTGATACCAGCGAGACCAAAGAAATACCCGCCGTTGAAGGCGATGACCCCGGAAAGGGCGGCGAGTAAGTCATGAAAAACATTCTGACCATCCTCCGCGATGACCTCCACGCCATTCGCACCAATGTAATGACCGCAGTCATTATCTTCGGTCTTGCTATCATTCCGTTGCTTTTTACTTCCTTCAACGTGCTGGCCAGCTGGGATCCTTTTGCCAATACCAACCAGCTCAAGATTGCTGTTGCCAGCGAAGATGAGGGACACGAAAGCGACCTAGCCTCATTGAAGCTTAATTTGGGCGATGAGGTGCTCTCGCAGCTCAGCCGCAATCACGATATTGATTGGGTCATTACCGACAGCGCCGATGCGGTCGAGGGAACAAAATCCGGTGAATACTATGCTGGCATCGTCCTGCCAAAGGACTTCAGCGCAGATCTGCTTACCTTTTATGTAGAAGGAACCGAGCCCAGCAAGCTCAATCTCTATACCAATGAGAAGAAGAACGCGCTGTCTACCAACATCACACAAAAGAGTGCGGACGGCGTCATTCAAAAAATCGACGAGTCCTTCACCCGCGTGGTATCTAACGTTGGTCTCGGCGTCGTATCCGATTTAGATAAATACCTCAACGAGGACGACACCCAGACGGCACTCAATAACCTTCACAACCGCATCAATAACGTCAGCACTCGCCTCGATGCGGCTTCAGGCACTGTAGGTGCCCTAAGCAATCTTGTCGATTCCACCCTCCCGCTTACGCAGGCAGCGGATAATATCCTCGCCGAGGCCGGCCGCCAGGCCACGGAGACGGACAATGCCCAAGGCGAGAACCCCATCGACATTCTGCGCTCCACCCTCAATGACTCTGCAGGTTCACTAGACGCTTCCTTGGCGGCTACAACACAAAGCTACGATGCGCTTTCTGCCCAGGTGGATGAGTTGCTCAATAACGCAAGTAACGCCACCGCACAAACGGCGCAGACCTACCGCAGCGCAGCTGAACGTGTAGATGAGCAAACGAGCGCCTTTGAGGGCGTACGCGCTTCCATCAAGGAGCAAGCCGATAAAGCGGCGCTGCCGGCTCCAGTCGCTGGCGGCTATAAGGCGTTGATGGGCCAGATTGATGCTTCTATCGCCCAGAGCAACGCGCTACATGATTCGTTGGTTTCGACCGCCGATGATATTGAGCAGGGCCGTGGTACCTCGCAAGAATCGCGCCAGCGCACCAAGGATGCCATCGCCAATGCGAAGCACGCCGCAGAGAAGGCGCGCACTTCCTATAACGAGAACCTCAAGCCCCAGCTGGATCAGCTCAACCAAAGCGTCTCTGTAGTGGCCGGCGATATTGATGCTGTTAAGCAGGACATAGCTGGTATTCGCGACTCGGTTTCTCAAGATAACGAGTCCCCACAGCAAAGCCTAGCCCGCGCCCGCGATACTACTGCTAGCCTTGCCGGCACCCTGCGAGAGCAAAGCGGCCGTTTCGCGGACATGGGACGCAAGATCGACGAGGTTCGCCATGGCGGCGACCTAAGCAAACTGGCCGATATCGTTGGCTCTGACCCAGAGCTACTCGCCTCCCGCATTGCTGCTCCTGTGGCTGTGGACCGTGAACCGGTCTATCCTGTGGCCGCCTTCGGCGTAGGCATGACACCGTTCTACCTCACCTTGTCGCTGTGGGTAGGTGCCCTCCTAGCGTGCGTGCTGGTCCATACCAACGCCGAACGCAAGTACTTGCGAAAAGACGAGAACGGCAAGTACGACGAAAGCGATTTCACCCGTGGCCAGGCATTCTTCGGTCGCTTTGCCACGCTCGCGTTGGTCGGTCTGGCTCAAGCCACCTTGGTGGTGCTTAGCCTCATTTTCTTCGTCCAAATCGAGCCTGCACACCCGTTCATGCTCATGTTCGCAGCATGGGTAGTCTCGCTAGTATTCATGTTGATCATTTACTCACTGGTCATCACACTCGATAGTGCCGGCAAGGCCTTGGCGGTATTGTTGCTTGTGATACAAGTGTCTGGTTCCGGCGGCGCCTACCCGTTGCCATTGCTGACTGAATGGTTCCAGAACGTCAGCCCTTGGCTGCCAGCTACTTATGCTATCGATGCCTTCCGCAGCGCCATTGCGGGCATCTACCATGGCGATATTTGGCGTGAGCTGGGCATGCTGCTGCTGTTTACCATCCCGGCATTGCTCGTCGGGCTCCTTATCCGCCGCGCCATGGACGCCTATCATAAGCGCCTACAAAAGGCGATTAAGAAGACGAAGGTGATGGCATAGCCAGCGCTTGGCGACGCCCTCCTTACACAGCCCAGCGAGCCGTTTCACGGCCCGTTGGGCTTCTTCCTTGCTGCGGTCTAGCGCAGGGCGCAGCTGACCACTCAGAACTCACTGTAGGGAGGTGCAACGCCGCCTGCTGCACTGTTAGGGCGATCGACGAGAATCGAGCGAGAATTGAAGAATGCAGGCGCCTGAAAGGCCGACTTATATGCCCCAACAGTCTCAAGGAATGCGCTTTGGGAACTAGGGAAAACAAAAGCTGCGAGCCATGAGGCTCGCAGCTTGGTAGTGGTACCCCGTACGGGATTTGAACCCGTGTTACCGGCGTGAGAGGCCGGCGTCCTAGGCCGCTAGACGAACGGGGCGCGTTCGCAGCAAGCACACACTGTGCGTTGCGGACTCGTTAAGAGTAAACGATGGGTTAACTGAGCACAAATCGCACGCTTAGGGGCGGTTTTGAGGGCGGAGGCTAGGAAAACGAAAAGGGTCCCGAGTCTTCTACTGCAGTGAGGTTTCTTCATGGCCGAGGTGCGGATCGAATCAGTGGTTATTCCGCAGGCAATCTGTGGATAGTCCGTGGCCGAGAACGCTGTGCTAGTAGGACTCGGGATGGCGCTGTGCGTCGAAGTGCATATACTGCAGGCTCCTATACTTCGTACAAATGTTGGTGGGAAGGAAGTTGTGGATTATAGCGTTACTACCTGGCTATGCTTTCGGCCTGTGCGCCTTCGCTGTGGTGCGTTTCGATTTCTGTCACCCGCTCTCCTTTCTGTCTGTTTTCTGCTGTACTTGCAGTCTATGCCTGTACTTGCAGGACTGGAAAGGGTTCGCACAACTTCGCGGTGGTCTTAACCCTGGTCTTATCGGCGGCGCGTCGCTGCCTGCGCGAAAGCTACCAATGGTCCGGGGTTAGGTTATAACCAGTCCCCCATGCTTGACCGCATCTCCACGTGGCCTTTAGACGACACCTCACAATCGATACCTTCCCCTTTAAGCCCCGAAAGGATACCGACTCGGATATGAAAAATCCTCCAGCGCTAAGCTGGAGGTCTTTGTACCCCGTACGGGATTTGAACCCGTGTTACCGGCGTGAGAGGCCGGCGTCCTAGGCCGCTAGACGAACGGGGCATAGAACTAGTGAGCCTGCCGTTTAAAGCATTTTCACTGCTGGCCTACCAGGACTCGAACCTAGAATGGCGGTACCAGAAACCGCTGTGTTGCCAATTACACCATAGGCCATTTGCTAACTCGCTAGGGAAGCTAACTGCCTTTCAGCCGTTCTCCCTTGCTCGCTGCAACGTGTAATAACTATAATGATCTTCGCGTAAACTGCCAAATCGCCAGCGCATAACGCTTTTTCAGCGCATAAAGGCGGCATTAAAAATGCGGTGAATGACAGTGCTGTAGTTCAGCCGTCATCCACCGCGCTAACGCGAGAGGAGTTCTTAATTCCAGCGTTGACTGCAGCGCTTGCCGCAGCGTTACCTACTGCGCCGCCGGGACGTAGGGAGTCACCTCGCGTGCGGCACGCAGGCGGGCCAAGGTAGATTCCTTACCCAGCAGCTCCATGGACTCAAAGAGCGGTGGGGAAACCTGGGCACCAGAAATAGCTACGCGCAGCGCACCATAAGCCTTACGAGGCTTCAGCTCTAGGTCTTCAATAAGCGCCTGGGAAAGGGCCGCCTCGATATTCTCGGTCTTCCACTCGGCAACGCCTTCGAGGGTTTCAATACCTACCTCCAGAGGCTGCACGGCCTCTTCCTTGAGGTTCTTCTTCGCTGCCTTCTCATCGAGTTGAAGTTCCGCATCTGGGGTAACCAAGAAGCTCATGAGGCCATAAGCATCGGAAAGCGTCTTGATACGGGTCTGTACCAGATCTGCCGCGAAGGCAAATTTCTCGCCGTCATAGTCGGCCGGAAAGTCGGTGTATTCCGTCAGGTAGTTGCGCAGACGGAAGGCAAACTCTTCTGGTTCCAGCTGGCGGATATGGTCGGCATTGATAGCCTCGAGCTTCTTCTGATCAAAGCGGGCCGGATTCCCCAGCACATCGTGGACATCAAAGTTCTTCACCAAATCTTCCATGCTGAAAATATCCTGGTCTGCAGACAGCGACCACCCTAGCAGGGAGAGATAGTTAAGCATGCCCTCCGGGATAATGCCATTATCACGGTGGTTGAACAGGTTGGACTGCGGATCACGCTTAGAGAGCTTCTTATTACCCTCGCCCATCACGAACGGTAGGTGACCAAACTCTGGAGTGAACTCGGCAATGCCGATCTTCTGCAGGGCGTCGTAAAGCGCGAGCTGCCGCGGAGTAGAAGACAGCAGATCTTCACCGCGCAGCACATGGGTGATGCGCATTAGGGCATCATCCACCGGGTTAACCAGGGTGTAGAGCGGCGCACCGTTGGAACGAGCAACCACGTAATCCGGCTGGGTTTCAGACTTGAAGGTCATTTCCCCGCGGACCAAGTCAGTCCAGGTCCAGTCCTGATCCGGCATGCGTAGGCGCCACACCGGCTTGCGGCCTTCGGCCTCAAAAGCGTCGATCTGCTCCTGGGTGAGATCACGGTCAAAGTTGTCATAGCCCAACTTCGGGTCACGGCCAGCCGCCTTGTGGCGCTCCTCTACCTCTTGGGCGGTGGAATATGCCGGGTAGACAAAGCCACCTTCGATGAGCTTGTCTAGGACTTCCTTGTAGATGTCCATGCGCTGGGACTGACGGTAAGGCTCGTGCGGGCCACCAACATTGATGCCCTCATCCCAGCCCAGCCCGAGCCAGGTCAGGGAATCAATGATGGCCTGGTAGGACTCTTCAGAGTCACGGGCGGCATCGGTGTCCTCGATGCGAAATACCAGCTTTCCGCCGGTATGACGGGCGTAGGCCCAGTTGAATAGTGCGGTGCGCACCATGCCTACGTGCGGTGTGCCGGTTGGGGATGGACAGAATCTAACGCGTACTTCAGTCATGCCCACCATCGTAGTGGAGCCGCCGATTCCAGTCCGCACCAGCCCAGGCGCCCCTGAAACCTGCCCGGCGCGTAGCGGTTTGCAGTTTATTCCTACACGCAAATTGGGGTAATTGGAAACAGGTTTCACTACAAAACCACAGGTCAATGAAACTGACTTCCATTAGAGCTAACAGGTTATGGGAATCATTTTCTATAGTTTCTGGTGAACTTGTGAGAACTGTAGAAAGGCCTTCCCAACTGTGGCTTCCCCACGCACCCGTTTCCTTGCCACGCTGAGCACGTTGGCGCTAATCACTCCCGCCACGGCTGTCGCGGGCCCGGATGATGGCAAGCACATCGCTACCAATACCCACGTTGACTCCCCCAAGTCTTTCTGGGAGAACAACGATTTCGTCCTGAAATCCGAGTTTGGCGGTCAAGAGCCCCCGATAGCCGACACCGTTGCCTGGGTGGGCAAGGGCTACAGCGCCACGGATAACAGCAACCAGTATCTCTATACGCTTCCGGCAAACGGGACCCAAGACTACATTGGGGCACCTGGTACAACCTACTACACAGCGCCGCACCAAGTATCCGGCAATACTTCACCCATTTGGCTGGGCTTTGGCGCCGATACCTCCTTGCCCACGGACAAATTCCGTGACGGGGTCGCGTTCCTTGATTTGCTCAGCGTCGATGGCCCCGGCGAGGTAGAGCTTTTTACCAATAAAGATGATGAGGCCGGCACCCAGCTGCACCGCATGCTCGGTTCCTTCCCGGATTCGCCGCACTCTGCTTACCTTGTTGCCGGCACGCATACGCACAACTCCACGCTGTTTACCAAGCCCGGACGATACCGCCTGACCTACCGCACTAGTGCGCGCGGAAGGGACGGCCAGCTCATAGCCAATGAGCCACAGACCACCACCATCCAAGTGGGCGGGCAGAAACCCAAAGAAGAAAAGACGCCGAGCCTCAAGGAACGCTTCGCACAATCCGCAGCCGGTAACGCCGCTGCTGCAGGCTACAGCCTGCGCATGGCGCCGAAGTCCAATCCCGAAAAAGACGGTGATGACAAGCTCACCACCATCTCTTTCGATGCCAAGAACAAGGCGCAAGGCACCCTTACGCTGCTTATCGACGGCTACTTCCTCACCGACCTTCCCGTTAAGGATGGACATGCTCAGTGGGACGAATACATGGGCCCCGACCCTTCCCAGGTGCAGGCTGTATTTACCTCAGAGGGTGATGCCCCACGCTGGATATCCCAACCTCTTGACTTCCAACCCGGTAAATCCAGCCACACCGATTCTTCTGCCGCCGCTGATACGTGGCAGGAAACCTCCCAGCCGCGCCAGCTTGCCCCCACCCAGGAAACCGAGCTAAAGGAACTGGGCTACACCATCCGCATGCGCAAGCAGGGCGATGGCGGCACCAAGATCGTGGTGGATACCGAAGATAAAAACTTCAACGGCCTACTCACCGGCGGGCTCTATGACACCAAAGGGGCGAAATACCCCACCGTGGATCTGGAAACCCCTATTACTAATGGCCACGGCGAGGTCTCCTTTGATGAGGGCGAGTACTTCAAGGGCTATTTTGCCAAGGTTGACCTCTTCCCCCATTCCACTCTGAAGGCCGGACATGCCAGCAGCGTAATCACCGAGTCCTTTGCTTTCGGCGAAAATTATGAAGTCAATGGGAAGTTTTCTACTTCCACTGACGAACCGGAGACTACTCCCGGCGAGCAAGGTACTCCGTCTTCAGCGCCGCAGCCAGGCACCGAAAAACCGCAAACCGGCAATGCACAATGCAGCGACAAGTACCTATTAGACCGTGGGCATGTAGATATCAAGGCCCAGCCTGCCGAGGGAGGCTTTGCAACCGTTCTGCGCGATGACACGGCGCAGGTAGACAAGAAATCTGTTGACCGCAAACTCGATGACGTTGTACTCGGTGTACACGATAATGCTCTTACCCCACGCAATAAGAAGCTCGCGGGCAAGGAGTTTGATTTTCTAGGAAAGCCCGGTGAGCGTTTCTATCACCTGCCGCAAACCCAAGACCAAAACATCATTTGGCCAGGCTATAACACCCAGGATCTGGACTATTCCTTAACCAAGGACAATGCCGTCAACCTCAACTTGAAGCCCACCTCCACGCCGGACGGCGCCGAGTGGGGCGCATTCATCGATGGCACCCATGGTAAGGGCTTTTCGGTCCTCGCCAATTCTGCGGCTAAAGACTACACCATCGAAACCAACTTTCCGGCCCATACCCATACGCACTGGGCCTTTTCCAAGCCTGGCTTGTACACCTTTGAGGCCACCTATACGGCCACGGGCACAGACGGCAAGGAGCTAAAGTCCGCGCCCCAAACCCTCACCTTTGCCGTGGGCGATAAGACGTTGGATTCCTGTTCCTTCCGCGCGCCGGGCACCTCTGGGAGCGGAGAGCCCAGCGAAAGTCCAACGGATAGGCCTTCCGCGGAGCCTTCCCAGAAGCCTTCCACCCAACCATCCACCCCAGATACGCCGGACAAGCCAGCTCACCCCGGTAGGCCAGAAGAGCCGACAGGTTCCTCATTTAGCCCGTGGAGCCTGGTCCTCCCAGCGGTTCTCGTGGTGGTTTTCAAGGCCTTTTATAACTTCTTCCGCGATAACGAGGACCTCATCCGCAAACGCTTCGGTCTCAACTTCTAAGCCTCTTCTACCCCACCAACTAGACGGGAAACCACAATGCATCATTCACCCTCCTTTGCCCCTCGGCGCGTCCCGCTGCGGCGCCGATTCATTCACGTATTCGCCGCCGTCTTTGCCACAGCACTGGCCTTCTTCTCCCCCGCCGCAGCACTTGCCTTTGATGAGGTCTTCGACTCTGGCCACGTAGACGCCTTTTATGTCACGGCCCCAGATGGTCAGCTACACCTATCGATGAAGGAAGACATCACTGGATCGAGCGTTCCACGCTCCGGCGATGATGTGGTGCTCAAGGTTGTGGAGGACGCTTGGTCCGATGCCACCGAGGCCGTGCCGGAGATCGGCCAGCCCACCTATTTCCTGCCGCAGACCCAGGATCAACGCATCATTTGGCCGGGCTGGGATACCCAGCCTGCACGCGATGGCGGCTTTGACAACGTTGACCTAGAATTCGCCGAAGTTTCCGGCCCGGGTTCTGTTTATGTCTTTGAGACCAGCGGCTTTGGCGATGTGAAGACGGTGACCGATTCCGGCTCAATGGAGCTCACCAGCGGCGAGGTCATCAACCAGCCCAATCCTGCTCACCGGCACGTCAACTGGGCCTTTAGCGAGGCCGGCACGTACACCATGACGGTGCAAGCCCATTCCAACGGCGAATCCAGCAATGCTGTGACCTACACCTGGGAGGTGGGCGACGGCGGCGATGCATCCGCAGCCGATCGATCGGCTGATACCGGCGAGGTTAGCAATGACCAAGAAGCTACGAGCACTCCGCGTTCAGCAGACAAGGGCGGCGCTGCAGCCGCAGATAAATCCGGTGCAGCTACGGATAAAGAGTGCACCCCGGGTATGACGCCGCAAATCAAGGACGATACTGTCTCTCCTTCCCAGTGGCGCGATGCTGATGGCGCTACCTTTTATCTCTCCGATAAATCCAGCGTCGATCTGCCCCAAGAGGTAGGCCCAGTGCCAGCTGGTCAGGCGTGGATGATTGGTTCTACCCAGGTCGATGGCGTGCCGTGGCTCGGTGCTAATACCCAAAGTCCGACCATGCGCGAGAATATCCCTGGCGATGTCACCTGGGAGTTAGCAGGCTTCAAGGGCCCTGGCCCGATGATGGTCTACTCCCAGGGCGGACTGGGAAAGATTGTGGGCGATGAGTGGTTCCGAGGCAATGCCGATGCGGCGGAGGGCACCTATTCGATTGCCCCTAATACGCACGTGCACCCCAACTGGGTCTTTGGTGCGCAGGGCACCTATGACGTCACCATCCGCCAGGTGGCCAAGACCGGTGAGGGCAAGCAAGTCGCCGGCGAAGCGACACTTCACTTCGTGGTCGGCGGCGACAAGCCGGCGGAAGCCTTTGACAACGGGCACTTCGACCTAGGCGCTGCGGTAAATCCGGAGGGCGGAGACTGCGGATATGGTGCTGCGGCAGATGAGGCGTCGGCAAGCGCTGGTGGCTCTTCCACAAGTACCGGAACAAGCACTGGCCAGGCCGCTCAGGCCCCTAGCAAGGGCGGTTCTTTAGCCAATACGGGGACTCCCATTGTTCCCTTTGGCATCGGAGCACTGGGCTTGGGCATGCTTTTCCTCGGCCTGGGCATTGCCCGCCTAGCTGTAGCTAAGGCAGCGGACTAATGGCGCGTGCGCTTTCCCATAGACGCAGGCTTCGGACCATTGGCGCGCTGCTGGGCTCCTGCCTGCTGGCCACTGGTTGTGCGCCCTCGGCCGCGTTGGATGCTGGAGACGGAGAGAAATTCACCGTGGTGGCCACCACCCCGATCCTCGCGGATCTCGCGCGCAATATTGCGGGAGAAGATGCCCGCGTACAAAGCCTTATCCCCAGTGGAAAAGATCCGCATACCTTTGAGCCAACGCTGCGCACGGTACGCGATGTTGCCAATGCCGATTTGGCGCTGAGCAATGGCTACTTGCTGGAGCCGCAGTCTCTCATCGATACGCTGCACGAATCCACCGATGCCCCCGTGGTGGAAGTGGCCGATGCTGCCTCCACCCGCGGTGCCACTCTCGTGCCGCTGGTAGAAGATGTCTCGCTCGAGGCAATTTGGCTGGGCCTGCGTATCAGCGGCGCACAACAGCGCTCTTCTGGAGTGGATTTCCGCATGGTCTCTGCCGACGGACCAGGTAACGTCGCGGCCTATGTGGTCTCTACCTTCGGCACCCCGGAGGTCCTTTTTAACTCGGCCGATGGCATCGATGAAAAAGAAGACTCAGTGACCCTGCCGGCCAACGCTCACACGCATGTCTCTTGGGGATTTTCCCAGCCAGGGATCTATCACCTCGGGTTCCAAGCAGAGGGCACCGACGTCCAACACCTCACTGTGGCCGTGGGAGTAAACCCACCTAAAGGCATGCAAGTGATAGATTCCGGACACCTGGATATTGCAGGTGACCTAGCCAAGCACAGCATTGACTTGCGCGATCAGGACAAGCGTTTCGACCCTGCCACCACCGTGGTGTCCATCGCCTCTTCAGTGCTGCAGCCCATTCCGCCTGATCCTGCCTACCGCTTCCTGGGCAGGCCGGGCGCGGATACCTACCTATTGCCGCAGGCGGTCCTAGGTAAGCACATCCACGGCGAGGTGGACCCGCACCTATGGCACAACGTGGACAACGCCATCGCCTACGTCGATGTCATTGCCGAGGAAATGGCGCAAGCAGATCCTTCCCACGGGGCGTCCTACCGCCAACGGGCGGAGGCCTACACCCAGCGCTTGCGGAATACGGATACCTATGTTGACCGCGCCATTTCTTCTATCCCTAAAGAAAACCGGCACCTCGTGACGACCCACCACGGCTACGCCTATCTGGAGCAAGGATATGACATGTCGGTGGCCGGCTTCGTCACTCCCAATCCGGCCATCGAGCCTTCCCCACGCGAAGTCATTTCCTTGCGCCGCACGCTGGAGAACCTACATCTGCCAGCGGTGTTTGTAGAACCCGTGCAGCAGGCAAGCGCCGAGACATTGAAGCAGGCTGCCGCGGAGCAAGGCGTGGAGCTGTGCCCCATCTACGGCGACACGTTCGATGACACCGTCAGCTCCTACATCGAACTTATGAAATTTAACGCTGATTCCCTTCAGCGCTGCCTCACCCCCACCCCCACCGATGGAGATAAAAATGCTTAAATTCGCTACTCGTACCGCCACCCGCACCGCCGCCTGCGTCCTTACTGCAGGCCTGGCATTTTCTACCAGTCCTGCTTGGGCGGGCGACCTCGCCCAGGTAGTCGGTGCCGATGAACACGTTGCCCCACAAGGCCAGGAAAAGGTCATCGATACCGGTCACGTAGACGTTGGTGCCCTGCTTGATGGCACGGATTCTGAGCTTATGGCCCGCGATGATGCCGGCGATAAGCCAGTCTGGCGTCACCTGGATGACCTCGTGTTTTCCGTGGGCGATAAGGCACAACAAACCCTTCCCGATACAGATGACTTTGGCTTCGTTGGCGCTGAATCCGGCGATAAGGTCTGGGTAGTTCCCCAAACCGAACAAGTCGGTGTTCCCTGGCTGGGGTGGAATACCCAGGCGCCCTCACTTGTCGACGCCGCCGATCGTGGAGTCACCATGGAATTCCTCGGCCATTCCGGGCCAGGCGATTTCTCCCTCTTCCTGCAAAACGGCGGCTTCGAAGCGCCACAGCTCTTGTGGTCCACCGCGCAGAAGAGCGACGAGGACTTCTGGGTAGACCTCAATACCCACACCCACGCCAACTGGACGTTTACGGAGCCAGGCACCCATCAGGTAGGCATCAGGGTAAAGGGCAAGACCAAGGACGGTGCCGATTTCAACACCGATGGCGTACTCACCTTCGCCGTGGGCGATGATGCCGACGTCCAAGCGGCCCAGGACACCACCTGGAATCCAGACGATGCCCAGACCGCGGGCTCCTCTATTCCCACCTGGGTCTTTGTCCTCGCCGGTGTCGGCGCCGTAGTACTGCTACTGGCCCTGGGACTCGCCCTGCGTTCAGCCAAGCGGGGCGATAACCGTGGCTAAACCGCTTATTTCCGTTGCTGATCTCAACGTCTCGCTCTCGCACCGCAGCGTCATCACCGATGCCAACCTCACTGTCTGCCCGGGCGAATTCATCGGGCTCCTCGGGCCCAATGGTGCTGGTAAGACCACTCTCATGCGTGCGATTTTAGGGCTTATTCCTTCCTCCGGAACTCGCAGCATCTCCGGCACTGTGGGGTATGTTCCCCAGCGCCACGAGGTGGAATGGGGCTTTCCCATCAATGTCTATCGCACCGTTCTCAGCGGCCGCACCGGCCTTATCGGCTGGCTCAAGCGACCGCGCGCCACGGACCACGCCGCGGCGGCAGAGGCGCTTCGTTTGGTTCACATGGAAGAGTTTTCTACCCGCCCCATCGAAGAACTCTCCGGTGGTCAACGCCAGCGCGTGCTCATCGCCCGGGCACTCGTCACACAACCACACGTGCTGCTGCTCGATGAGCCCTTTACCGGGCTAGATGCGCCCAATACCGAATCACTCCTCGAGCTTTTTGAAGAGCTTTCCCACCGCGGCACCTCCATCATTATGTCCACTCATAACCTTTCTGAAGCCGCACATTCCTGCCACCGCCTCATTCTTTTTAACGGCACCGTGGTAGCCGATGATTCCGCTTCGCGCCTTCTTCGCCAGACGGATCCGTGGACGCACACCTTTGGCGTGCGTGCCGGTTCGCCTTTGCTTTCTGCCATTGGAGTCTCCGCATGATAGAAATTTCCTTCCTCGATTTCCTGCGCGACCTGGTTAATCCCCACCTTGACTTCCTCGCTCGCGCGGTAGGCATCTCCTTGCTGGCGGCCATCGTGTGCGGCGTCATCGGCTGCTATGTCGTGCTGCGCGGCATGGCCTTTATTGGCGATGCCGTCTCCCACGCGGTATTTCCTGGCCTAGCCATTGCCTTCGCCCTGCAAGCCTCGGTGCTCGTGGGTGGCGCAGTCGCCGGTGCGGTTGTGGCCTTGCTCATCGCCGCCTTTTCGCAGCGTCGCCACGTACGAGCGGATTCCATCATCGGTATCTTCTTCGCCGCGGCCTTCGCCTTGGGCATGGTGATCATCTCGCGCACCGATGGCTATAGTGCCTCGTTGACAAGCTTCCTCTTCGGCTCACTCACCGGCGTATCCCGCACCGATATCATCATCGCGGCCTGCGTATGTTCCGTGGTTATCGCCATCGTTATAGCCTTTGGCCCCCAGCTCAACGCCACGTGCTTGGACCGGGAAACCGCTCGCGCGATGGGCTTGCCCGTCTTTGTGCTGGATATCATTTTGTACCTGTGCGTCACGGCCGCAGTGGTCATTTCCGTAAGCACGATCGGCAATATCTTGGTCCTCGCACTGCTTATCACTCCGGCCGCGACGGCACGCCTACTTAGCGCAAACCTCACGACCATGATGTGGCTATCCGCCCTCATTGGCGCGCTATCTAGCTTCCTCGGTATCTACCTAGCATGGGCCATTGACCTGCCAGCCGGCGCCACCATCGTGCTCACCCTTACCGTAATTTTCTTGGGCGTTTGGGCCATCCACCCACTGCTCGGCCCCCGCAAGCACGCAGGTGCCTCGCTTTCCGACGCCCCACACCCCACCCCACGAAAGGAATCCGTCTCCTCATGAAACCTGTCTGCCGCACCGCGGTGGCCCTTGGCGCCGCCGGACTTATTAGCCTCGGCGCCCTTCCGGGAGCGGGAGTAGAACCCTTCGAGCCCGCCACCGCATATGCCGAAGAATCCACCGAGGAATGCTCTTCCAGCGACTTCGACCTCATCACCAAGGGCCACCAGGACATGGCGCTCAGCGGCGATTCCGGTGATCTCAGCTTCACGGTGAAAGATGATGACAAGGGCGTCGAGCATGACTCTGAGTCCTTCGCCATTGAGGTATCTGATGACCTTAAACAACCGCTATCAGAGCTCGGTGATTCTTCCCTGCCCGATGAAGGTTGGATTCTGCCGCAAACGCAAGACCCCGATGCTCCTTGGCTAGGTTTTAATACCCAAGAGTTGTCTCAGGATCTCCTCGCCACTGGAGATACCGCTACCTTGAGCATGGCTATCGCACAGGGCCCCGAAGATGGCCGCATCCTGGCCTACCAGGTGAATCTTGGTGACCCCAAGGTGCTTATGGACACTGCCGATGGCTCTGCCTGGGACTACCCCGGCAACTCCCATTCCCACCCGGCCTTTGCCTTTACCGAGCCGGGTACTTACGCGGTGAGCTTTACCTTCGAGCTTCCCGACGGCTCCCGCCATCACCTCCATGCTGGCTTCCTCGTCGGCGAGCAGGCAGATGCGAAAGATCTATGCGGCGTGGACTATACCGATGCGGACGCTGCTACCGGCAACGGTGGCGACTCAAATAGCCGCCCCAAG
This sequence comes from Corynebacterium nasorum, assembly GCF_032821635.1. Lineage (NCBI taxonomy): Bacteria > Bacillati > Actinomycetota > Actinomycetes > Mycobacteriales > Corynebacteriaceae > Corynebacterium > Corynebacterium nasorum. The sequence continues at coordinate 44,078 of NZ_JAVBIE010000013.1, read as the reverse complement.
CAACTGGAAAAAGACGTCAAAGACGTAGACAAAGCCATCGCCGGGCTAGACAAAGAACTCGACAATACCCTGCAGGAGGGCCAGAAATTCCTAGAAGGTGGCAAGCCACAAGAAGACAAGAAGGGTTCTGACGAGGACAGCGCGGGCAAGCGCCAGCAGCCCTCCCGCACCAAGGAAAAAGACGCTGGGAAGGATGGAGCGCCACATAAGACGCCGTCCACCGGTTCGGCTCACGCCTCTGGTACTACGCGAAAGTCTGGTGCTGGTTCTGGGGCTACGACCCACCATTCGGCTAGCCGTGTCAATGATTCTGCCTCCACTGCGAAATCCGGAAAAAGCGGAGGCGCTGGCACGGGCTCGCACCGTTCTGCTTCCACCAGCGGTTCTTCCCACTCGACGGCCAAAAAGTCCACCGGCTCTCGGGACGCAAAGTCCGCAAAGCGTACCAAGGGCAAGGCCGCAGGCACCGCTGGTGCAGAGAGGGTGCCGGATGCCGGCGCTGCGGAAGGCAAAAACACTGGAAATGTACTGACTAATGCCGCTGCGTATACCGCCACCCTGGCTAAAAGCAGCTTCTGGGCGGGCCTTTTAGCCGGACTAGGCGCATTCGCTCTGGTGCTCGGAATCGGCCTGTTGGTCTATGTCCAGTTCTTCCGCAAGAAGAAGGCCCCAGCCCAGCAGCCGGCCGATAATGCCACGGCTCACTTGCCGCGCGTCGACTAGCGCAGTGCTGATTATCGGCCAACAATAGAACGAGGCCCAGAGGATCTCTCCTCTGGGCCTCATCCGTGGCTAAGCGCCGCTGTTTTTATACCCTGGTCTTGGACGAGAGGAAGTCCCAGACCACCTTTGGAGTATCTGGCTGCCAGAACCAGGTGTGGTCTTCTGGAACCTTGACCAGCTGTACGTCCTTTTGGCAACCGTTGAAGTTCAGGCGTTCGGAACCGCCAGCCTCTGGAGTCGCCTGGAAGGTCATATCGCATCGATTGCGTTTCAGGTAGCCGCCAAGCACGGTGCGCACCGGCAAGTAGCCAGCCTCGTGCCGGTCACCGCCTTCATAGGTCATCATCTTGTCATTGACGCCATGCATGATGAGGGTACTCATCGGCGCATCGGCACAGTTGACCTCGACCGGGTTATAAAAAGCACCCGAGACCATGGCTACAGCGGCGAAGGTATCTTGGGCGTGGCAGCCCAGCACTGAGGTAAAGCCGCCGCCATTGGACATACCCATGGCGTACACGCGGTTGCGGTCAACGTGGTAGTCCTTGTCCACAGAGTCAAGAATGCGTTTGATGAAGCGGATGTCCTCACCATCGCGCGTCTTGGCATAAGGTGCTGCCTCCCAAGCACGCTCAAAACCCTCCGGGTAGACGATGATTGCCTCGTTATTGGCTTCAGTGGTCTGCATGCGTGCGTAGCTGGAATAGTTTTCCGGGGAATCTCCCCATCCACCGAAGCCGAAAAGTACAGGCGCAGCCTTTTCCGGCGAATAGTTATTGGGAATGCGCAATAGATACCTGCGGGTCTTTCCCTCGTGCTCCATAGTGAGCGACTGTATGGAGCCCGGCTTAAATGGCGGGTTGGGGTTGATGCTGGCATCTACCATCGCTGGCCGCGGCGCCGGCTCCGGAAGCGATGATCCCTCTGGAGCAGGTGCCGGGTTGTCTTGGTCAGCACCTTTATCTGCTGGTGCCGGGGTGGATTCTTTCACGCCTTCTGGAACGAGGTGGGATCCATCTGGCTGCGGGATAACCGGCTTCGCGTTTTCGGGTGCCGGCCCCGGTGCCGGTGCTGGTGCCGGTGCTGGCTGTGGTGCGTTTGCTGGGGCCGGCGCAGGTGCAGGTGCAGGCGCTTCTTGCGCGTGGGCAGGAGACACGCTCAGCAGCGCCCCGCAAGCCAGCACACCAACAACAATCAGGTAAAGGAAATAGCGAAGAAAATTAGTAACATTAGCCACAAGGTTAAAACTAACCACATTTTTCACTAGAGACACTGTTTACACGCCCAGTGCACACTCAATTCTGTAAGAAAAGCCCAAGGCATTAAGCTATATTTTCATGCACGAAGACAGACCAAGCACCGCCCCCGATTTTTTGCTCTCACGGGCAACGGGGTCTGTCCGTACCCAAGGGGCGCGCCACACTTTTAATGACGTCGATGCGGCAATTTCCGCTCTCCGCAGCAAGGATGTAGAGATGGTCGTCGGTGCGATCCCCTTCGATTCGGACACCCCCGCGGCACTAACCGTACCGGAGGCCATCATCCGCGAAGAGGGCCCGCTGGAACCGCACGCGTATTATCGCAACCAGAGTTTAAGCTCCCGCGTAGTTGGCTTCGATCCAGAGCCTGAGGAACACCTTCGCCGCGTGGAGGCAGCCATCGGCACGATTGAAACCTCCAAACTAGAAAAGGTAGTTCTAGCCCGCGCGGTAGACATCGAATTCTCTGAAGCCATCGATCCGCGCCTCGTGGCGGCGCGCCTTATCGATCTCTCCGCCAACCGTGACGGGTTCATTGCTGATCTCTCTCCCGCTGGAAGGCCGGGCGCGATGCTTGTCGGCTCCTCCCCGGAGGTTCTAGTCAAGCGTCAAGGCTCGACTGTGTCAGCCTTTCCCTTGGCGGGATCGTCTCCGCGCCGCGCCTTGGCGGCCGAGGATCACCTCGCAGGACAGGACCTCTTGCATTCTTCCAAGGATCTCCACGAACACGCTTTTGTGGTCGACCACCTGCGCCGGGCACTCACCCCATTGTGCGAGCGACTAGATATTCCGGACGTCCCACAACTGATAAGCACAAATGAAATGTGGCACCTTGGCACGCCGATTTCCGGAACGCTCAAGGATAAAGACTTGACTGCGCTCGAGCTTGCCCTAGCGGTCCATCCCACACCGGCTATCTGTGGCACCCCGGCCGAAGCCGCCCAAGCCCTTATTGAGACTGCGGAGACTGACCGTGGTTTCTATGCCGGCGCGGTCGGCTGGTGCGATAGTTCAGGTGACGGCGAATATATGGTAGCCATTCGCTGCGCAGAGGTTGCCGGCGATGGACTCTCCGCACGCGCTTGGGCTGGTGGAGGCATCGTCGGCGATTCTGATGCCCAAGCGGAGTTGGAAGAAACCACCGCTAAGCTGCGCACCATTTTGAAGGCGCTAAGCCTCTAGCCCACGCGCTTGGCGACGAGCACGACGTCGGTGCGGTGGTGCGCACCTGCACCTTCAGCCAAGTGGCGCTCCCGGCGGGCTAGGGTGACAGTTTCCAATTCGCGCAGGTTGTGCGCCAACCATTCCGGCTTCGCCAGTTCTGTGGACTCCATATCGTGGTGAACAAAAAGCAGTGTTCCCCCTGGAGCTACCAAGTGCTCAAGCTTTTCGACCTCTTCCGACGTTGCGCGTATCCCACCGTAGTGGACGCTTACCAAGTCAAAGGGCTCATGGCTAAAGCCACTAAACATAGCAACCTGTGCGGCAACGCCGAGGGCGCGAGTGCGGGCTACGGCCGTCGGGGCGAAGTCAATGCCCAACACATCCTAGCCGTGGTTTTAAGCCAGAGCGCGTCCGCGCCTTCTCCGCAGCCAATGTCCAGGGCAGAGCCAGGCGCAAGCTCCGCAGCATAATCGACAAGGGTGGAGTTCGGTTTTCCCGACCATACTTGATCAGTGCTGCGGTACCGCTCCTCCATTTCCGCGGGAGTGGGAACGTAGGGGCGATGCTCGCTCTGGTGGGAGTTATGCACGGTCGATGGAATTGCGTAGGGTTCCCAGGCCTGGGATCTCGATTTCGATGGTATCCCCCGGCACCATCGGAGCGGTGCCCGCCGGTGAACCAGTAGTAATGACATCGCCGGGAAGCAAGGTATAGGCGGCGGAAATCTCTTCTAAGATGCCGCCCATCTTCACAATCATCTGGTCCGTATTGGAATCCTGCTTTTGCTCACGAGAGCCCTCATGTGTCAGGTAGGCATTAATCTTCTGGTCATCCAGATTCAAGCTGTCCAGATCCGTCTCAATCCATGGGCCGAGCGGGCAGAAAGTGTCGATCCCCTTGGCACGAGCCCATTGTCCGTCCTTGAACTGCAGGTCACGGGAGGAAACATCATTGCAAATGGTGTAGCCCAGTACGTGGTCTTGCCAGTTCTCGGCCTTGATATTCTTCGACGGTTTGGAAATGACTACGGCAAGCTCGCCCTCAAACTCTACATTGGTGGCATAGTCTGGGATCTTGATCGCGGCATCCGGGCCGATGACCGCGGTGGACGGCTTAATGAAGATGGTGGGCGGCAAGCTATCGGCAGACTTCTTGAAGACTTCCGCAACGTGGTCCGCATAGTTGCGGCCCAGCGCCACAACCTTGGTAGGCAGGGTCGGCGCCAAGAGGCGAACCTCGTTAAGCTTCCACTCGCGCCCGGTTGGCTCCGGCGGAGTGAAAGGCGTGCCAGCAATTTCTTTTGCTACTAGCTCTTGCATCGGGGCGTCTTTCGGCCCATCGATAATGGCGAAACAGATTCCTTCTGGGTGTGCAATTCGTCCTAAACGCATAGCGGTAATCCTACTCAATCGCTCCCTTTACATGTGTGCAAAGGTTACGGTGTTAATTAGTTAATTTGAGTAAATTGCGGTGTTCTTTCAAACGCCATTGCAAGCCCCTGGAAGAGGGGATGAAAGCAACCGTTCGGATCCGGGGGCGTCGGCAAGCGCATCGTGCAGGGCAGGTTTGCTCCTATGTAGCTAGGGCGCGCGAAATTCGGTCGCCGACTTCAGTGGTATTCACCGGCCCATCGCCGCGTTGGGCAACGTCTTGCGCCACCGCATCCTCTATCCGTTGCGCATTGGCTTCATCGCCTACGTGTCTAAGGAGCATGGCCGCCGACAAAATAGCAGCCGTCGGATCCGCAATCCCCTTCCCAGCGATATCCGGCGCAGAACCATGGACCGGCTCGAACATCGAGGGATTCGCTCCTGAAGCATCAATATTTCCGGAGGCAGCAAGGCCAATGCCACCCACTACGGCACCGGCAAGATCGGTAAGAATGTCTCCAAAAAGGTTATCGGTGACTATTACGTCATATCGCGCCGGATCCGTAACCATATAAATGGTCGCAGCATCAATATGTTGGTAATCCACCTGAACCTCTGGAAACTCAGCGGCGATGTCATCGACAGTGCGCTGCCACAGCCCACCCGCATTGACCAATACATTGGTTTTGTGCACCAAGGTCAGGTGCTTGCGGCGCTGCTCAGCCCGCGCAAAGGCATCGCGCACTACGCGCTCCACGCCAAAGCGGGTGTTTTGTGATACCTCACTGGCCACCTCATGCTCAGTGCCCTCGCGCAAGGTACCACCGTTTCCGCAGTACAGCCCCTCGGTGCCCTCGCGCACCACCACAAAATCAATGTCTCCAGGATCGGCCAACGGCGAAGAAGCAGTGGGATACAGCTTGGAAGGACGGAGGTTTACGTAATGATCCAGCGCAAATCGCATCTTGAGCAATAGCCCTCGCTCCAATACGCCTGAAGGCACTTTACCCGGGGCACCAATAGCCCCCAATAAGATGGCATCGTGTTCGCAGAGACTAGCTAAATCCGCATCCGTGAGAAGCTCCCCGTTGCGTAGGTAGCGCCGGGCACCAAGGTCATACTCGGTGGTGTCAATATCGGAGCGAACGGCATGCAGCACCTTGAGAGCCTCAGCCGTTACCTCGGGCCCAATACCATCCCCACCAATTACCGCAAGTTTCATTACGTAGGACTCCTTTCTCACAGAGTGGATTTTTACCAACCTTACCAAAAAGGACCCGCGCAGCGCAGGAAGTTACCTGACACTACGCGGGATATGCTCCACGGATTCTGCACCAGCAGCTTTATGCGTCCATATCTAACTGTTCGCACTCTGCACCCAATGCCGCATTAATCTCAGCAATGACCGACTCCGGCACCTCGGTATCCACGCGCAAAATAAGAACAGCGTCAGACTCTTGCTTAGCGTGAGTAAGCGCCGCCGCCACGATATTAATTCCAGCAGCTCCCAGCTTGGTGCCCACGGTTCCCAGCGCGCCCGGAGCATCCGCATAACGGAAGAAGAGATTGCGGCCAGTAGCGCGCATATCGACGCCACGACCGTCAATACGAATAAACTTTTCGGTTCCATCGATGCCGATAAGCGCACCTGTAAGCGAGGAAGTTTCTCCATCAGCACCGATAACCTTCACCTGCAAGGAGGAGCGGTGCCCCTTGGATTCCGCGTTGGTAGATACCTCCACCTCTACCCCACGGCTCTGCGCAATCTGCATGGCATTGACAAATGTCACCGGCTCCGATGTCACGCCGCTAAACAGACCCCGCACGGCAGATAGACCTAGTACTTCTACGTCTTCGGTGGACAACTCGCCGCAGACTTCTACCTCCACAGCAACGGGTGCCTGCCCCAGCAGGCGTCCAGCCGTAAGTCCTAGCTTGCGCGCGAGATCCAGCCAGCCAGCAACTTCTTCTCCTACAGCACCACCGGAGACATTTACCGCATCCGGGACAAACTCACCAGCGAGAGCCTTGAGCACCGAAGCCGCCACATCGGTTCCTGCTCGGTCCTGGGCCTCTACAGTGGAGGCTCCCAAGTGTGGGGAAACGGTGACCTGCGGCAGCTTAAAGAGCGGAGAATCAGTGCATGGTTCCGTAGCAAAAACATCGAATCCCGCACCTCGGTGATGCCCCTGTTCGATAGACTCGGCCAAGGCCTCCTCATCCACCAATCCGCCGCGAGCCGCATTAATGAGAATCTGCCCCTTCTTCGCCTTAGCCAAAAGCTCCTTATCAAACATTCCGGCAGTCTCTGGGGTCTTCGGAAGGTGAATGGTCACAAAATCGGAACGAGACATGAGCTCTTCCAATTCGACCAGTTCCACGCCCAGTGCCGCCGCACGAGCCGGGTTGGCATAGGGGTCGTGGGCAATGATGGTCGTTTCAAAAGACTTCAGACGCTGTGCGAAGAGCTGACCAATGTGTCCAAAACCAACAATACCGATGGTCTTTCCATATACCTCCACGCCCTTGAAAGAAGAACGCTTCCATTCCCCCTCGCGCAGCGACTGGTCGGCTGCTGGTACCTGGCGCGCCGTCGCCAAGAGCAATGCAATGGCCTGTTCGCACGCCGAGTGAATATTAGACGTAGGTGCATTTGCCACCATGACGCCCTTTTCCGTTGCCGCCGGAATATCAACGTTATCTAGGCCTACTCCTGCGCGGCCCACAATTTTTAGCTTTGGAGCTGCTTCTAAAACCTCTGCATCAACAGTAGTTGCAGAACGCACCAGCAAAGCCTCTGCATCCGGAACTGCGGCGAGCAACTCCGCACGGTTTGGACCGTCCACCCAACGAACCTCAACTGAATCCCCCAAGGCCGTAACTGTGGATTGAGCTAATTTATCGGCAATAAGGACTACCGGCTTCGACATATCTTCCTTCGCTTAAGTGTGATGCGGTGCACGCGGAATTCCCGCGTGTCAAGGAAGTGTAGTTCAGGAAGGAGTGCTCTGCTTGATTTTTGACTTAAATTCTTTCACTCGACCGAATTCCGATCCAAGGGCTACTAAGGCACCATCTTCAAGGCCTGCAACAGCGGCCATGCTGTGCTTATCCTCCAATGGATCAACAGTCGGCACCACCAACACCTTGCCGCCATAGGCTGCAGCCGTAATGACGTTCGCGATGGGACTGTCTTTTGTCGCGATGATATTCGGCGCCATCTGGGCATCCCTGCGGGACTGTGCTGGGACAGGTTTTTTCTTTTTCCCATCAGCCTCAGGCTCGCCTTCATACGGCACCCATGCGGGCCGCAGCTCCACTTGGGGAGTCTTGTCCAATCGCGCAATATCTTTGACCATTTGCTCAGGGGAAGCTACCACCTTGGAGCCGTATTGGAATGCCGTAAACTCTCCCAGCGCTTTGTGCGTACCTGGATCCTTAATCACCTCGAAGTCCCCAGATGTTTGTGTCCACGGCACATCGCCGACAATCACCAAGCGTCGTACTCCCAGGTCCGTGAGTAGCTTATGGATTTCCAATCGCCTAGCGTCGTCATACTGCACCGCAGGCAAATGCTGGTTTACCGCCAACGTTGCTGCACGCAGAATAGATTTATCATCCGCGGTAAAGAGGACGAGCGAATCGGAATCTTCAAAAAATAGGCGGCTAGCCTCGATGCCTATGGGGTCATTGACAATGACGAATCTGCCGTCAAATTTCGGGTCAATCAGCCGGTTTTGGTTCTCCGCTTTGGCCTTATTGAGGTCAATTTCAGACTCATCCAAATCAGACAATCCCCGCCTGACCAGTTTGGTTTCAGTAACTGGCGTGCCACAGGCAGCTAATGCGAGCGATGCGACAAGCACTGTGGCAGTCAGGCGCACAGAATTAGCGATCAAAAGCTTGCGGGCCTTCCTCTCCACCAAACAGGTTTGCTTCATCCACATCACGGATGACAGGTTTACCTAAAGCATATTCCACGATGTCAAGGAACCGTTGACGACGGTCTGCTAGGAATTCTCGCGGCTGTGACGCCCGCAGGTAATTCAAATTCATATCGTGGGACGCTAGTACCTCATCAAATTGCCTGTCTTCCATGATGGACTTGGACTGAACGCGCGGCAGGTAGCGATCGGGAGCGAAGCCATCGAGTACTACCTCAGTTCGCTTGCCCATTGGGGTGTAGTTCATCACGGACTCCGCCAAAACGGGGTCCACTCCGTGGCGCTTGCACCAATTCAGCGGGAACACCGGGAAAAAGCCCGGCTTGAGCTCTTCAAATGTGCGCCTATTAAACGCCTTTCCTGTGCGCCAATCCTTTGCGCCGCGCGCCATAAGGAGGGCATAGAGACCATGCCATACACCGTCATTATCATCCACAGAGAGCAAACGGGATTCCCGGAAGGTGGCATCGGTGACAGTCTTCGGGGCCTCATCCGTTGCGCCCGCTACCCACTCGGTGACCTCATCCACGTCGCGAGCGGCGCGCAGCTGCACTGCAGACGAGCCATAAAGCTCGCCGAAGACGCCGCACCAGAACCATTGGTTCATGCGGTCCCACGATTGCTGGGTAGACAGCGCTCCCCCGCGTTTAGCCAGGCGGGCAATGATGACGGCTAGAGGAACAATCTGTTCATTAAACGGAACCTGATCCGTATTAAGGATGCATCGTTCCGCCAAAAACTCAGATACCTCACGGAAAGTAATGCGTAAATCATTGGCCGCCGCCTTATACTCCGTTAGGGACAGCTTTAAGATGTCCTCGCGCTGCCCACCAGCACGGCCCTTTTCTCCGGAGACTAAAAGCGATACTGCAGAAAGAAATTCTGTGCGCCCAATTCCGTCCAAAGCTGGGGACGTACGCAGATCCTTTTCCACTTCTTGCCAATCAGTGGCCAGGTGGAACGTGGGATCCTCGGAAGCAAATACTGCGGTGAGTAAATCGAATACGTCCATTTGCAGGCCTGCCGAATTTGCCTGCGCGAAAATTGACCCGATGCCGGCTCGCTCTGTTTCTCGGGAAAGCCGAATCATCGGCAGGTCATAGCCGGACAATGGTCTAACGATGCGATTATTAAACGCTGCTAGCTCCGCGCTGTATTCCTGTTTGGTCGATGCAAGCTCAAAGAGCATGCCAACGCCATCTTCACTCAATAGTGAAGCAACAGGAATGCACATATTCTCTAGGGCGTCTTCCCGTGAAAGAATGTCCCCCTCAATCGTCGGTGCGAAGTGCGATCGAATTTTTCCTTTGTGATCGACTGCAAAGATGGCGTCATCCGGCATAATCTCGCCCCGCACGGCAGCTCGAATATCAATGAAGAAACGGCGATGAATTTTCTTCTTGCGGAAGTCAGTTGTGTCTACAAAGCCCTCGCCGTTGAAGCAGTGATACAGCGTGGTCAAACGCTGCTGTCCATCTAAAAGGAGCAAGCCGGGGTCAACGCCGGTATCCGGCGCGCCGGCGAGGGCGCGGGGGCGAAAGCGCATCTTTTCGTTTCGAGTATCAAGTGCCATAAGCGCCCCGATGGGATAGCCGCGCAGCACAGAAACAATGAGTGAACGGATGCGATCTTCGTCCCATGCATAGCTGCGTTGGAAATCAGGTAGCTGGATGTCCCCGCGATTAATCCGTGCAAAGAGGTCTTTGAGATCATAACTTGGCGTCGTAAAGCCCATGCCCGACATCCTACCCCCAAGGATTAATTCTTTCCTGCCGATAATTCAGAAAAACCCACGGTGAACACCCCTAATTCACCGTGGGTTTGGCGCTATTCGCGTGGCCTTATGTGCTAGGCCGTAGCATCCAGTGGGTTCTTGACCCAGCTCATCAAATCGCGCAGCTTAGCGCCGGTCTTTTCAATCTCGTGCTGTGCAAATTCCTCGCGCAGGTCCTCCAATTCCTTGTTGCCGCCCTCAATATTGGCCAGCAGGCGCTTGGTGAAGGTGCCATCCTGAATATCAGACAAGATGTCTTTCATGCGCTGCTTGGTATCGGCATTGATAACGCGGGGACCGGAAATGTAGCCGCCAAACTCTGCGGTATCAGATACCGAGTAGTTCATATTGGCGACGCCGCCTTCAAACATCAGGTCCACAATCAGCTTCATCTCATGGAGAACCTCAAAGTAGGCCATTTCTGGCTCGTATCCAGCCTCAGTCAGAACCTCAAAGCCGGTACGAATCAGGTATTCCACACCGCCACACAAGACAGCCTGCTCCCCGAAGAGGTCAGTAACCGTCTCTGCTTCGAAGGTAGTCGGGATAACGCCGGCACGCGCACCACCGATGGCTGCGGCATAGGACAAGGTCAAATCATGGCCTTCACCCTTCGGATCCTGCTCAGTAGCAATGAGGCACGGAACTCCCTTGCCATCTACAAACTGTCGGCGAACCAAGTGACCAGGCCCCTTAGGAGCAACCATTCCGACGGTGACACTGGCCTGCGGCTCAATCAGCTTGAAGTGAATATTCAAACCGTGACCAAACAGCAGTGCATTGCCATCTTCCAGGTTAGGGGCGATTTCCTCTTCAAAGATCTGCTTCTGAGAGGTATCTGGCGCCAGCAGCATAATGACGTCTGCCCACTTAGCAGCCTCTGCCACGGTCTTAACCTCAAAACCTGCTTCCTCAGCCTTATCCGCCGACTTGGAACCCTCGCGCAGGCCGATAACAACCTCAACGCCGGAGTCACGCAGGTTTTGCGAGTGTGCATGACCTTGGGAACCGTAGCCGATGACGGCTACCTTGCGGTTTTGAATGATGGACAGATCCGCATCATCGTCATAAAAGGTCTCAATTGCCATGTCCTAATCCTCAATTCTGTAGTGATTGAAAGTTCAATGAATCAACGTCCCACCCACTATTGTATCAGTGTATGGGATTTAATGCCCACCTAGTGAGACATTAATTTCGGGGCGGAGCCAATGCTTTGGGCCCACGCCCTAAGGCCACGTCGCCCGACTGCACCAGCTCGAGTACACCAAAAGGTTCTAATACATCCAGTAGCGCCGCCAGCTTTCCCGGGGTACCAGTCGCTTCTACTACCACGGATTCTTGCGCCACATCTACCACGCGAGCGCGGAAGATATTGACGGCATCGACAACCTGGGGCCGGTTGGTATTATTTGCAGCCACCTTGACCATCATCAGAGCTCGCGCCACGGTTGCGTCAGCCTCAAGCTCAACTATCTTGATGACCGGAACAATTTTATTGAGCTGCTTAGTTACCTGCTCCATGATTGTCTCGGATGCATCAACCACGATAGTCAGCCGGTTGATACCCGGATTTTCCGTTTGGGCGGAAACCAGGGAAATGATGCTATAACCGCGCCGCGAAAACATTCCGGTCACCCGCGACAGGATTCCCTCTACGTCTTCCACCAGGACCGACAAGGTATGCCGGGAAACGTCAGTGGGTGCCATGCCTATACCTCCTGGATGGTCTCGTCGATATCGGCAGGACTTTCTGCTGCCGATTCAGTTTCATCGAATAGCGGGCGCAAACCGCGGGCGTATTGAATCTCTTCGTTAGACGCCCCACCGCCAATCATCGGCCACACCTGGGCATCTTCTCCAACGATGAAGTCAATAACCACAGGGCGGTCATTGATTGCACGGGCCCGTTCAATCGCTGGCACCACTTCTTCCTCGCAGGTGACCCGGATGGCTTCACACCCCAGCGCTTCTGCCAAGCGGACAAAGTCCGGGGTATAGACATCGCGCTCTCGCAGCTTTGTATGGGAGTAGTTCTCATTAAAGAACAAGTTTTGCCACTGGCGGACCATACCTAGGTTGCCGTTATTAATAACGGCAACCTTGAATGGAAAGCCCTCCAAAGCTGCGGTGGTTAGCTCCTGATTGGTCATCTGGAAGCAGCCATCACCGTCAATCGCCCATACCTCTTTATCTGGGCATGCTGCTTTAGCGCCAAGGGCTGCCGGTACCGCGTAGCCCATGGTTCCAGCCCCGCCGGAGTTAATCCAGGAACGCGGCTGTTCAAAGTCAATAAACTGTGCCGACCACATCTGGTGCTGCCCCACTCCGGCACAATAAATTGCCTCGGGGCCTACGGTTTCACTGAGCTTCTCCAAGACAAATTGAGGATTTAGCTGCCCATCCGGAGTGGGATCATAACCACGGGGAAACCGCTCTTTGAGTCCGTCAAGGTAGTCCCGCCATGGACCTGTCTGCGGCAGATCCAGAGAGGAGTTTTTACGGTATTCCTTTAAAAGTCCCGCTAGTACTTTTTGCGCATCACCCACGATAGGCACGTCCACCTCACGGATTTTGCCGATTTCAGCAGGATCGATATCCGCATGAATCACCTGGGCCTCAGGGGCAAAGGTTGAGGTATCCCCAGTTACTCGATCATCGAAGCGCGCGCCGATGGCAATGAGCAGATCCGCACGTTGCATCGCCGCGACCGCCGGAACGGTGCCATGCATGCCCGGCATGCCCATATGCAGCGGATGAGACTCCGGGAAAGATCCCAAGGCCATGAGTGTGGTCACAACTGGAATTCCGGTAAATTCCGCAAACGCACGCAGCTCCTGTGCTGCCTCCGCCTTGATGACACCGCCTCCGGCATAAATAACCGGCTTTTCTGCTTGCGCGATGAGTTCAACCGCTTGCGCGATTTGACGGTGGTGTGGCTTGGTCGTTGGCTTATATCCAGGCAAATCGAATTCGGTTGGGAAAGAGTAGTCCAAGTGGCCATTTTGAACGTCTTTCGGAATATCCACTAGGACCGGTCCTGGGCGCCCTGTAGAAGCCAAATGGAATGCTGCAGCAATAGCAGCGGGAATCTGCCTAGGATCCGTCACGATGTAGTTATGCTTGGTAATCGGCATTGTCACACCACGGATATCGGCCTCCTGGAAGGCATCGGTTCCCAAAAGATTGCTTCCCACTTGGCCAGTGATAGCGACGATGGGGACGGAGTCCAGGTTGGCGTCGGCAAGCGCTGTCACCAAGTTAGTCGCACCCGGCCCCGAGGTGGCAATACACACCCCCACCTTGCCAGAAGCCTGCGCATAGCCTTCCGCAGCATGTCCAGCTCCCTGTTCATGACGGGTGAGCACATGCCGCAGCTTGGTCGAGGTATGCAAAGCATCGTAGAGCGGAAGCACGGCACCGCCTGGAATGCCGAAGACAAGATCGGTTCCCAAATCTTCAAGAGTGCGGACAATGGCGTGGGCACCACTCATCCGCTCCGGAGCGTGGGCGCGTGAGGCTGCAGCCACCGAAGCGGGCGTGGGCGAAGTTGTCGTAACCACGGTTAATGTGCTCCTTGGATTGCTCTAATACTGGTCGTGATCATCATCGTTAACGCCTTTAGATATGAACAAAGCCCCCGCGGGCTGGTGTGTCTGCGGGGGCGAAAAGCGTCGACGTCATGAGCGCCGCGGTCACCGCCACATTGGTACTACCTGAAGTCGAATAATGATCATGAGCATGACTATACACCGATAGGTATTACGGTTATGACAGTTACCCCCATTTGGGATCGGTTTCCCACATGGTGAGACATTCCTGAAAATAGGTTAGCCCTCACCCACCCCTGTGAATTAGGCTTGCACACTATGACTCCACCACCTAAGGACAATAAACCTCATCAGTCCACCACCCAGGCAGAGGTTTTCAAGCCATCCCGTGACCACATCTTGGGCATCCTTATCCTGTCCACCATTGCGCTATTGAGCATTGGGTGGGCCCCCAAATACCTCGCATGGCTGTTTATCATCCCCGCCCTTGGGCTGTGGTGGGTCATAAAATCCCGCACCAAGGTCTCCGAATCCGGGATCGACATTTCCTATGCTTTCCGGAAAAAGGTCCAGATCCCTTGGGGCGATTTTGCCGGTATCGGGTTCCAACGCTCCCGCGCCTTTGCTCGTACGAGAAGCGGCGCAGAGCACAACCTGCCCGGTATCACCTTTAACTCGCTCCCACGCCTTTCAGAGGCCTCCCGCGGCCGCATCCCGGACGCCCTTACCCAGGGCCGTGAAGCGGCAGATGAAAAGGTGGTTATCGTCCACCGCGACGGCCAGCAAGTCCTGCTCAGCAAAGAAGAGTATGCGGACTACCTTGAGCGCCACCCCGAGCTCAAGCCCTCGGCCGAAAACTAAATACGCCACCGACGCTCTCCCCCACATCCCTTGAAGGAATGGTGACTTTAAACCATGTTCCCGCTGCGCTCAAAAGTAACTACCGTCGGCCGCCAGGCCTCTGGCGCCCGGGCCCTGTGGCGCGCAACCGGCACCAAGGAAAATGACTTTGGTAAACCGATCGTGGCCATCGCCAACTCCTATACCCAATTCGTCCCCGGCCACGTGCACCTCAAAAACGTCGGCGATATTGTCGCCGATGCCGTACGTGAGGCCGGCGCAGTGCCCAAGGAATTCAACACCATCGCAGTCGATGATGGCATTGCCATGGGCCATAGCGGCATGCTGTACTCGCTTCCCTCCCGCGAAATCATCTCCGATTCCATCGAGTACATGGCCAATGCCCACACTGCCGACGCCCTGGTATGCATCTCCAACTGCGATAAAATCACCCCCGGCATGCTCAATGCTGCCCTGCGCTTGAATATCCCCACCATCTTTGTCTCTGGTGGGCCAATGGAGGCAGGAAAGGCGGTCGTTGTAGATGGCGTAGCCCACGCCCCAACCGACCTCATTACGGCCATTACGGCCTCCGCCAATGATGAGGTCTCGGATGAAGGACTAACCCAGGTCGAAGCATCTGCCTGCCCCACCTGTGGTTCCTGCTCCGGCATGTTTACCGCCAACTCTATGAACTGCCTGACCGAGGCCCTCGGCCTTGCACTGCCCGGCAACGGTACCACCTTGGCCACCCACACGGCCCGCCGCGGCCTATTCAAAAAGGCCGGCACCACCATCGTCGATATGTGCCGTCGCTATTACGGCGAAGAAGACGAATCCGTACTGCCGCGCAATATCGCTACCAAGGAAGCTTTCACTAACGCCATGGCCCTAGACATGGCCATGGGTGGCTCCACCAATACCATCCTGCACACCTTGGCGGCCGCGCAGGAAGGCGAGGTGGACTTCACCCTGGATGACATCAACGACATCTCCTACCGCGTACCCTGCCTGTCCAAGGTAGCGCCCAACGGGACCTACCACATTGAAGATGTTCACCGCGCCGGCGGCATTCCCGCCATCTTGGGCGAGCTTCGCCGCGCCGGGCACCTCAACCTCAAGGTACATACAGCGCTATATGACAACGCCGAACAGTGGCTCGATGACTGGGATATCCGCAACCCTCACGCCACCGAGGAGGCCCGCGAACTCTACTACGCCGCCCCCGGCGGCGTGCGCACCACGGAGCCCTTCTCCCAATCCAACCGCTGGGACGATCTCGATACCGACGCCGCCAATGGCTGCATCCACGACGCCGAGCATGCCTTTTCTTCCGACGGTGGCCTCGTTGTCCTGCGCGGCAACCTCGCTCCCGACGGGGCCATCGTCAAGGCAGCGGGCGTCGAAGAGGAGCTGTGGACCTTCTCCGGCCCTGCACGAGTCGTAGAGTCCCAGGAGGAAGCGGTATCTATCATCCTCAATAAGGAGGTTCAGCCGGGCGATGTCGTGGTCATCCGCTATGAAGGCCCGGCCGGTGGCCCTGGCATGCAAGAGATGCTCCACCCGACTTCCTTCCTCAAGGGCGCCGGTTTGGGCAAGGCATGTGCCTTGATTACCGACGGCCGCTTCTCCGGCGGTACTTCCGGCCTATCCATTGGCCACATCTCCCCCGAGGCTGCTCACCAAGGACTTATCGGGCTCATCGAAAACGGCGACACCATCTCTATTAATATCCACGAGCGCGAGCTCACCCTAGACGTGGATGAGGAAGTACTGAAGCGCCGCCGCGCCGCCCAAGAACAGCGCGAATCCCCTTGGACCCCAGTAAGCCGCAACCGCCCGATCACTAAGGCACTGCGTGCATATGCGACAATGGCAACCTCAGCTGACCGCGGCGCGGTTCGCGTGGTTGACGGTTATGTGAATTAGCAGGAGATAGCTGCTAAATTGCTGTGCTTCGGTGGGGTGCGCGCCTTTTGCCTGCAAATCACATAAGATATCCTGCGATGAAATTCGCGCGTACCCCGTTATTCCGCTATGCCCTGGCCTTACTGGGGCTCATTTTTGGCGCTCGGAAGATCGTCCAAGATATCCACATTACGGACTTCCCCATCGATATGGTGGTCTACCGCGAAGGCGTCAAGGCCTTCCTTGAACACCGCTCTGTCTACAGCGAACCCATGCTGGCCGGCGATATTCAATTGCCCTTCATTTATCCACCCTTTGGCGCGCTGGTCATGGTTCCGCTAACGGCCTTCGACGGTATTGACCACGACATGGCAGGCGACATCATGGTCATTCTCTCTGACCTGCTCGTTCTCGTTTGCCTTTACTTTGTCTTCAAGGCCGTGCTGAAAAATCCGGAGTTCCTCCTGCCCGTCGCCGCCATTACTTGGGCAATTGTATTGCGCTTTGAGCCGGTTGACCTCAATAACGGCTTTGCCCAAATCAATATCGTGGTCATGACGCTCGTTGTCCTCGACTTCGTTCCGCGCCGGCGCTTCCTACCGCAAGGAATCCTGATCGGTCTGGCGGCCGCCATCAAAATAACCCCTCTGGCCATGCTGCTTTACTTCCTCGTGCGCAAGGAGTGGAAGCAGATTGCCACAGCGCTCCTTTCCGCTGTTGCGGCCACCCTCCTTGCCGCAGCCTTCCGCTGGGACGCGTTCGTGGAGTTCTTCAGTTCCAAATTGCTCGATATGGGCTCTGGCGGCGATTTCGGCGTGGGGACTGATTACCAGTCGAATAGCTCTATCAAGGGCGCCATTCAGCGCATGTATTCTTCTTCGGAGGCCATGGATGCCAATGGGCTGGCTATCAACATCGCGTGGATCGCCGCCTCCCTCGTGGTCATTGCATTCGCGGCGTGTCTTATTAAGCGCCTGTGCGAAGAGCATTTGCTTGTCGACGCCCAGTTGGTCACCGCCCTCACCCTCCTGCTCATCTCCCCCGTTTCCTGGTCACACCACTGGGTCTGGCTCACGCTCATCATCCCAGTCTTTCTTTACCGCGCCTGGAGCTGGCTTTCTACGGGATGGGCCGCGGGCAGCCTTCTTACCGTTCTCGTTGCCTGGGCAGGCATGCTTCTGACCGTCCCGCCCAAATGGTGGTGGGGCGACCAAGTCGATGTCCACGCCATGGAGCGCTACCAGAAGTTCTGGGTGGATGACTTCGTGTGGCTAACCATACTGACCGTCGCACTTTTCGCAGCCGCTTTCTATGCCTCCCAGCGCAATAACCGGAACGCGAATACCGCTACTCCTGTCCCGCTAGCGTCTTAAGCGCTGCAAGGTGCGAATCGAATGCGGCCTTACCTTTAGTTGTGAGCATTACCCATACCGTGTCCTTGCCACGTGAGGATCCATACTCACGAAAGCGACTGACATACCCCTCTTTTTCCAGTGCGCTTAGCTGCTTAGACAGCGTGGCATCGGATTGATTCACCTTGTCCCGGATCGCCGCAAAGCGCATCTCCTTATTAATGGCACCTTCCACTGCCCCGGCAGCATTAAGTACCGCACAAATCTTAAACCGGTTAAGCGGGTGAATTACTGGATCAAGCTCACTCATCACCGCTCGCCTGCTTGTCGTCTCTATGGCCACGCGTGGACATATCCATTGCTCCCGAATTGAGAGCCCAAAACACACCCACGCCCCACAACGTGAATACGGTGGCCGCAATCACCATGTGCCCTTCGAGAAAGGTCTGGAAAAACGTAGGGGCAAACATTAGAAAAAATCCGAGATAGTATTTCCAGTCCGGCTGCGGCTGGTCAAAAGGATTTTGTCTATAGCCTGCACGTACGTCACGCTTTTTAGCGCCTACCCAAAGGCCTACACCCACGCAGGCAATTATGACTCCGAGAGATAACCATAGCGGCATACCTTTCCCAAATTGGCTCAGGCCAAACCACAGTCCTGCTAACGCCGCAGCAAACAATGCATTAAGCGCGGTCTTCCGCCCTGCGCTCTGGTCTTGCTCCATTTCTTCATTAAATGCCAGTGCCTCGTGCACGCTGTCTTCCATCGTCTCTATCCCTTTCACCCTCGAATTTCGTTGTTTTCCACTTTAGAAAGTATCATACTTTCCCTCCTGGAAAGCAAGGGGTAAAAGAAAATCCGCCGCGTGCGCGACGGATTATTTTTTGGCGATTATTTCAGCGGATTAACTCCCGCACCGAAGAACCACAGTGCTACGAGAATCGCTACGCCGATAAGCACAAAGACCCAGGAGGTGCCCAGCGGGCGGCGTGCCCAGGAGCGCTTGAAGTCTACGGAAATAAAGCCCGGGCCAGTAAACTGCAGGCCCACAGCAATAACGAAGAGGACCAAAGAAAGCCAGACGGAATCTGGCCAGCTAAAGACGTCCAAACCGGCATCGGTCTGCGCTAGCTCGTGGACAGCGCTAAAGCCGGTCACCACCAAGCCCAGCATGGCAGCCAGAGGCGTAATGAGTCCCAGCAACAGGAATACACCAGCGATAAGCTGCATGGTCGGAACCGCAATCGACAGCGCGGTATCCCAAGCATAGTTGGCAAAATCACCCTCTAGACCGGACAAGCCCTGGCTATCGCCGAGCTCGAAGAAGGTTTTTGCACCGGCAATGATTAGGTAGGCGCTCAGTGCGATGCAAATGAATAGCAGACCAAAGTCGATAGTGCCGCGGCGCCCATAGCGGTGGTAGCCTTCTTTTTCTTCCTGTTCCGCCTGCAAGCGGGCCTCGCGCTCCTCTGCGGTTTCTGCGCTGGCGGCACCTTCTTCAGGGGCGTCGGCAGTAGCAAGTGCCGATTCCTCCTCGGCACTAACCGGCGTGGCCGACTCCGGTTGCGCAAACGCTACAGTTTCCTCGCTGGCGCCGCTTTGCTGACGCGCGGCTTCATTCGCGCTGGAGTAGGACATTACCTCAGTTTCAGGGTGGTCTTGCCGCGCCTGGAAAGGCTTGATCTCCTGCGGCTCAGCGCGGCCGGCGCGCTCGAAGAGGCCAGGCTTCGAGTTCTTCTCGCTGGAAACGGAATCTTTGCTCGCGGGCTTGGCGTTGTAGGTAGGCACGCCCATGTCTTCATCTAACGGTGTGGCTTTATCCGGCTGTTTATCGCTCATAGCTCCAATTTAAGGCACGGGCCTGCGCTTTTGTGGTACCCGCCACGGCGCGCCGTTGCAGCAAACTGGCTAGAGTGCTTCCAAGCCGCTTGCGGCCTCAATCACCGAACGCGTGAGCGCACCCAAAACCTCCGATTCCAAACGCCAACGCTGCCAATAGAGGTCGATATCGAGCGGGGAGCCGTCGAGAAGCACCAGCTCTTTCGCCTCCAAAAGCGGCAGTGCCTGGGCTTGGGGCAGCAATCCCCACCCTAGGCCGACCCGAACCGCCTCGAGGTAGCCCTCGGAAGAGGGAATCTGCGACACCCGGGCACGCACCACGGCCGAATCAATGAAGCGCTCGCGCATGGCATCATCCAATACCTGATCGTTGGGACCATATCCCACCAAAGGCATGGTTTCCCAGGTCAGCCGACCGCTATGGAAGCTTTCTGCAATATGTGGCGCCGCGACTGGAAAGTAGCGCATAGTGCCCAAAAAGCTAGACTCGCAACCCGAAACTGGTGTGGCCTCCCTCGTTACTGCGCCCAGCACATCGCCACGCCGCAACATGGCTAAGGTGCGTGCTTCATCCTCAATCCGGATGCGCAAGGCGACGTCACCCCGCCGCGCGGTATCGCTTAGAACCCTCCTAAACCACGTCGCCAAAGAATCCGAATTTACTGCGACAGACAGCGGGACCCGAGCTAGGCGATGGCCGAGGCGGGCATCCGTTTCTGCCTGCACTAACGCCATGCGGCGCGCGGACTGAACAAGGATCTCGCCCGCTTCCGTGGCGGTTACCGGGGTGGCACGGCGAAGGAGTACTCGTCCGGTGCTCGATTCCAAGGCCTTGATACGCTGACTCACCGCAGACGGCGATATACCGAGCACGGCTGCGGCAACATCGAAGCTGCCTTCGTCCACGATCGCAAGCAAGGTTTCTAGGTGCACCGGATTCATGAAGCCATTCTAAACCAACTGAAGAAGCATTAACTGGACTAATCCAGCCTAAGAAATCACACTAGAAGGCATGTCCATCGTGCTTGCTGGTTTCTTTCTGGGATTATCGCTCATCGTGGCCGTCGGCCCGCAAAATGCCATGCTGCTTAAATTCGGCATCCGCCGTGATCACATCGGTTTAATCATTGCCGTCTGCGCGCTTTCCGACGTCATCCTGATTACCTCCGGCACAGCCGGCGTGGGCTACCTGGTCGAAAAGTTTCCCAACGCCCTGCAAGTCCTGAAATACGTTGGCGCGGCTTACCTGGCCTATTTTACTTTTACCTGCTTCCGCGATGCGTTAAAGACGAAGGGCGAGGCCATTGAGGTCGAATCCACACAGCCTAAGGTCCCGCAGGAAGTAGCCACCTTCGATGGTTCCACGTCACGCAGCACGACGAAGACTAAAACTCGGGTGGAGATAAAGCGCTCCCCCTCCTGGGTTAAGCCACTATTGACCGCCCTGGCCTTAACGTGGCTGAACCCAGGCGCCTACGTAGACGTGGTGGTCATGCTCGGCAGCATCGCCAACCAATACGGCGAATCAGGGCGCTGGCTTTTCGCCGTGGGTGCTATCTGCGCCAGCTTCACTTGGTTCCCCTTCATCGGCTTTGGCGCTGCACGTTTTTCCCATGTGTTGTCCCGACCCACGGTATGGCGTTGGATCAACTTCGGTATCGGCGTCATCATGATTGGCCTAACGCTCAAGTTGCTCCTGCTCTAGGGGCCGGGTTCAAAGGGCCGCCTAATTGCCGCGAACGCGCGACGCGGTCGCACCGGCCCACCGGTTGATTCCGGCGTCGTGGGCGACGTCGTCAATCGCGCCCAGCTCCTCTGCACTGAAGTCGAGGTTGTCCAGTGCCCCTAGGTTATGCTCGAGCTGCTCCACCGAAGAAGCGCCCAACAGCGCCGAGGTTAGCGTGCGATCGCCTTGGTCGCGCAGTACCCACGAAATAGCCATCTGAGCTAGAGACTGTCCACGCTTACGCGCAATATCGTTGAGGTCGCGAATCATGGACAGGTTCTCCTCGTTGAGCCAGCCCTTTTCCAAGGTCTTATCTTGTGCCGCGCGAGAGTCTGCGGGAATGCCATCGATATAGCGATCGGTCAGCATGCCCTGTGCCAGCGGCCCGAAGCCGATGACTCCCAATCCGCTACGCCCGGTGACGTCAAGCAACGACTCGCCATCTTCGCCCGGACGCTCAATCCAGCGGTTGAGAATGGAATAGCTTGGCTGATGAATCAGCAATGGGCAGCCTTCGTCTTCCATGAATTCCACGGCCTCCGCGGTAAGCTCCGGACCGTAGGAAGAAATGCCCACGTAGAGGGCCTTGCCGGAAGCTACGATATCGCGCAGTGCATAAAGGGTTTCTTCCAGCGGGGTATCTGGATCCGGGCGGTGGTGATAAAAAATGTCCACGTAGTCCAAGCCCATGCGCTCGAGAGACGCGTCCAAGGAACTCACCAGATACTTGCGGGAGCCACCAAAGCCATAAGGGGAATCATTCATCACCCAGCCGGCCTTGGAAGAGATGATCATTTCATCACGGAAGGGACGGAAATCGCGGGCGAAGATGCGGCCGAAGTTGTCTTCGGCGGCGCCAGGTTCTGGGCCATAGTTATTGGCCAAATCGAAATGAGTAATCCCCCGGTCATACGCTGCACGTAGAATCTCGCGCTGCGTGGCCAGGGGACGATCGTCACCGAAGTTCTGCCATAGGCCAAGGGAAATGGCCGGCAGCTTCAGCCCAGAGTTGCCTACTCGGCGGTACTCCATCGAATCATAACGGTCAGATGCGGGTGCATAGATACTCATGGCACCCATTGTCCGCTTAATTCTTCGGTTTGTCAGTCTGCGGAAGCTCCTCATCTTCCTCGGGGTCGCCGGATGCCCCGGTTTCTTCGACCCACTTTTCAATTTCCTCCGGGGTGCGGTCGGTTTCTACCGCATCGCGCTCGGTGTAGTAGGAGTAATCGTGGCGCTTTTCTTCGTACTTTTCCTTGTCAAAGTCCACGTCATCGTCGCCGTCGAGCTCTTCGGTGACTTCCTCCACCAGCTCATCGTAGAGGGCCTCGTTGTCCATATTGGAGTCCTCGATGTGCTGGCCAATTTCATCGTCGTAACGCTCGGCGTCGTAATCCTTGTCTGGGTGCAGCTTCAGGTGCATGAGGGCTCGTACGCGCTCGCGACGCACTGCCTCGTCCTGGATCTGGGACTGGCTACGGAACCACGCAAAAACCAAGATGGCGACCATGAGGATTCCCATGTAGCCAATGATTGGATAGATGTAGTTCATCAAGGTCTTAAAGCCGGCAAAGGAAACAGCGAAACCAGCCAAGCAGCCGATGACGAAGATGACCGGGTAGCGCTTCTCATGGCCGGCAGACAGGCGCTTACCCAGCGCGTAGAACATGCCGATGGCGGTATTGAAGATCATCAAGTAAATGATGACCGCCATGACAGCGCCCAATGTGGGATTGACGTCATCGACCAGAGACAACATCGGAATATCGGAGCCTTGTGCCTTATCCGAGTTCATCAGCAAAGAGAAACCGGCAAGACCCATCATGACGGAGTAGATAATGCCGCCCACGACGCCGCCCCAGCCGGCCTCGCGCGGGCTAATATTATCGCCGCCGATAACCAGGGACATAGATACGGCTAGCATCAGAGCAAGGCCGTTGTAGTTCAGTGCGGAAATCAGCCAGTTGCCAATCGGAGTATCGATCTGACTCGAAGCGTCTAGGGCCGCCCCAATGTCATCCGGCATATTGAGTCCGGTGTAGATGGCTACGCCAATGACCGCAATGATGATGGACGGTGTGACCGTACCGATAACCTTGGAAACCTTATCCACGTCGAGCATGCCGACGAGCAAGACCAAGACCAGCATGAGCGTGGAACCAATCCACGTCTTCCAGCCAAATTGCTGTTCCATGTTAGAGCCGGCACCGGCCAGCATCACAAAACCAATGGCAAAGAGGGTGATGATGACCGCCACATCCAGCAATTTGGAGACGATCGGGTGGGTGACATTGCGGAAAACAGTATTGTGTTCCGAGGCGTGGAAATAGCTTCCCAGCTGCAAGAACACTGTACCCGCGAGGGTCATGACGAGTGCGGCGATAATGATGCCAGGAATGCCCCAGGTGCCAAAGGCAGTGAAGTACTGCACCACCTCTTGTCCCGTGGCAAAGCCTGCGCCGACCAACAAGCCCACGAAGGACATTGCAATGGCGATAATGTTTTTAGAAGACACAGTTGCCTAACTTTTGTAGCGAATATCTCTCGCATACTGGTGCGCGCGGCCCCTTTGTCCCCCGCTCCCCAGCACGTGGGCTACGCAACACCGATATGCGTTCCTTAAGGAATGGTACGTAAGTGACCCGCCAAACACCTACTGATGCATACCGATGTTGTGCTAAATCACATATGGGGATTCAGCGAAATCAACCAAACGCCTTAGTCTTCGAAGGTCGCGGTATCAATCACAAAGCGGAATTTCACGTCCCCGGCTACCACGCGCTCATAGGCAGCATCGACATCGTTGACGCCGATCTTCTCAATGACGGCACCAATGCCGTACTCGGCACAAAAGTCCAGCATCTCCTGGGTCTCAGCGATACCGCCGATATTATTGCCCGTCAGCACCTTACCGCCGCCGACGAGGCTGCCCATATGGATTCCCAGCTCCTCTGGTGGCAGCCCTACCACGGACATGATGCCGCGCGGCTTGAGCAGCTGCAGGTAATCATCGAGAGAGTACTGGGCAGAAATGGTGGACAGGATGACATCGAATTCGCCGCGGTGGTTGGCAAAGAAGTCCTCGTCTTCACCGGTGGCCAAAATGTGCTTCGCACCAAGCTCGTAGGCCTCCTTCTCCTTGCGCAAGGAGCGGGAAATCACGGTCACTTCCGCACCCTTTGCCGCCGCGATTTGGACACCCATGTGGCCCAATCCGCCTAAGCCCACTACAGCGACCTTGTCACCTTCCTTGACCTGCCAGCGTGCCAGCGGCGAATAGGTGGTAATTCCCGCGCACAGCAGCGGGGCCGCTTCGTCAAAATCGATGCCCTCTGGGATGGTGCATACAAATCCTTCGTTGACGACTACCTTCTGAGCGTAGCCACCTTGGGTAATGGTGCCGTCCACGTCCTCGGAGTTATAGGTTCCTACATTGCCGTTAAGGCAGTTCTGCTCCTGTCCATTGCGGCATTGCTCGCACTCGCCACAGGAATTTACTAAGCATCCCACGCCAACGCGGTCGCCGACCTTGAATTTAGTGACCTTATCGCCCACGGCTTCTACAACACCGGCGATCTCATGGCCCACCGTCAGTGGGAAGTGGGCTTCGCCCCACTCGTTTTGAATGGTGTGGATATCGGAGTGGCAAATGCCCGCAGCTTTGATATCAATGACCACGTCATCCTCGCGCGGATCGCGGCGCTCGATTTCTACGACCTTAAAGGGAGCTTCAGGACTTTCCTTTTGCAATACTTTGCTCTTAATTGACATGCCCACAACCCTACGCCCACCCCTACTGACCTCGCCTAACGAAAATAATCACCAATTTTGACAGGAAATGAGGGCACAAAAGCCAGCCACGCGTCCTGTTCGAGGAAGTGCGAGCGCGGCTGGCTTAACGTGGTGCTTAGTTAAGCTTTTCTGCGATGAGCTTATTGACCTGACCAGGATCGGCCTTACCCTGGGTGGCCTTCATGACCGCACCCACAATGGCACCAGTTACCTTCTTATTGCCGGCACGGTACTTCTCCACGATGTCCGGGTTAGCTGCCAGCGCATCATCCACGGCCTTTTCAATGGCTCCATCGTCGCGCACGACCTCCAAGCCGCGCTTTTCGACGACCTCATCGACGTCGCCTTCGCCCGCCAACACGCCATCTACCGCCTTACGCGCCAGCTTGGTAGTCAGCTTCCCTTCATTGACGAGCGCGATAACGCGCGCCACCTGCTGCGGGGTAATGGACAAACCTGCAAGGTCGGTTTCCTTCTCGTTGGCCTTGCCTGCTAGATAGGAAACCCACCAAGAGCGCGCCTCGTCCGGCTTCGCGCCGGCCTCAACGGTATCCACGATGAGGTCGAGTGCGCCGGCGTTGACCAAGTCGCGCATCTCTTCATCCTTGATGCCCCACTCTTCCTGAATGCGCGCACGGCGAACCCATGGCAGCTCCGGAAGGGTCTGGCGCAGTTCTTCTACCCACTCGCGTGGGGCGATGACCGGTGGAAGATCCGGGTCATTGAAGTAACGGTAATCCTCCGCGGTCTCCTTCGGACGCCCCTTGGAGGTAGTGCCGTCGGTCTCTTGGTAGTGGCGGGTTTCCTGATCGATGGTGCCGCCATCTTCAAGTACCTGTGCCTGGCGCTGCATCTCGAAGCGAACCGCCTGTTCCACAGAACGCAGGGAGTTGATGTTCTTGGTCTCGGTACGGGTGCCGAATTCTTCCTGCCCCACTGGGCGCAGAGACAGGTTGGAGTCCACACGCATCGAGCCCTGATCCATACGGGCATCGGAAACGCCTAGGGCTGCCACAAGCTCACGCAGAGCGGAAACATAGGCCTTAGCCACCTCCGGTGCACGCTCGCCGGCGCCGACGATCGGCTTGGTGACAATTTCAATGAGAGGAATGCCCGCACGGTTGCAATCCACCAAGGAAGCCGTAGCACCGTGAATACGGCCGTCCACGCCGCCCAAGTGGGTCAGCTTGCCGGTGTCTTCCTCCATGTGCGCGCGCTCAATTTCCACCCGCCACTCGGTGCCGTCCTCCAGAACTACGTCCAAGTAGCCGTCGTAGGCAATCGGCTCGTCATACTGGGAAATCTGGTAGTTCTTTGGCTGGTCCGGGTAAAAATAATTCTTGCGGGCAAAGCGAGAGGACTCGGCAATGGAGCAATTAAGCGCCAAGCCAATCTTGATGGCGCCCTCCACGCCCTTGGAATTTACTACCGGCAGCGCACCGGGCAGACCCAGTGAGACCGGGTCAACGTTGGAGTTAGGCGCTGCGTTGAAGTTCGTAGGAGAGGTAGAAAACATCTTGGTTTCCGTATCCAGCTCTACGTGGACTTCCATGCCCATTACCGGCTCGAACTTTTCTAGGACCTCATCAAAGTCCATCAGGTCATACATCGCAGCAGTCATGCGTGCCATCTTAATACGTCCATGCACCCGCGCGCTCACGCCCCTAAGCTGAATATTATGACTACACCACATAGCGTTGATGCTCAGCTTATCGATGCCCCTTTGATCAACATCGCAGTCTTTCGCACTGCCCCCACGCCCGAGGAGGTAAGCGAGCGTTTGACCACCACTTTTGCCGATCGCTTGGGAGACATCACTCCGGGCAAGAATCCCGGTAGCCTCATGGCCGAGCTCGATGATTCATTCTTATTGCACTACCAAGCCATCGATACCCCTCCCACCCGCGATAGTTATGGTCTCCACCCCATTTTGAGCGCGGACGCACGCGGTCTCGATTCTGCCACCGCACAAATCCTCGTCTCCGTACTTCCCCGGGATGCAGAAGACAACGGTGCCAAGCAGTTTCGTGAGGCTCGCCGCGAGCACCTAGAGCTGCTCTCTAAAGCCACCGCTGTGGTAGCCGAACACCCAGAATGCCTCATCGTCCACAACCCCAGAGGCAACGTATCTATCGCTCCGAATACGTTCCTCGAGGCCGTTCGGGACAACCTTGCCCCGATGCACATTGCGCCAGTATGGCTCACCCAAAAGGGAAACAAGATTCTGGGTTATACCGTGGGGCTAGTCCAAGCAGGTCACCCCGAAGTCCAGGCGGCCACCGAATCGATGGATCCCACCGATCTCTATTACAAGCTGGCTAATATCGCAGACCACGTTCTCCAAGGCGCCACCGTCAAGGACGGCGACACCTTAAGCTTCGAAGAAGGTCAGCCGCCCCTGACCGCACAGGAAGAACCCTGGTTTGTAGACGAGTCTCTTCCAGCGGTCACGATTGGTTTCTAGCTAGTACTCTCCTTCCTACGGGAATCCACATAGCGGCAGATGGCAGCCAGCACCGCACCGGAAAGGTTGTGCCACACGGAAAAGACGGCTCCTGGCAGAGCAGCCAATGGGTTCATATACGTCGATGCCAAGGAGGTGGCCAAGCCGGAGTTTTGCATGCCCACCTCGACGGCCATCGTGCGCCGAGCAGCGACTGGCTGCTTGGTTATCAATCCGGCTAGGTAGCCCAGACCGTAGCCACACCCGTTGTGGATAATCACGGCGGCAAAGACCAGCGCACCGGCGCTGGCGATGGTGTCGTGCGCTCCGCCCACCACGATGCACACGATGGCGGAAATCGCCGCAACCGAAATCCAAGGCAATGCCGAGTTAATCCTTGCCACCACCCGCGGCGCCAGCATGCCTATGAGGATGCCGGCGACGACAGGAATGAGCACCACCTTCACAATGGACCATGCCATAGACGAAGCGGAAACCGGCATATACTCCCCTGCCAGCCACAAGGTCAGCAACGGGGTAAACACCGGTGCCAATAGGGTGGAAATCGAGGTCATGGTCACCGACAGGGCTACATCGCCACGCGCTAAATAGGACACCACATTAGAGCTCGTTCCACCGGGAGCGCAGCCTACAAGAATGACCCCGGCCGCTACCGCTTCTGGGAGGTCCATGATTGCTACCACCGCCAATGCCACCAGCGGCATGATGACAAACTGCGCAACTACTCCGATGAGCACGGGAAGCGGCCGGCGGGCCACCAAGGCAAAGTCCACTGGCTTGAGGGTAAGTCCCATCCCGAACATGACGATGCCCAGCAGCGGGGTGACCTGCGGAGCAAAGGAGGCTGCGGTATTCGGTGCGAAGTATCCAATCACTCCACCGATAATCACAAGCACGGGAAAGCCTAGCGCTGCGATAAATGCTTGGCGATCTTGAGCTGCGGAGGGCCCGGTAGCCGCCACCATCCGATTATCTGTCATGCTATCGATACTCATGGACAAAAGAATACGCTCCCACGCAGTGGGAGCGCTATCCTAATATTCGAAATGTGCGCGGTCTCTACCCAAAGAGCGCTTGTGCATTGCGGTAACGCGATTCCGGCACTGTCTTAAGGGTTCCCACGGCCTCCTCCAACGGAACTAGATCAATATCCTCGCCATGGAGAGCTACACACATACCTGACTTGCCCTCATGGGTAGCACGGGCTGCGTGCACGCCGTATCGAGTTGCCAGAACGCGGTCATAGGCAGTCGGTGTACCGCCGCGCTGGATGTGTCCCAGCACCGTCGTTCGCACGTCATATCCAGTGCGCGCCTTGATCTCATCGCCAATGACCTGACCAATACCGTTGAAAGTCTGGTGGCCAAACTGATCCACGCCGCCGGCTTCAAAGTCCATCGTCCCCTCCTTGGGGAGGGCGCCTTCTGCAACGCAGATGATGCCGTATTTTTCACCCATTTGGAAGCGGCGCTCCATCGCCTTGGTGATTTCTGCGATATCGAAGGGCTCCTCGGGCACCACCGTGTAATGCGCGCCACCGGCCATGCCCGCGTGCAAGGCAATCCACCCCACATGGCGGCCCATAACCTCCACAATCAGAATACGGTTATGCGATTCCGCGGTGGTATGTAAGCGGTCAATAGCATCGGTAGCTACAGATACTGCGGTATCAAAACCAAAGGTGTAGTCGGTGGCATTGACGTCGTTGTCAATGGTCTTTGGAACACCTACTACCGGCACCCCATTATCAGATAGCCACTTTGCCCCCTTGAGGGTTCCCTCGCCTCCGATGGCAATGAGGGCATCCACCTCGGCATCGGCCATATTGGATTTAATCTGATCAAGACCCGCTTTGAACTTATCCGGATGCAGGCGGCCAGTGCCTAGGATGGTGCCACCGCGCAACAAAATGCGGTCGATTTCTGCATCATCATAGAGGTCGCGGCGGCGGTCCTCCATCAGGCCCACCCAACCGTCTTCATAACCTACGACGGTATCTCCAAATTCATTGGATGCGGTACGCACAACCGCACGAATTACAGCATTGAGGCCGGGGCAATCGCCACCGGACGTTAAAACACCTAGACGCATACCTACCAATCTAGCGCGCTATTTTTAGCCCTGCAGAGTGTCCCGAAAGCAGAGAGCAGAAACCAAGCCCACCACCAGCGCAACTACGATGACAAGGAGCGAATTAATAAGTGCCACTGCTGGGTCACCTGTTTGCATAACGGCAGACACTAAGGCGACGCCCACTACGGATCCCACTTGGCGGGAGGTGTTATACACACCGGATGCAGCACCCATGAGCTCCGGCGAAATATCGCGCAAGGTGGTAGCTGCGTTGGAACCCCAGATGAAGGACTGCCCCACGCCAAGGCCTGCAATGGGCAGCCCGAGCACCCACGGCAAGGCGTCTACATGCATCACCCACCATGCCGCAAGCAGAGAAAGAATAAGGAGGGAAAATCCCACCACTCCAAGAATTCGAGGATTCACATAATCCGCCATAATTCCCGCGAGCGGAGATATCAGTAGAGAAATCAGAGCCATTGGCGCCACGATAATGCCAGCCTCGCCTGCTGGAATGCCCTGCATGGTCTGCAGCCACAACATGATGGGTAGCATCACTGCAGCCGCCATAAACCCCATGGCAATAATGCCCACCGAGCCGGCAAGGTAATTGCGGTCGCGAAAGAGCGTCAGCGGCACCAGCGGGCTCGCCCCGCGGGCATCGGCGGTAGCCTGCAACCGAATAAAACCTGCGCTAGCGATTGCTCCGGCGAGCAGAATAAGCCAAATGGTCCAGCCCCACCCCAGTACTGGTCCCTGTTGGATGCCAAAGACAATCGCCGCCAACGCGATCAGAGAAACAACGGCCGATGGCGCATCGATGGACTGCGCGGTAGTAGGCAACTCGGGCACCCACAACAGCGCCAGCACGATGGCCAGCATCACGAAAGGAATATGTACCCAAAAGGCGGCCTGCCAACCGAAGTTTCCCACTAAGAAGCCTCCGGCGAGTGGACCGACAAGTGCTGCAATCGAGCCGATTACACCCCACACGCCCAACGCACGTCCACGGCGCTCGCGTGCGAAGATTCGGTTGATGACGGGCATACTTTGCGGCATCTGGAGAGATGCCCCTACGCCTTGCACGGCACGCGCGGCAATGAGTACTTCTACTTGGGGAGCTATGGCACAAACCATCGCACCGACCCCGAAGATAGCCACGCCCAGACAAAACATCCGGCGTTGGCCCAAAACGTCGCCCAGACGGCCGGCGAAGAGCAACGGCACCACTGCAGCCAATAAATAGGACGCGGATACCCACATGGCCTGGTTTACACCCGCGTCTAGATCACGTTGCAGGTTCGGCAGCGCGACCGCCACCATGGATTGGTCCAGAAGAGACACAAAGAATCCCAGGGACAGTGCAAACATGGCGCGCCATGCTTGGCGCTCAGGCGGCAAGTGCGTCTCCACAGTCATAGCCATAAAGTCTAGCGGGGCCAGAAGTATCGGCCTAGACTGGCCGCATGTCCATGATTGATATCAAAAAGCCCCAAGACGTATCTACCGCCACTACTGTCACCCTCGGTCTTATCGGCGGGTGGGTGACCGCCCGCGAGACCGGAATCCGCCCGCTCGGCGGCGTTATCCTCGCCGCCGCTGGCGTGTGGGCAGGCCGCTCTTGGGCAAAGAAAACCACTCCGGCTACCACTGCTGGCCTGTGTGCACTCTACGTGGGCGCATTCGGCGCCTCCCACCCGTTGGCGAAGAAGATTGGCGCCTGGCCAGCCGTCCTTAGCGTGACCGCGGCCTCGGCGGGCGCAGCCTATGCGCTTTCCGACGCCAAGTAATCCCCCCACACACACAAAATGCGCACCATGCCCGAAGACATGGTGCGCATCTTTAGTTTTAGTGTGCTGCGAGTTTTTACTTGGCAACACTAAACTCGGCCGCAGCTTCCTCGCTGCCCAAGGCGACGGTGCCGCCAGGGAGGTTAAAGAAGGAAGGCTTGGACTCAAGGAGGCCGAGCAGGGCGTCGGAAAGCTGCTGCGTATGCTCATCGCACGCCGCGCGGGTGGAGTTAAACTCGCCGACGCTGATGGTGCCATCCGCAGCCACCTTGTAGGTGGTGGTGTAAGTATTGCAGCCATCATTCATCACCAAGGAGTGGTCCTTGGCAAATTCGACGCTAAACTTTCCTTCTTCCTTAATGGAGTGGAGAGTTCCAGTGATGGTCTGCCCCTCGATGTGAGGCTCCAGCTTCTCCGCGCCCTTCGGCAGCGGGGCAATAAGCCCAGAGTTGGTCGGCGCGGTCATGCTGAACCCCGGATCGATGGAGGGCACCTGCGCGGCATTGGCAACGCCCACGCCCATGAGTGCAGCGGCGGACAGCGAAAAAATTGCGGTCTTCTTGAAATGCATACCCGATAATTTTACCCCCGCCGAATACAAATTCAACGGGGGCAGATAAACCTTTATGGAATTGCCAGGGACCCCACAGGAAGTCGCTTATTTATTGCGGCCAGCTTCATAGGCAGCGCCGACCTTGTACAGGCGGTCATCTTGGAAGGCTGGCGCCATGATCTGCAGACCGGTGGGCAAATTGGTATCGCTTGCCATACCGGATGGCACAGACATGCCGCACAGGCCAGCCAGGTTCAGCGGCAGAGTGCACAGGTCAAAGTTGTACATTGCCATCGGATCCTCGGCCTTCTCCCCCAGCTTAAACGCGGTAGTCGGGGTGGTCGGGGAAACAATTACGTCAACCTGCTCGAAGGCGCGAGCAAAGTCCTGGGCAATGAGCGTACGCACGCGCTGCGCCTGCAGATAGTAGGCATCGTAGTAGCCCACGGACAGTGCATAAGTACCCAGCATGATGCGGCGCTTGACCTCTGGGCCAAAGCCTTCTGCACGAGACTGGGACATGACCTGCTCGGCAGAGTGGGAGCCGTCATCTCCCGCACGCAGGCCGTAGCGCATGCCATCGAAACGCGCCAGGTTAGAGGACACCTCGCACGGCATGATCAGGTAGTACGCTGCCAGGGCGTCGTCAAAGTGCGGGCAATCTACCTCGACAATCTCCGCACCCTGCTCGCGCAACTGCTCAACGGCGGCATGGTAGTTCTCCATCACGCCTTCCTGCCAGCCATCGCGCTCAAATTGCTTAATCAGGCCGACCTTGACTCCAGAGAGGTCCCCCGTAGCACCCTCGCGTGCAGCGGCGACAACCGGCGCTACCGGCTTATCAACGGAAGTAGCATCGAAAGCATCGTGGCCAGCGATGACCTCGTGCAGGAGCGCGGTATCGAGGACAGTGCGGCCGCACGGGCCCGCTTGGTCGAGGGACGAGGCAGCAGCGATAAGACCGTAGCGGGACACGGTGCCGTAGGTCGGCTTTACGCCAACGGTGTTGGTCAGTGCAGCTGGCTGGCGGATGGAACCACCGGTATCGGTACCGATGCCAAGCGGCGCCTGACCGGATGCAAGCGCAGCAGCGGTACCACCGCCGGAGCCGCCTGGGGTGCGCTCCGTGTCATAAGGGTTATGCGCTGGGCCAAAAGCAGAGTTCTCATTGGAAGAACCCATAGCAAACTCATCCAGGTTGGTCTTGCCCAGGATGGGGATTCCAGCCTCGCGCAGGCGCTTGGTCACGGTGGCGTCATAGGGAGAAACGTAGCCCTCCAGCATCTTGGAAGCGGCGGTTGTCGGCGCATCGGTGGTAACCAGCAGGTCCTTAAGCGCCAGCGGCACGCCGGCCAGACCAGAAGCAGGCTCTTCGCCGGCATCGAGTGCCTTATCCACGGCGTCGGCAGCCGCGAGGGCTTCTTCCGCACCCACATGCAGGAAGGAGTTGAGCTCCTCGTTGGTCTCTGCAATGCGGTCTAGGAATGCCTGGGTTACCTCGCGGGAAGTAATTTCACGGGCGTGAATCTTCTCCGCCAGCTCGGCAGCAGTCAGGGAGGTCAGGCCCTCCGCGGGAACGGTCAGGTTAGACATTTATTCTCCTCCCAGGATCTGTGGCACAACGAAGCGCTCTTCTTCTACGGCCGGTGCTTGGTCCAAGGCCTGTTCTGCAGTAAGGGTGCGCACAATAACGTCCTCGCGCATCGGGGCGTCCACGGAGTGCGGGTGGCTCATCGGCTCCACGCCCTCGGTATCAACGTTTCCCACCGCGGAAACCGAATCAACAATTTCATCAATCTGCGTTGCGAACTGGGCTAGCTCTTCCTCACTGAGGGCCAGGCGGGAAAGCTTGGCGAGGTGGGCTACCTCATCACGCGAAATCTCAGACACGCGAACTCCATCCTTTTTCTGCATAATTGACACGCGGGTGAAAAATATTCACCGTCAGCATGTACTATGTGAATTGCTAACGACCCATGGTACTGCACCGACCACGACGGTTGCCGCGTCACCCCAAATTTGCGTTGCTTGAAGCCCGCATTGTGACGCACGTATCATGTCTGGGACTACAAACTACCGAAAGCGTGCAAGACCATGTCCTTTTTGATCCGCGTACTGCTCCCCGATGCTCCTGGCAGCTTGGGCCAGCTTGCCGACGCCTTTGGACTCGTCGATGGCAATATCCAATCGGTCGATATCGTAGAAAACTTTCCCGATGGAACAGTCATGGATGACATTGTCATTGAGTTGCCGCAAGGCACCATGGCCGATGTCCTCATTACCGCCGCCTCCTCTGTCGAGGGCGTGGAGGTCGACTCCATCCGCCCATTCAGCGGCCGCGTAGACCGCCGCGGGCAAATCGAGCTCCTTGCACGAGTTGCCCATGCCACGAATGTCACTGCCGCTATGGAAGAGGTAGTAGCCGCGATCCCAAGGGCTCTAACCTCCACGTGGTGCATCGTCATCGACAATAACGAGCCCATCCACCGCGTAGCTTCTTCCAATGCCGCCCCCGAAGATGATGGAACCGTTCCTCACGATATTGAGGTGGAAAGCGCCCGCGTGCTCAGCCCCGAGCGTGATGAATGGATCCCGGAAAGTTGGTCCCTTCTCGATTCCGCCCTAGCCGCCGCCCCGCTCGGCGATACCGGCCTAGTTATAGCCATGGGCCGCACCGGCGGCCCTGACTACCTAGCTTCCGAGGTGGAGCACCTAGGTCACATCGGCACTATCTTGGGCAGCTTCCTCAAGTAGCCGGACCGATTTAGGCTTCACCTGTTTCTAGTAGCTGCTGGAATTCCGCTTCATTGAGAATCGGGATTTCCAGCTCACGGGCTTTATCCTCCTTCGAACCGGCGTTTTCGCCAGCCACGAGATAGGAGGTCTTCTTCGAGACCGAACCGGTAGCCTTTCCGCCACGAGAAACAATAGCTTCTTTCGCGGAATCACGGGTGAAGTTCTCCAAGCTGCCGGTCACCACGATGGTCAGACCCTCTAGAGTCTGCTCCTTGTGGTCTTCCACCGCTACCTCCATAGCCACCCCTGCGGCAGCCCATTTGTCCACGATAGTGCGGTGCCAGTCCACTTCGAACCAATCATGGAAAGATTGTGCGATGGTCATACCCACGCCATCGACTTCTGCCAGCTCCTCCGTTTTGGCTGCGCGTAGCTTTTCCATGGCTCCATAGCGGGAGGCCAGCGCCCGAGCGGCAATTGGCCCCACGTGACGAATAGACAGCGCGACCAGGACGCGCCAGAAGTCACGGCCTTTGACCTCATCCAGATTCTTTAACAAGTTCTGTCCGGCCGTATTGACCTTGACATTTCCTTCTTTTTTGGTGCGCTTGTCCTTTGTATCCTTCTTCGCCGTGTAGACGTCCGAGGCCAGGAGCTTTTCCTCGGTGAGCTCGAAAAGCTCTGATTCGTCGACGAGAATACCATTTTCAATTAAGTCCATTGCCCCCTTCTCGCCCAGGGCCTCAATGTCCAGTGCCTTGCGCGAGGCCAAATACTCCAAGCGCGCGGAAAGCTGTGCTGGGCACGATTGGGTATTGGGGCACCGCCAATCCGCGTCGCCGTCTTTTTGTGGGGCCAACTTCGTGCCGCATGCCGGGCAGTTCTCCGGGAATGCCCACTCATACTCGCTACCATCGCGCTGCTCGCGCACTGGTCCGAGCACCTCCGGGATAATCTCGCCCGCCTTGCGAATGATGACGGTATCCCCGATAAGCACACCCTTGCGCTTTACCTCGGACTGATTATGCAAGGTAGCCATGGACACTGTGGAACCGGAGACAAAGACCGGCTCCATAATGGCAAACGGGGTCACTCGCCCGGTACGCCCAACACCCACCTCAATACCCTTAAGCTTTGTAGTCACCTCTTCCGGTGGATACTTATAGGCAATGGCCCAGCGCGGGGCGCGGGAAGTCGCACCCAGTGCGCGCTGCGAGCCCAAATCATCTACCTTGACGACGAGTCCATCCATCTCAAAGATGGCATCGTGGCGGTGTTCTGCCCAATGTGCCACCTCGTCCTGGACCTGCTCAGCCGAGTAAACCTGCTTGGTATATGGGGAAACGGGCAGCCCCCAAGCCGCAATTGCCTTATAAGCATCATGTTGGGAAGTGGGTGAAAATCCCTCGCGCGCGCCTAGCCCGTGACACACCATTTTCAGGCGGCGCTTTTTCACCTCGGCGCGATCCTTCATGCGCAGTCCACCTGCCGCGGCATTGCGCGGATTAGCAAACTTTTCCTTGCCATCGGCCGCGCGCTCCTCATTGATCTCTTCAAAATCCTCGGGGCGCATATAGACTTCGCCGCGAATCTCGATCAGCTCTGGGACCGGGTATTCATCTGTCCCCTTGAGCTCATGCGGAATGTCTTCAATCACGCGTGCATTAGCAGTGATGTCTTCGCCCACTGTGCCATCGCCACGGGTCGCGGCGGTAGTCAGGCGCCCATTGCGATAGACCAAATCGATAGACAAGCCATCAATCTTGAGCTCAGTCAGATAAGTCTTTGCTGGGGTTCTATCGAGCCAATCCTGCATCTCGCCAGCGCTAAAGACATTGTCCAAGCTCATCATGGGCTCAAGGTGTTCAATATCCTCACCGGCGCTCGGTGCAGCACCCACCTGCTGGGTAGGTGAATCAGGCACGGCAAGCTCAGGATGTTCTTCTTCGAGTGCAAGAAGGCGTTGGAAGAGGGCATCAAAGTCGGCGTCGGGAATAGCCGGCTCACCGTTGTAGTACAGGTTGCGGTGGCGGCGCACTTCCTGCGCAAGGTCATTCCATTCACGGTGCAGATCAACTGGATTAGTCACGCTGCTCAAGTGTAGCTATCCCTCGTGTCGGGGCTAGCTACTAAGGTATTGATCATGACTTTCGACGCCTCCCGCATGCTCGCCTTCGACCTTGAGACCACCTCGGCCAATCCCAAAGAAGCCCGCATCGTCACCTCTGCCTTAGTCCGCATTGATGGCCGCGATGTACAAAAGGTGGAGCACCTCGCCGATCCCGGAATCGAGATCCCGGAGGAAGCGACCAACGTGCATGGCATCACTACCGAAAAAGCCCGCGCCGAGGGCCGACCGCACGAAGAGGTTCTGAAAGATACGGTCGCGGCCATCAAGGCCGCCTGGGAGGATGGTCTAACGCTCATTGTCTACAACGCTGCTTTTGATCTCACCGTGCTGCGGAGCCTCACCGGCGATTTCACGGTCACTGGCCCGGTCTATGACCCCTATGTAATCGACCGCGTCAGCGATAAATGGCGCAAGGGCAAGCGCACCCTTGGCGCAGTGTGCGAGCACTACGGCGTCGAGTTGGGCAACGCCCACGAAGCTACTGCCGATGCCCTCGCAGCCGCCCGCGTCGCTTGGAAACAGGTACGCCAGCACTACCCCAACTTGGCGCAGATGGATGAAAACGAGCTCATGGAATTCCAGGCGGTCAAGTGGTACGAGGATCGGACTGCATTTAAGAAATACCTAGAGGGCAAGGGCCGCGATGCCTCGGATGTCTCGACTGCATGGCCCCTCATCGGATAAAGTCTCCCAAATCTCCTAGATCTCCAAGTACGGCTAAAAGTCTCCCAAATCTCCGACAACAAGGGTTACACTAGCGTTATGGAAAATCCGTTCCGCCCTACATTCGGCGCTCCTCCCCTGTTCTGGGTCGGGCGCGGTATCGTGCTCGATAGCTTCCGAACTGCGCTCGATGGCTCGGCAGGCAATACTTCCCGCTCCATGGTGCTCAGCGGTGCAAGGGGCATCGGCAAGACTGTTCTCATCAACGAGTTGGAGGACATCGCCGAGGCCCGAGGGTGGGTAACGCTACGCGCCTCAGGGCGCTCCACCATGGTCGAGGAACTGGTCAATACCACCATCCCCAGGCTGCTTGAACAACTCTCGCCGAGCGACAAGAAGAAGGTCAGCCGCATCGGCATCGGCGGCGTGGGATCAATCGGCTTCGACCATCAAAAGGAAGATCGCTTCACCCCCACGCTGAATACTCGCCTGCGTGAGCTTTCCACAGAGCTAAAAGGCACCGGAATCCTGCTTACCATCGACGAGGTGCAAGACGCCGATGTCGATGAACTCACCACCATCGCCGTGGCCTACCAAGACCTGGTGCGCGATGAAATTGATATCGCTTTGGTAGCCGCCGGCCTTCCCCAAGGGGTCAACCACCTATTGGATTTGCCCGGGGTGACGTTTCTGCGCCGGGCCCAGAAGTTCGTCTTAGGACCGCTGTCTCCGGCCAATTCGCAGCAGGCTCTAGAGCACACAGCGTCTGGCTCGGGGTTAGAGTTTAGCCCCGAGGCGACTAGGGACGCCGCAGCGCTTACGCGCGGCTACCCGTACCTCGTGCAATTGGTTGGCTCGCTGGCATGGGAGCGCAGTCGCCAGAACCAAGAAAGTGGCATTTCTCAGGAGACGATTGCCTCGATAGCTCCAGATGCGATTTCAATTATGGGCGCGCAGGTACACCAGCCTGCGACGTTGACCTTGCCACCGGCACAGCGGGAGTTTTTGGAAGCAATGGCCGCAGTGGAGCTAGACGGCGTGGCCACCATCGCCGACATAGCAGGACACATGGACCGCACTGTACGATCCTTGTCCGCCACTCGCCAGCGGCTTATCGACGCCGACCTGATCGAACCCACCGCACACGGCAAACTGCGCTACGTCATCCCTTATATGGGCGAATACTTCACCGCCACGGATAGCCGCGGGCGTGTCGATTAAAGATCGCCGGCGTCCCGGACGAGGATGTCGGCGGTCTCAGTGACAGAACGAAGCGAACTAGCCGAAGCCGCACTGGGAAAAACATCGAAGTGGTCGACCAATAGCTCGCGCGGCATACCTATGCGATCAAGGTGGGAAGCTAGGGCGATTGCTTCCTCCCTCGCATCTTTGCCGAGAATGCCCAAGCCGATGCGGTAGCCCGCACTGAGGTGCTCGCCCAATCCGTCATAGTGCTGTGGGGTGGAAAGCTGCTGGCGAAAGCGCGAATCAACCAAAAAAGTCTTCGCTGCGCGCGCCACCGACCAAATAGGCGCAGCATGCACATAGTCGACCTCAAACGCTAAAAGGCTTTCTAGGACGACTTCCTCTGGGACCGCTGGTATCGAGTCAAAATCAGTAGTCCCGGGAATCCGGCCAGCAATGATATCTGCCAGTAGCGGTTCATCGAGTTGTACGTGCACCTCGCCGTGGAAACGGCTTGCCACATCGTGGGCATGGGTGTGGAGGCCGTGTAAGAGGGCATCGGAAAGCTCTGCGAAAGCGCTAGAGTCAGTGAACACGCGGTGGCCATCGGAGAGCTCGATGCTCGCCGCCAAAGACCAGGGCCCCAAGGCTTGCACCTTAATGTGGGAAACCGTCTCGCCCCAGACCCCCTGAACCTCATCGAGGTCGCGTTCTAAGCGATCCCAGGTCCGCCGCGTCAAAAGCTGCGGACGCGCAGTCATGCGCCACGACCGCGGACCACGATCGATATTGATGGCTTCGAGCATGCTGGCCGTACGCCCAACCGCATCGGAGCCGAGTCCCCTATCAGGAAGCTGCGGGATAGCGGGAAGGTCAGTCTCACTGATTATGATGTCCGCCGCCTCCGCTACGGAAGTGCCGGGCATGGGGCCAAGTGCAAAGCCGGCCATCTAGGCCGTCCCGCAAATGGTGCCGGACCCGATAACGATATCGCCAAGCTCGTCTGGCGACGGCAAATACAGCACCGCCGCCTGGCCACGAGCCACGCCGGAAAGCGGTTCCTTAAGCTCAAGGCGCATCTCATCCGCATCGCGGTCGACGTGCGCGACACAAGGCACCACGGAACCATGCGCACGCACCTGAACCTCGCACTCGAAGTCCCCATCCATGGCTGGGTGAAGGTACTTCAGGCGGTCAGCTTGAATTGAGGTCACGGCCAAGTCCTCGCGGGCACCGACGGTCACCGTGCCCGTAGAAGCATCGATGTCGGTGACGTAGCGGGGACGGCCGTCGGCAGCCGGCGCCTTGATGTCTAGGCCCTTTCGCTGACCGATGGTGTAGTTCCATGCACCATCGTGCTCTTTAAGCTCCGTGCCCTCCTGATCCACGATCAGGCCAGGGCGAAGCCCGATGCGAGCGCCCAAAAATGCCTGAGTGTTGCCGTCGGGAATGAAGCAAATATCATAGGAATCCGGCTTCTTCGCGGTGGAAAAGCCATGCGCCGCGGCCTCTTCACGGATCTGCGGCTTAGGAGTATCGCCAATGGGGAAAAAGCAGTGCTCCAGCTCTTCGGCCGAGATGACGCCCAAGACATAAGACTGGTCCTTATTCTCATCCAAAGAACGGCGCATGTAGCCGTTTTCGTCAATGGTGGCATAGTGACCCGTCGCCACAGCATCGAAGCCGAGCGCCATGCCCTTTTGTAGCAGTGCCCGGAACTTAATCTTCTCGTTGCAGCGCAAGCAAGGATTAGGTGTCTCGCCGCGAGCATAGGAATCCACGAAGTCCGTGATGACTTCTTCTCTAAATTCCTCCGAAAAATCCCACACATAGAAGGGGATGCCCAACTTATCGCAGATGCGGCGAGCATCGGCTGAATCCTCCAGCGAGCAGCAACCGCGCGCTTTCTCTCTGGTTTGCTGCGCGTCCTTGTGCAGGGCGAGGTGAACGCCAATCACCTCATGGCCAGCTTCTACCGCCCGGGCGGCGGCAACAGATGAGTCCACGCCGCCGGACATGGCAACCAATACTCGCATCTCGCTCCCCAATTCACCTTGACTACAGGCCCGAAAGTCTACTCCCTAGCCCCAACGCGGTTTAAATCGAATCCATTCCCTAAGCTTGTGTCACATGGGAAGAAAGCGAGCCTCCACCGAACAAGGAATCACCGGCACCTACGAAATCTCGACCGGAACAGCCGAGGTTGTGGCGGATGAGTTCCGCGATGGAGCCTATATCCTCAACGTTAACGGCGTGCCGAGTAGCCACATCGTGCTGGGCGAGCCAGAAGAATTGGAGTTCGAATACATGCGCTGGATTGCAGCGGCCGTCGAACACCTCAATACTCGGCCAGCGAATAAGCTGCGTGTCACCCACCTAGGTGGCGCAGGCTGCTCCCTTCCACGCTATTTTGCCAGCAAGCTCCCGGGTAGCCGCCACACGGTGGTCGAACTCGACGCCAAACTGGGGGAATTGGTGCGTACGCTTTTCGACGTCCCCCGTTCCCCTACCGTGAAGATCCGCGCCGGCGAAGCACGCAAAGAAACCGAGGGGTTCCTGCCCGCCAGCCGTGACATCATCATCCGTGATGTATTTGCTGGCGATAAGACTCCGGCTAGCCTCACCACCGTGGAGTTCTTCCAGGCTGCAAAGCAGGCACTAGAGCCAGGTGGACTCTATATTGCCAATTGCGGAGACCATTCTGATCTGCAGCTAGCAAAAAGCGAACTGGCCGGACTAAGCAAGGTTTTTGACCACCTCGCGGTCATCGCGGACCCACCAATGCTTAAAGGCCGGCGCTACGGAAACATCATCCTTATAGCCTCGGATACAGAAATGCCAGCCGAGGGCTCCATTGAAGCCGCTCAGCTGGCTAAGGCACTCCTTGGCGGGGCGGTGCCTGCCCACTACAAGGACGAGGCGTGGACCCGCGCGTTTTTCGCTGGTGCTACTGCAGCACGCGATTAAGTAGCGTGGCTACTTGGCCCGCATCGAAATCGGGAACATCAGCGCCAGCCTTCTTGGCCGCGTTCTTAGCCTCCGAAACTTCGGACTCGGAGACATTGCCAGACTTAACGTTGTTCACGTGACCGGCATTGTCCAACAGGATTGCTAGGTCACTGACAGAGAAGTTCCCCTTTGCCATATCACCCAGATCTTCTACTGGGAGGGCATCCTTGTCCTGCAAGGTCTTCACGAAGCCTGCTAGGCCTTGCGCTGCTTGGGGGTCAAGGCCGGACTTTTCGGCGGCGTCGACAAGCTGTGGTATCGCAATCAGTCCTGCTGCGAGGGCTAGGATAGCGCCGATAAGCGGCGTGCTGTCCGAGCTTAGGTCAACGCCATCGCCCACCACGAGCTGTTCGAGCGCGCCGCCGACATCCACATAATTTCCATCGCTAAAGGACTGCAGCTGCTGCTTGGAACCATTAAAAAGGTTCATATCAACGTCGGTAGGAATTCCTGCCACTTTGCCGGAGCCAGAACGCTGCCAGAAGGATAGCTTCTTCCAGCCACCCACGGCCTCGGGCGCCTGATCCTGATAGGCCGCAAGCCACAACGGCATATCCGAGAACTTCTGGGAGTTATTCATCTGCCCCATCCAGAAGTACTTGTAGGTGTAGATCATGGGAGTGCGGCCGGTAAGGCGCTTGAGCTCACTGGTAAATTCTTCGATCCACTGCTCCAACTGGGCCGCGGATTTACCTTCATCCACCTCGATATCGAGTGCGGGAGGCAATGTCTGATCTGGCGCCAGCGCAATCTGCGCGGCAAAGTTCGCCGCTTGCGTTTTGGCGTCAGTCGATGGACGAGCGTAGTGATATGCGCCTGTCTTAAGGCCGGCAGCGTGGGCGGCCTGAACATCTTCGACGTAGTGCGGATTTACCCAATCCCCACCCTCAGTTGCTTTTACAAATGCAAAAGACTGACCGTCAGTACGTACCTTAGACCAATCGATGGGCGTGCCGCCCGGGTGCTGGTGTGCCGCAACGTCCACGCCCTTAGGGGCGCCAAAGCTCACCGCCCGGGCAACAGCGGTACCACTAATAGCTAGTGCAGCCACGGTAACTACCGCAGTAATACTCTTTCGGAGTGCCTTCTTTGAAGTCATGCGCGTGAGTCTAACAATGGTTTCACTCTATCAACATCTTTAACACGCACCACTTGAGATAATTTTCTTTTCTTCTATTTCTGTCACCGTAGGCAATTTCACCATTTAGAACATATTTTTGCCCCCCTCTTGTGGCGGGCGCACCCACAGCGTAAGATAGACACCGTGAAGATTAGTTCAGCAGTTCTAATATTCGGGGGAAATAATTTTGGAAGCCTATTACATAGTCAATGATCCTAAAGATCCATTAGCAGTTAAAGCTACCGAAATCAGAAAGCAAGATTACCTTTTCTGGAAAGATGCCAAACCAGACTTAGAAGACGATTTCGACATTTCTTGCCATACCCTTGCCACCCGTACGGGATTGAGTGAGCGGCGCACGCGCGATATAACCATGGCGCTCTACCGGCTGGCTGAGTTACCTCTAACAATGACCCTGCAGGAAACCTACTACTTCCTGGATTTCTCTCGCCTCATTACTATCGACGCCGTACTTAGCAAGCTCGGTGATGTCCCTGCGGAAACCCTCGAGAGGATAGACCAAGAACTATCTCGTTATTTGACCCCCTCGAAGCCGG
This sequence comes from Corynebacterium nasorum, assembly GCF_032821635.1. Taxonomy (NCBI): domain Bacteria; kingdom Bacillati; phylum Actinomycetota; class Actinomycetes; order Mycobacteriales; family Corynebacteriaceae; genus Corynebacterium; species Corynebacterium nasorum. The sequence continues at coordinate 557 of NZ_JAVBIE010000013.1, read as the reverse complement.
GACAGGTACTGCCCTCCAACACGAATTTACGGCGAAAACTCAATGGCCTCATTGCTATTGAAAACCCATCCACCGAAGAAAATAAAGAGGCTCCCACGAAGAATAACTCCTATTTCACCTACTCCAGCTTCGGTGGCAAAGCCGGGCTAGCAGTTGAATTTGACGAAACTACCCTTATAGCTATCGACGAACACATCAGCAAAGCCGCCGAGGAACATGGCCTTTCCAAGGCAGAAGCACTGGCCAAATTGATTCTGGGTGAAATTGAGTCTCGGACTAAGGTAGTTCTGCATATGTATCGCGCCCATGATCAGGAGTCTGCACCCGCGTTTATCCGGGGATTCGGATGGGTAAGCCCAGAGACCGCGGATAACCTGCGCCCCGCTCAGACGCGAGACATGGACTTAGCCAAAGAAATGGAAAGCGAAAGCTACGTGGCGGAATCAAGCGGTGGATGCGCCACGCTTGAATAGTTCGTTAAGTATTTCACGTGGGGTTGCGCCGCCGAGGATTTGTCGGGGTGTTTCGTTGAGCTCATTTTGCACCCACGCGACATG
>NZ_JAVBIE010000012.1:0-85184 GCF_032821635.1 Corynebacterium nasorum | reverse complement strand
CAGGCACATCACGCGCGACCAGGCTAACTGCCTCGCCTGCCACCACGCGCTCAACAGCAGCATCCTTAACATCCTTCGGAGTCCAACGCGTCACAACTACCTCCCGGTCGAAGTGGCGCATTCACCCCTTGACAGCACGATGACCGCCCAAAGGAGCGCGTAGCCATAGCGCTGGCCGGCGATCATGGTGGCCACTAGGTCGGCAGCACCGACACCTGTCGCTGCGGCCACTAATCCTGGACCGACTAAAGCCCATTTCACTCTGGCCTGGTCTGTCGTTGCGGCGTCGTGCCTGCTGCCTGCAGGTCGGGCAGAATTTGATTCGCGGGAATGACTCATGGCGCCCTCTCGATTAGTTGTGTTGCTAATCACTATAGGGAGGGTGGTGCTTTTCTATCAGGAAAACGCAGATTTCAGTTTTCGATCGGCCGTCTATGCCACCGTTCTTCCGGCAGCGTAGAGCGCCTTGGGCATTGCTCGCTGGAGCTTCCATTCGAATTGGATCGGCTTTTCTCCATGGTGTGACATATAATCCACAGCGCCTAAATAGGTATAGGCGCTCGCTGTACCAACTTCGTTTTTCTTATTAAAGCGCGAGGCTATGAGAATCTTGCCATCACGATTCTGATGGCCGATGTAGCGTTTTGCCGCCTTCGACTTCAGCGTCGTTGTTGATTGAGATTCCCAGTGCAATAGATCGGGTGAAATTGGATAGTCTCGGTAATTCGTAGAGGCACTTAGTTGTTCGTCTTTTTGAAACGTCACCAAGAACAGGTCCGTATTGATATCCGGGAAGTATTTCACGCCCTCGCGGGGAAGGTTTACAAGTTGTGCAAGGCTCCCAGTCTCCAAAGCACCAATTAGTTCGGCCAATGAATAATCCGCGTGCGTTTCCAACACAGAAGTCTCGCTATGCTGCGGAATGATTCGAGAAGAGTCACTGCACAGTTGCATAACCTGTTGCAATTCCCAAGCGACCTGCGGGTGCTGGCGCAAAATTGACAGAGCCTTGTCATAGGAACCGGGATGCGGAGAATTTGAGTTCGCCCAGAACCCGAGGACGAGCATTCGGGTGAAGGCTTGATCGGATTGAGCCATGTCGGCGTAGTGGAGATCTGGGGTGGAAAGGATGCGCAGATAGGCGTCGACTCGGTGCGGATCGTTGACGTGCAGGAAAACCCGAATCCGATTGAGCAGAAATGTTTCAGTCTCATTGGTGTTCTGCTGAATAAGGCCTTCTTCACGAAGAAGCCGCGTCCACGAATACTTTGAGGGGCGGTAGATATCTTCTAGCTGGAGATTTGATTCCTCAAGGAACTCTTTAAGATCTGTAGTTCGAATTTCAGAAAGTAATGCACGTACTTTGCGTAGTGAATTTCGTGAGATCTTCTTGACATTGCGAAGAACCTGCTCGGTTGTCGTTTGGTCTAGCTGAATATGTGACCCCGGCGGAGTTGTGGGAAATCCCTGTTCAATCTCTTCGGTCAAGCGCTTGCCCCGTTTCCGAGTTAGGGCACGGAACTTGCGCTCGAAATCAAAATCCGCATGCTGTTGGCCAATGAAATCGAAAATGACGCAGGAGTCTTTACCTGGAGATAGACGGAGACCGCGACCTAGTTGTTGCAGAAAGACCACGGGGCTTTGCGTCGGGCGGAGCAAAAGTAAGGTGTTAACAGCAGGAATGTCTACGCCCTCGTTAAATATATCTACAGAAAACAGAACTTTGACCTCACCCGTCTCCAGATCTCTAATGGCCTGGGCCCGCTCGGCGGCAGAGAGTTCGTTCGTTACAGCGCGCGCTGGGATTCCAAATTGTTGGAATTGCGTTGCCATATATTTTGCGTGAGCGATAGTGACGCAAAATCCGATCGCTTTCATCTCCGAGAGATCGAAAATGCGCCGGTTCAGCTCGTTAATAATGAAGCGGGTGCGCTTTTCTCCTGCTTTGATGTAGAACTCGGAGAGCTCTCTGGAGTTATAGTTTTTCTTGCCTCGGATCCAGGTCAACGAAGAAAGGTCCGTCCCATCAGCGATCCCGTAGTAATGCATGGGAACTAACAGCTGCAAACGCAAAGCATCCCACAAACGCAGTTCATGGGCTACGCGATAGTCAAAGTACTTCTGAATGTTTTCGCCATCACCACGTTCCGGCGTAGCTGTTAAGCCTAAGAGCTCTCGTGGTTGGAAGTGGTCTAAAAGCGTGTTATAGGTCGGAGCTTGTGCGTGATGAAACTCGTCGATTATTACGACATCAAAGCGTTTGGGATCTAGCTGTTCTAGACGGGAAGCACGTAGGGATTGCACGCTGGCAAAGACAAAATCCCAACGGTGCGGCTCGGCGCCGTCGACAAGCAGCTCGCCAAAGTCTGCGTCTTTGAGAACTTCTCGGAATGTCCGTCGGGCTTGGTGAAGAATTTCCTTCCGGTGAGCCACGAAGAGCAATCGGGGACGTCGCTTCCATTGTTCGCAAAGATTTCGATAATCTAGTGCAGCAACTACGGTCTTTCCAGTTCCTGTCGCAGCTACCAGAAGGTTTCGATGTCGATCCTTTATCTCCCGCTCTGACCGCAAAGCCTCGAGCATCTCTTCTTGGTATGGGTAAGGCGTTACCTCTAGGCCAGAAAGCTCCAATTGGCGAAGTGCTCCGGACGATTCACCGCCTTTGGCTATGCGTAGAGACCGCTCGAGACGCTCCATGTCACTATTTGGGACGAAGGTTTTAAAGTGGCTGTCGTGCCAGTAACTATCGAAAGTCTTGATGAACTTATCAATCACTTCCGGTGTTGCGGTGTTAGAGCCGCGGACATTCCATTCCCAACCATCGACAAGAGCGGACCTTGACAGGTTAGAACTACCAATAAATGCAGTGTCGAAACCGGATTTTCGTCGGAACAGCCAAGCTTTGGCATGAAGGCGAGTGGATTTGTGTTCATAGCAAATTTTCACGTCTGCCTGATACTTCTCGACCAATCGCTTGAGCGCTGCTGCGTCAGACGCACCGCAGTACGTAGAAGTAAGAAGACGGAATGGGATTTTGTTATCGCGAAGATACTCCAGCTGTCTATCGAGGACGCTAATGCCGGAATTCTTGATGAAAGCGCACAGCAGGTCTACCGAATCGGCCGTTTTAATTTCTCTTTCGATCTCGCTGGTTAAACTAGATTCTCCCCGGGCATTGGTAAATAGTGCGCTCTTGGTGAGTGAAACGTCAGGAAGGAGGGGAGGATCCGCTAATCCGGAGTTGTACACAGCATAGAGGAGCTCCTCGGAATCGATTCCTTCATCATCGCCCAGCAGAAGCGCAATGGTGTTGATGAGGGCAACGCGGTCCTCGGGCGACTTCAAACTACGGAGACGGTGCTCTAAGAGTGAGCCGATGTGTTGAGAAACCGCCGAAGTATAGCGGCCCTGAGCTTCCTGATCGGAGCTTCGCCCGATACCGAATCCTGCAGCAGGATGTTGGTTTAACGTTTCCTCCATTCGTTCGCGAATACGGGACGTAATGGGGGTTTCGTATACACCGAAAGGTAGGGAAGAGTCGGGACTGATGCTCATAATGACCAAATTCTAAAGGCTGGGCATCCTAAATTGGCATAAGAGAGCATTAGTGACTAAGTGTTCTCCCGCTGGTGTTGCGTTTAGCGGAGGATATCCGCCGAATTCTGGCGAAAGGATACTATGAAAGAAAGGAACTTTCGTTCCTTAGATGTGATTAGAAGCTAATGCTTCTACCGCTGGAATATCAGCGGGAGCCCAGTTCAAACTGGCGGCCTCTGCGGGGGTAACCCACTTCGTTTCGTCGTGGTCGGTCAGGCGGAGGTCGCCGTCGACAAGCGTGCAATAGAAAGTCGTTAGCTCAATGGTCGCGAATTCGTACTCGTAAGTTGTTGTCGCGAGCTTCGCTCCCACCTCGGCTTTGAGGTTAAGCTCTTCGTGTATCTCCCGAGCTAGAGCTTGCTGAGGCGTTTCACCAGGCTCAATCTTTCCACCTGGAAATTCCCAGTGGCCTTCTAATGGCTTGCCCGGTTTCTTTCGGCAGGCGAGGAAGCGCTGGCCGTCATGGAAAACGGCGCCGACGACGCGAATGGGTTTAGACATGACTCTATTGTGCCTTGGATCTCGAAAACGTCTAGACAGTGAGCTGTTACTTAGATAACATGTCCCCAATGTTCGCGTAAGGCTGTCACGCGGGCTTGATTTTTGTAGGCAAGCTTGAGGGGACGGTTTTACTGTGACTTCTACCGAATCGGTTTACTCCTCCATCCAGAGCCATGACGGGGAAATCCCGCAGCCTGGGGGACGGTGGAAACTCTTTTTATATAGCGCGATTGGCGCGTTCGTATTCTTCCTGCCGGTGACGTATCAGGATAAGCGCTCCATTCCTTTGGACCACATGGTCACGATGGTGCGTGAGGGGATTCCTGCGGCGGTGCCGTGGATTATCTTTGCCTTGGCCGTGTACGGAACGGTGCGCAGTTTTACTACCGGCGCGTTTAAAGAAAGCGTGCTGCAGGCAGTCTTTGCGGTGCTCAATATTGTGGGTGCGGTGGTTTCGTTCCTGATGGTCATCGACGCACTGCCGTGGGTGCTCGGTGACGAGGACCTGGTGCCATTCTTGTGGAACTCCATTGCCACTCCGGTTGGGCTTATCGTGCCGATTGGCGGTGCTTTCCTCGCGTTTCTCATTGGCTTTGGTTTGCTGGAATTTGTTGGCGTGCTTATGCAGCCCATCATGCGGCCACTGTGGAAGACTCCGGGGCGCTCAGCAATTGACGCGGTGGCCTCGTTTGTAGGCTCGTATTCGCTCGGAATTTTGGTCACGGACCGCGTCTACCAAAAGGGCAGCTATACCGGCCGCGAGGCAGCGATTATTGCCACAGGCTTTTCGACGGTCTCTGCGGCCTTCATGGTCATCGTGGCCAAGCAGCTTGACCTGATGAAGGTCTGGGGCACCTACTTCATTGTCACGCTCATCGTGACCTTTGTGGTTACCGCCATTACCGTGCGGATTCCGCCGCTGCGGACGATTCCGGACGAGTATTTTGCGGATGCGCACCCAGATCCGGAAAAGCCGGTAGAAGGCTCGCGCATCAAAAACGCGTGGCGCGAGGCGATGCTGGCGCTACAACGCGCACCATCGTTGTGGGAGTCCATCTGGGAGAACTTGCGCGATGGCGTCCGCATGGCGGCGGCCATTGTGCCTTCCATTATGTCGGTGGGTCTCATTGGCCTGTTGCTGGCGCGCTTTACACCCATCTTTGAGTGGATTGGTTACCTGTTCTACCCATTCGCGTGGGTAGTGCAGCTGCCGGAGCCGGTACAAGCCGGCAAAGGTGCGGCCATGGGAATTGCAGAAATGTTCCTGCCCGCCACCGCAGTGGCAGGCAGCGACAGCATGGTGCTCAAGTTCGTCATCGGCGTGGTGGCAGTCTCTGCCATTATCTTCTTCTCCGCGCTGGTGCCCTGCATCCTGGCTACCAAGATTCCGGTGAAGCTGACCCACCTGGTCATCATTTGGTTTGAGCGCGTGGCGCTGACCATTCTTATCGCCACGCCGATTGCTCACCTGCTGTTTTGATTTAAGAGCTAGGCCTTGATGTGGGCCGTGACGATGTCATCGATAAGCCGCGCCGCCGCTTTGGCGGTGCGGTTATCTTTGTCGAAGGTGGGGTTAAGCTCGACGACGTCCACCAAGGCCAGCTTGCCCGTCCGTGCAATAGCTATGGCCATGGCGCGGATGCGTTCATAGCTCACGCCCAGAGACGCCGGGGCGGATACGCCCGGCGCGGTGGATGCCGGCAGGACATCGAGGTCGATGGACAAGTGGACCTTGTCCTTGTCCTCGGTAGCCTTGGCGGCTAGCTCAGCGCACTCGGCTGGGGTGAGATTGACTAGTTCCTCGTCCAGGGTGATGGCGACGTTCAGGCTCTCTGCCTCGTCGAAAAGCACAGCGGTGTTATTGGGGCGGGAGATTCCCAACACGGTGTAATCGAAGTCATCGGTGAGCTCCGAAATCTGCTTGAACGGGGTTCCGGAGGTGGCCTGGTCCGCGCGGCGCAGATCGAAGTGAGCATCCAGGTTGATGATCTTGGTGGCGCCTACCGCGCGGTAGAGGCCACGGTGGGAGCCAAAGGCAGTCTCGTGCCCGCCGCCCAGGATGATGGGGAGGGTGCCGGCCCCGACGAGTTCCTCCACTTTATCGGAAAGAGCATCGTGGGCGCCGTCGAGGTCGTCGGACTGGGTGGTGATCGTGCCGGCGTCGGCAAGCGCATGCTCATGGTGGACTGCCAAGGAACCTAGGGCAGCTCGCAGCGCGGCCGGGCCTGCGGCTGCACCTTGGCGGCCGCCATTGCGCAGCACGCCCTCATCGGAGGCAAAACCCAGAAGGGTTACGGGGGCGGGGGAGTCGGTGGATTGATTGATAACGCTATGCCAGCGCGCGTGCTCTGGTCCCGGGCCATCGGTGCGGCCGGACCATTCGGGGGCGGGGGTGAAAAGTTCAGCTTTTTCAGTGTTCATGGTTTTCGATGTTAGGCGGAAACGACGAGTTCTTCTGGCTCTTCGGTAGGTTCATCCTCATGTGTTACCTCGTGCCGGTTGGTGAGGAAATAAACCGCCGTCATAATGGCGATGAAGGCCACCCCCACCACGAGGGAAATGCGGTACTCCTGTTGCCAGACCATGATGCCGAAGGTCATGAGGATGAACGCGATGGACAGGTACTGCCCATAGGGCCAGAAGGGAACTTTGTATTTGAGGTTCGCTACGTCTTGTGTGCTCATTCCGCGCCGGGAGTACAGGTGAGCCAGCAGAATCATAAGCCAGACAAACACGGTGGCGAAGGTAGCTAGCGAGGCGATGACCTCGAAGACATTCTCCGGCAGGAGAGCATTGAGTATGGTGCCAATGATCATGGTGGCGATGAGGATGATGGTGGTCATTACGGGTACGCCACGCACTACCTTGGACATGAACTTAGGGGCGTGCTTTTGGTGGGCAAGGCCAGTGATGACGCGTCCTGCACCGAAGAAGTCGGCGTTGATGGCCGATAAAGCGGCGGTAATGACCACGAAGTTGAGCAAACCTGCAGCCCAGGAAACGCCGAGGGTATTAAAGATTTGGACGAAGGGGGACTGCTCGCCGGTAATCTCGCGCCATGGGGTGATCATGAGAATGACGGCGATGGCAAGGACATAGAAAAGCAGGATGCGCATGGGCACCGTATTGATTGCTTTGGGTACGGATTTTTCTGGGTGCTGGGCGGCGCTGCCGGCAACACCGATGATTTCGGTGCCGCCAAAGGCAAAGAGAACGAGGATGAAAGAAGCGATCATGCCCGTGGGGCCGTTGGGGAAGAAGCCACCGTCGTTGACGAGGTTGACGGGGCCGGTGGTGTGGGCATCAGAAAGCCCAAAGGCTAATACCGCAAGGCCGCCGGCAATCATGGCGAGTACGGCGCCGACCTTGATGATGGTAAAGGCAAATTCCAGTTCACCGAAGGCCTTGACGGTGGCGAGGTTTGCGCCGCCCACGATGAGCAAGGTGGCTGCAACCCAAACCCACTGCGAGACGTCTGGGAACCAAAAGCGCATATAAACGCCGATGGCGGTGAGGTCCGCAAGCGCTACGATGACCATCTCAAAGGCGAACATCCAGCCGGTGATGTAGCCCGCCCATCCGCCCATGAACATGCGGGCGTAGCCGGCGAAGGAGCCGGTGATGGGGTGGCGCACGGCCATTTCGCCTAGGGCGCGGAGCATGAAATACACCACCGCGCCGGCGAGGAGATAGACGACGAGGACAGAGGGGCCAGCGGCTTGGATGGCACCGGCTGAACCATAAAACAGTCCGGTGCCGATCGCGGATCCGAGGGCGATGAAGTGCAGGTGCCTGTGTTTAAGGCCGTGTTGGGACATGGCATCTCCTAGCGTATAAAAAGTTTTATGTAGTCTAAGTCTCTATTTGTCCAATGTGTGTCGTGGAACATATTTATTTGTCTGGAATTTCAGACTTGGTGCCGTGTGCTGCACTGATAAGCGCCACAGTGGTGCTTAAAATTGCCCTCCGTGAGTACCAACAGAGTCCCGGCGGCGCGTCATGCGATGGAGATCCTCAAGCTTTTGTCCACCATCGACGTCCCTATATCCGCCGCCCGCATCCAAGGTGAGCTCAACCTGCCGCGCTCGTCTACATACCACCTGCTGGCGGAGATGGTTGATGCTGGTTTTGTAGCCCATTTGCCGGAGCACAAGACGTATGGACTGGGCCTGGCAGCGTATTCCATGGCTTCGGCCTATGTAACGCAGCAGCCCTTGGTGCGCATGGCCACTCGGGATTTGGAACAGTGTGCGGCGCTGGTGGGTGGATCGGGGCACCTGTCACGTATGGCAGGCTCGGAAATCTTGTATTTGCAAGAGGTGCGTGCGGTGGGTGCTACCTCCTTGGTCACTGAGGTGGGTGTGCGCCTGCAGGCACATAAAACGGCGTCCGGGCGCGTGATGCTGGCGCATCTGCCTGATGCGGAGGTGCGCGCCGCCTTTGATACTGCGGGAGGTAGCGGCTTTGCTGCATTGAAAAAGCGCTTGAGTTTGGTGGCTGCACGCGGGTGGGATCAAGAGATCGAAGAGATTACTCGCGGTCAGGCCTCTGTAGCGGCGCCCATCCTGGATCACTTGGACCGCCCTGCAGCGGCGGTGGCGGTGACGTATCCGGTTGGGACGCCGGATGTGAAGGTGGACGCCGCTATTCGGGCCTTGCTAGAGGTATCGGACAAGGTCGCGGCCAAAATGTACCGCAATCGCAAAAAGTGAGGTAGCATACATTCATCGCGTTAGGCTGTCGCGCGACACATCACAATTGTTGATCCCTTATTTAGAGGAGTATTTGCCATGCCTAACGCCTACCCAACCACCGTGACCGTAAACGTCGGCGCGCTGAGCATCGAGGATGTTGTTGCCGTTGCCCGCTATGGCGCGCAGGTGGAGATTGCGCCTGCAGCCCTAGAAGAGGTAGCCGCTACCCGCGAGCGCGTGGAAGAACTAGCACAAGATCCCACCCCGGTCTATGGCATTTCCACCGGCTTTGGCGCGCTCGCTCGCCGCCATATCCCAGAGGAGATGCGCGCCCAGCTGCAGCTTTCCCTGGTGCGTTCGCACGCTGCGGGTACCGGCCCGGAAGTGGAAGAAGAAGTCATCCGCGCACTGATGCTGCTGCGCCTGTCCACCTTGTGCACTGGCCGCACCGGCGTGCGCCCCGTAGTGGTGGAAACGTATGCCAAGGCCCTTAATGCCGGCATTGTGCCGGTGGTGCGCGAGTATGGCTCGCTGGGCTGTTCCGGCGATTTGGCGCCGCTTGCTCACTGTGCGCTGGCCTTGTTGGGAGAGGGCGAGGTGCGCGTGAACGGCGAGCTGCAGGATGCGGGCGAAGCCTTGGCCGCAGCTGGCATCGAGCCGCTGCAGCTGCGCGAGAAGGAAGGCCTAGCGCTTATCAACGGCACCGATGGCATGCTGGGACAGCTCTGCTTGGCCATCACTGACCTGCGCGCGGCCGCAAAGACCGCCGATATTGCCACCGCCATGACCGTGGAAGGCCTGCTGGGTACCCTCGTGGTCTTCGCGGATGACCTGCAGCAGCTGCGGCCGCATCCGGGCCAGGCCGATGCTGCGGCTAATATCCTCCAGGTGGCCGAAGGCTCTGAGATCTTGGAGGCCGCGCTCGAGGAGTTTAAGAAGAACCAAGTGCAGGATGCCTACTCCGTGCGCTGCGCCCCTCAGGTAGCTGGCGGATTCCGCGATACGTTGACCCACACCGCCCAGGTGGCCGAGCGCGAGCTGGCTGCCGCGGTGGACAACCCGGTGGTGACCAAGGATGGCCGCGTGGTCTCTAACGGCAACTTCCACGGCGCGCCGGTGGCCTATGCGCTTGACTTCCTGGCAATTGTCACCGCGGACTTGGCCTCCATTTCTGAGCGTCGCACCGACCGCTTCCTGGACCCGGCGCGCAACCGCGGGCTGAACGCCTTTCTTGCCGACGACCCCGGTGTTGACTCCGGCCACATGATCGCCCAGTACGCCCAAGCCGGCATCGTGAGCGAAATGAAGCGCCTAGCCAACCCCTCTTCGGCCGATTCCATTCCTTCTTCGGCCATGCAGGAAGACCATGTATCCATGGGCTGGTCCGCCGCCCGCAAGCTACGCAAGGCCGTCGATGGCCTGCAGCGCGTGCTTGCCGTAGAAATCCTCACCGCCGCCCGCGCTATCGACATGCGCGAGGGCACCCCAGCCAAGGGAACCGGCGCGGTCATCGCCAAGCTGCGCGAGACCGTCAAGGGGCCAGGTGTGGACCGCTACCTGTCGCCGGAAATCGAGGAGACCGTGCGCCTGGTTAAGGAGGGTGCGCTTGTCGAAGCCGTTGAGAACGCTACCGGAAAGCTGCGTGATTAATATGGCGACCATTTCTTGGCACCCACAATCTGAGCCCAACCCCTTGCCGTTTTCCCCTTTTAAAGCGAGCACAGTGCCGCGCCCCATTGGCTGGCTTTCCAGCGTGGACGGTGAGGGCCGCGAAAACATCGCGCCTTATAGCCAGTGGCAAAACCTCACTTTCGATCCACCAATGGTGATGTTTTCGGCCAACCAATACCCGGATGGTCGCCGCAAGGACACGGTGCTTAACGCGGAGGAAACCGGCTGGTTTGTGTGGAATATGGCCACCTATGACCTGCGTGAGGAAGTCAATAAATCCGCCCAGGTGCTTGACTATGGCGACAGCGAGTGGGACCGCCTTTCCGTTACTAAGGAGTATGCGGACAATCACCGCATTCCCATGGTGAAAGAATCGCCGGTGAAGTTCGAGTGCCAGTACAAAACCACGCTGCGCGTGCCCGGTAATTCCAAGGTGGGCAGCATCGACCTCGTGGTAGCGGATGTAAAGACCATCCATATCGATGAATCCGTCATCGATGAGGAAGGCAAGCTCGACATCCTCAAGATCAAGCCCATCGCACGCATGGGCTACTTTGACTACACCGTGGTCACAGAAAAGTTCGAGATGCGCGTGCCTGGTTCCGACGACGCCGCGCGCGCCGGGTTAGAGGGCAGCGCGTAGTGCATCGGCCATGGCCTGTTGGCCCGCGTGGGTGGGGTGCATTGGAAAGGAATTAGTCTCCTGGCCCGTGAAATCCACCCACGGTGAGGAGGAGCAGGCGGTGTGGTCTAAGGCGGCGTCGGCAAGCACGTATATAGCCCCATTGCGCTCGGCGGCCTCGCGCACCGCCTGGTTGATGCGCTCGATGGAGCGTGCCAACCATTCCCGGTCACTGGCCGGGATTTTTTCTATGTAGGGGCAGTTCTCGCCACGCTTAATCAATGGCAGGTAGCCGGTGGCTAGGACCTTCGCGGCGGGGGAGCGGCGGTGGATTTCCTTATAGACCTTGTCTAGGCGGCGGGGCAGATCGCGGATTTCCAGGTCTATCTGCGGGCCGGATTCCGCCTGGCAGATATCATCCGTGGCGCATTGGGTAAGGCGTACGAAGCTGGCGTCATTCCCGCCGATGGACAGGCTTACCAGGTCGGTGTCTTCCCGCAGAGCGTTGACCTGGGCGGGGTGCTCACCGGCCGAGGAAAGCACATCGAGGGTGCTAGCGCCCTGGCAGGCTACATTGGTGAGCTCCGCGTCCATTTCCTTGGCTGCAAGCTCGGGGTAGGAATCCTGAGCGCGCACGCAGGTATTGGGCGGATCGAGCGGCAGCGTAGTTGAGCCCATGGCCGCATAGGAATCCCCCAGGGCGACATAGTGGGGTGGCTGCGGCTCCTCGGCGGGGGTGGAACAAGCGGCGACGAGGGCCGCGGAAAGGAAGGGGATGAACCGGCGCATGCAGGCCATCGTAGATCATCCCGCCTGTGTCTCATATACGAGACAGTTAGGGTTCATGTGGCATGGTACACAGAGCTGGGTCACAGTACTTTATGACATGTGACGCCGAACAAGTCCTCGGGGACAGCCCCGGGACACCGGCCTAGGGGACTTGGGAGGGCGTCGAAAAGCACGAAGAAAGGAAGCCATGTCTCAACCACGCGAAGTACGCGCCCCGCGCGGAACCGAACTGTCCGCCAAGTCCTGGCAGACCGAAGCGCCCTTGCGCATGCTCATGAATAACCTCGACCCCGAGGTTGCCGAGCGCCCCGAGGACCTCGTGGTCTACGGCGGCACCGGTCGTGCAGCGCGCAGCTGGGAAGCCTTTGACGCCATCGTAGAATCCCTCAAGGACCTCGAATCCGATGAAACCCTGCTGGTGCAGTCCGGCAAGCCGGTGGGCATCTGGAAGACCAATGAGTGGGCACCGCGCGTGCTTATTGCTAACTCCAACCTGGTGGGAGACTGGGCTAACTGGGAGCACTTCCGCAAGCTCGAGGATGAAGGCCTGATGATGTACGGCCAGATGACGGCCGGCTCCTGGATCTACATCGCTACCCAGGGCATCCTGCAGGGTACCTTCGAGACCTTCGCAGCCGTGGCCAAGAAGCGCTTCAACGGCACCCTGGCCGGCACCTTCACCCTGACCGGCGGCTGCGGCGGCATGGGCGGCGCACAGCCGCTGTCCGTCACCCTTAACGGTGGCGCCTGCCTCATTGTCGACGTTGATGAAACCCGCCTGAAGCGCCGCCAGCATAAGCGCTACCTCGATGAGGTTGTCACCGACCTAGATGAAGCACTCAAGCTGGTTCTTGACGCTAAGGAAAACAAGAAGCCGCTCTCCGTAGGCCTGGTAGGCAACGCTGCCGAGGTATTCCCAGAGGTCCTGCGCCGCCAGCGCGCCGGGGAATTTACCGTGGACATCGTCACCGATCAGACCTCGGCCCACGATCCATTGTCTTACCTGCCCTCTGAAATCACCATGGAGGACTGGCATAACGAGGCCAAGGCAGACCCGACCACCTTTACCAAGAAGGCTCGTGAGTCCATGGCGGCCCAGGTCCAGGCCATGGTCGAATTCCAAGATGAGGGTGCCGAGGTCTTTGACTATGGCAACTCCATTCGCGATGAGGCTCGCAAGGCCGGCTACCAGCGCGCTTTCGAATTCCCCGGCTTCGTCCCGGCTTATATCCGCCCACTCTTCTGCGAGGGCCTAGGCCCGTTCCGCTGGGCCGCCCTGTCCGGTGACCCAGATGACATCAAGGTCACCGACCAAGCGCTCAAGGAGCTCTTCCCGGATAACGAGCACCTGCACAACTGGCTCGACGCCGCCGAGGAGTACGTCGAATTCGAGGGCCTGCCGGCACGCATTTGCTGGCTCGGCTATAACGAGCGCCACAAGGCTGGCCTGCTCTTCAATGACCTCGTGCGCGAGGGCAAGATCAAGGCTCCTATTGTCATCGGCCGCGACCACCTGGACTCTGGCTCCGTGGCCTCCCCATACCGCGAGACCGAGGCCATGCTCGATGGCACCGATGCCGTGGCTGACTGGCCGCTGCTCAACGCCATGACTGCAGTTTCTTCCGGTGCTACCTGGGTTTCCCTTCACCACGGCGGCGGCGTAGGCATGGGCCGTTCCATCCACGCCGGCCAGGTTACCGTTGCGGACGGCACCGAGCTTGCTGCGGCTAAGCTGCGCGCCGTGCTGACCAATGACCCGGGCATGGGCGTTATCCGCCACGTTGATTCCGGCTACACTCGCGCAAAGGAGGTCGCCGATGAGCGCGGCGTCCGCATTCCAATGGAATTCAAGGCAAGGGACTAGATGAGCACACTTTTTACCGGCATTTCAGAACTCCGTACGGTCAGCGAGCGCGGCACGCTTAACGACGCCGCCCTGGTAGCCGAATCCGGCACCATCTCCTGGATTGGCCCGGCATCCGAAGCGCCGGCCGCCGATGAGAAGGTGGACCTGGGTGGCCGCGCCGTCCTGCCGGGATGGGTCGATTCGCACACCCACATGGTCTTCGACGGTGACCGCTCCGCTGAGTTTGAGGCCCGCATCTCCGGCGGCTCCTATGAGGCTGGCGGCATCGCCGTAACCATGGACGCCACTCGCCAGGCCGGTACCGACCGCCTGGATAAGCTGGTGGCAGATCGCGTGGCCGCTGGCCGTCGCGGCGGCACCACCACCTTCGAGACCAAGACGGGCTACGGCCTCAACACCGAGTCCGAGGTAGAGGCCGCTAAGGTCGCGTCCCGCCACGTAGATGACGTGACGTTCCTTGGTGCCCACTTAGTGCCGCCAGGAGCAGATGCGGAAGACTACCTCGACGAAGTCGTTGGCCCGATGCTTGAGGGAGTAGCTCCCTATGTGCAGTGGATCGATGTCTTCTGCGAGCGCGGAGCCTTCAACGAGGAACAATCCCGGCGCGTACTGGAAGCCGGTAAGAAGCTAGGCCTTGGCCTGCGTGTGCATGGCAACCAGCTGGGCGAAGGCCCAGGCGTGGCCCTAGCCGTGGAGTTGGGTGCGGCCTCGGTAGACCACGTCAATCACTTGAGCGACGAGGACGTCGAGCTGCTGGCTAACTCCGATACCGTGGCCACGATGCTGCCGGCTTGCGATCTGTCCACCCGCGAGCCGCTAGCCCCAGGACGCAAGCTTCTCGACGCCGGCGCAACCCTCGCCATCGCCTCCAACCTCAACCCCGGCACGTCCTATACCTCCTCGATGAACTACTGCGTGACCACCGCGGTCCTCCAGCAGTACCTGTCCGTTGATGAGGCCATCCACGCGGCGACCACCGGTGGGGCTACCGCCCTGCGTCGCCACAACGTGGGCAATGGTCTCGACCCGCAGGGCCGACCCGCTAAGGGCACCATCGTGGAAGGTGCCGCCGCCGACCTGCACGTACTCGACGCCCCCAGCGCCGTGCATTTGGCCTACCGCCCAGGCATGCCGCTGAGCTATCGCACCTTTATCGCCGGAGCCTAGCGCTCTGCTAGAAAGGTCGCCGCTATCTGATATAGCCGGCGGCCTTTTTCTTTTGTCATATGTAGCCACGCATCCTTCTTGCCGATAAAGACTGCGCGCGATCCATCCGGATCTTCCACCATAAAGAGGGTTTCTTCGTCTTGTGCACCGTGGACAGTCCACGACTCTGGGTCGTAGAGGCGACGAAAGCGCCCTAGCTCTATCTCTACGTCCCTGCGGGTGATAGCCGGTGGCCGGTAGGGGAGGTTGTCGGGCCCATAGTCCTTTCGCGGTCCTTTTCTTTCTCCGCGTTCAAAATCGCTATAGACCTCGCTCACTTGGGCACGCACCAGCCCATTTTTGTCCTCCGTGGATTCTATGCGCAGGCATAAAGGGTGCCGAGGCCGTGAAGTAAAGCAGGAGTATAGGTGGCCTATCTTAGGCTTATCGACGGCACTAAAGGTCACAAACTTGCCACGGGGTGCGAAATCAAACTCCACCGGAAAGTAGGTTGTGTTCTCGTTGTCCACCACGCTGCCGAGGCTAAGAAGCTTTGGGCGTGCGGCGTATTCCGTGCGGTGAAAGCGCACTGGATCTAGCTCCACCACATAAAATTCAAAATTATCCTCCACCCCGGTTATGCGAAAGACGGGGTTTAGATGAAAACGCCGGTCTGTAATGTGTACATACCCTCCGCTCTGTGGCCGAGGGCTGCGCCTAGTGGGATAGATCAGGCCCGTAGACAGCGAGGACAGATAAAGGTCTACCGGCGGGTCCAGTTCCGTGCTGAACCCTGGATAAGAACTTAGCTTGGCACGGATACGTGCTTGGTCGTCAAGGAATCGTGGGCGTGGATGACTCATAGGCTGCACAGTAGAAGACCGCCCCGATACCACACTTCGGTGTTTTCGAACTGCTTCGAACAGGGCAGGAAATCTGGGCTAGGAAAATCTAGGAGCTGCGCAATGGAGTTTATAGCCACAATCGCGTAGGGTTGGTGAAGCAATGAGCATTACCGATAACGCCACCGGCGGCGTCAACGAGCCGGAAGATTTTAAAAAGTCGGAATCTCAGGACAACTCGCAAGGTGTCACCAAGGACACCAGGGCTGCGAATACTTCTGAGGACACCGGCGCTGAGTCTCAAGACTCGGCCAACGACAATTCCCAGGGGTTCGCGCATCTTGGCCTGCCAGAGAAGATTCTGGAAGCCGTTGCGAAAGTAGGCTTTACCAAGCCGTCCCCCATTCAAGAAGAAACCATCCCGATCTTGATGGAAGGCCGCGACGTAGTCGGCCTTGCCCAGACCGGTACCGGCAAAACCGCGGCCTTCGCGCTGCCGGTTCTGTCGCAAATTGATGCCAAGGCCCGTCACCCGCAGGCACTTGTGCTCGCGCCAACCCGTGAGCTGGCCCTGCAGGTGGCAGACTCCTTCCAGTCCTTCGCCGAATCTCTCAAGGGCGTCGAGGTACTGCCTATCTACGGCGGCCAGGCCTACGGCATTCAGCTGTCCGGGCTGCGTCGCGGTGCGCAGGTCATCGTGGGTACTCCAGGCCGCGTCATCGACCACTTGGAGAAGGGCTCGCTGGACCTGTCTCAGCTGCAGTTCCTTGTCCTTGATGAGGCCGATGAGATGCTGAACATGGGCTTCCAGGAAGACGTTGAGCGCATCTTGGAGGATACCCCGGACCGCAAGCAGGTGGCGCTTTTCTCGGCCACCATGCCGAACGCTATCCGTCGCCTGTCTAAGCGCTACCTCGACAACCCTGCCGAGGTCACGGTGAAGTCCGAGCGCCGCACCAATGACAACATTACGCAGCGCTTCCTCCTCATCCCGCATCGCGCGAAGATGGATGCCTTCACCCGCATCCTTGAGGTCATTAATTATGATGCCATCATCGTCTTTTGCCGCACGAAGCACGAGACCGAAGAGGTAGCCCAGACCCTGCGGGACCGCGGTTTTAGCGCCGCAGCCATCAACGGTGATATTGCGCAGGCGCAGCGCGAGCGTACCGTCGATCAGCTCAAGGATGGCCGTCTGGACATCCTCGTGGCTACCGATGTTGCCGCTCGTGGCCTCGACGTCGACCGCATCACCCACGTGGTTAACTTCGATATTCCTAACGACACCGAGTCCTACGTGCACCGCATCGGCCGCACCGGCCGCGCGGGGCGCTCTGGCGAAGCCATCCTGTTCGTCACTCCGCGCGAGCGACGCATGCTGCGTTCCATTGAGCGCGTAACCAATGCCCGCTTGGAAGAAATGGATTTGCCTTCCGTCGATGAGGTCAATGAAAAGCGCAAGGAAAAGTTCGCGCAGTCCATTACCAACTCCATGGACAATAAGCAGGCGGACTTTTTCCGCTCTTTGGTACGCAAGTACTCCGAGGAGAACAACGCGGCCATGGACGATATTGCTGCAGCCCTCGCCGTTATGCTGCAAGGCGGCAAGAACTTCCTGATGGAAGACAAACCGCTTCCGAAGCCAAAGCGCGACCGTCGTGACGATCGCAAGCGCGACCGCGACTTCAAGGGTGGCGGCAAGGGCCGTGGGCCAAAGCGGCCGGATGGTGACTTTGAGACGTACCGATTGGACGTCGGCAAGCGGCAAAATGTGCGCCCGGGAGCCATCGTGGGTGCCATCGCCAATGAGGGTGGCTTGTCCGCCAAGGACTTTGGACGCATCACCATCGCGGTAGGCCACACCTTGGTGGACCTGCCGAAGAATTTGGATCCAGCTGTGCTCAAGCGCCTAAAAGATACGCGCATTTCCGGCCAGCTCATCAATATTCAAAAGGACACCGGCCGACCATCACGCCGTGATCACGGCGGTGGACGCAAGCGCGGTGGACGCTGGCGCGACTAAATTTTTCGACTCAATGGGCCTCTTCGGAGGCCCATTTTTTCATGCGCTGTGACCAGCAGTTTTACTATAAACGGGGGTAGCGTGTCGGAGCGATTTTATATACTAAAAGCGCAAACATGTTCTAGGGAAACTTCTGCGGGGGAAGTCTATGAATGCGCCCTACTTTGCCAATACCAATTCACAAAATTCAACCTCACGAGCAGCTACAACCATACGCAAGGCCGAATACTTGTTATGGAGGCGCCTGCATCCAGATCCGGATGAGGATATCGAAATCATCAGCCAATCGTTGTCGGACCTTACTGGTACGCGGCAGTCTCGAATTAGAAATATTATCTTCGCCTTTGAGCGCTTAAAGGAGCTACCACACCTTCAAGCGCGGCAGGAAGAGCTCTACCACCTAGATTTAGACCGCTTAGTTACTATCGACCAGACACTTTCCAAGCTAGGGGAGATTGACGCCGATAAACGGCTGCTTATCGACGCCGAATTAACCACCTACCTCACCCCCAAGCGCCCCAACCAAAAATTGCCCTCCCATCGCAACCTGCGGCGTAAGTTGCGGGAGCTTATTGTCCGCCTCGATCCCACTATCGCCGCACGCGATCCACGCCGTAAGGAGTCTTATAACCTCGAGCCCACGGGAGGGGAGTGGGCTGCAGTTTGTCTCGACGTGGGCCTAGAAACCGCCGAAATCATTGACCGAAATATCCGCAGCGTGGCTACGGAGAAGGACATTTCCTTGGCCCAAGCGGCAGTTGCTCTGCTCACCGGCAAGGCTGAAGCCAAGGCGAAGGTGGTGCTCAATATGTACCGCTGCGATCTTCCTGATGCGCCAGCCTTCGTTCAAAGTTTGGGTTGGGTCTCGCCAGAGGTTGCCGACGACATGCAAACGCGGGCGACAACCGTCCGCGATATGGAAAAGGCAGCACAGGACGAAAGTGGAAACTACGTAACTCCGCCCCATATCCGTGCCTTTGTGGAAGGACTCGACGGAACCTGCCGATGGCCCGGCTGCACGCGGCCAGCAATGGCTTCCCAGATGGACCATCGACACGACTTTGCCGAAGGAGGGCCTACGGCGGCGGCCAATCTTGCGTGCCTATGCCAACATCACCACAACATCAAGACTGATGGGCGGGCCTTTTATATAAAGGATCCGATTAGTGGGGACATAGTCTGGCTTTTTGAGGATTCCACGTGGGTCTATGACGAAGCTAGCGGGCCACTCGCAGCGAAAAATCGGAGGTGGGCGCAGACGGTGGCGCAGGCGACACAGCGGCGTCGGCACAATGCGCACGAGGATGCACAGAGATTGAAAGAAGAGCTGGAAAACGAGAAACGGGACAGCGAAGAAACTGTCCCGGAAGAGTAGATGGCCTTCTAGAAGACCAATTAGAAGTGGACGTACATCAGGATTAGGCAGATGATCCATAGGAGGTTAAATACGCCACCGAACGCGGACAGTGGCTTCTTTGCCGCCGCGTAGTCAAAGGTTTCGTTTGACTCGAGGGAGGCCATTGCCTTCTTCTGCTTAGGGATGATGACGAAGAAGAGCAAGCACCACGCGACGATGGCAACCAAGATGGCGATGTGGAAGTTTACCTCGGACTTGTAGGCGCTGATATCGGAGAGAAATACGCCGAGCCCGAGGATAGGCACAATAGCGGAAATGTAGCCATAGGTATTGGTTATGTTATGCAGAACGCGGGCGGAGCCTAGTGCTGCGTGCTCACCTTGTGCTGCCTTTGCCATCTGCGTCTGGAAGCTGGAGGTAGATACGCAGACTGGACCGATTAAGAGAATAGCTGCAGCCACGTGGAGGAATACAAGGAAAGTAGTCATTGAAAGAACCCTTCAATCGCGGAAAGTTGCCACATTTACCCTAATCAATTTCCGGTGAGTAGGGCTATCCGACATTGCCTTTGCATGGCGCGCACGTCCGCGGAAGGGAGCGGAAGCGAGTACTTGCGGGCGATGTCTGCGAGGCGGCGAGAATATTCGCAGCGGTTGGTCGGCGGAAGCCATTCGGCAGGAAGAGCATCTGACTTTTCTTGGTTGAGCTTGCGGCTGGTGGCTACGAGATTGAGCGGATCGTTGCCAAAGCGCACTTTGGTCTCGCGGTCCCACTCGGAAGCGCCCATGTCATAGGCCGCGGAGAGCGGAAAGATGTGGTCGATCTCTATGGGTGAAGTGGCAGGAATGGTGGTGCCACTATAAGGGTCATAGACGGTCCCACTGCGGGCATGGC
Organism: Corynebacterium nasorum; assembly: GCF_032821635.1. Taxonomy (NCBI): domain Bacteria; kingdom Bacillati; phylum Actinomycetota; class Actinomycetes; order Mycobacteriales; family Corynebacteriaceae; genus Corynebacterium; species Corynebacterium nasorum. The sequence continues at coordinate 65,181 of NZ_JAVBIE010000012.1, read as the reverse complement.
AATCGTGGAGGGGATCGCTGGCCTGGCTTTCCAGAATGGCCTCGCGGGTGCTACAGGCACCGTGGGGCTGCCAGATGCCGAAATCATCGCGATTGTAACCAGCGGCGTTAGGGCGTGCAGCTACGGTATCGACCTCAAAACGTGGAAAAGGCCACGCATACCATGCGCCGATAAGGACGGTGACGCATGATAGCGCGGCCAGATAATAGGACTTCATGTCCTATTGGACTGCGTGGAGTCCGTGATGGTTCCGATTATTTATCGGTGACCTTTTCCGCGGCCTCCTCGAAGTCGAGGCTGGAGTCATTTTCCACGAGCTTGGCCAGCTTGGTGGCCTCTTCAAACTCGCTAACAACTTCCGGTGCTGGCTCCTTGGTGAGCTTGGTGACGATGACCGCCACAATGAGGGCCAGGAAGAAGCCAGGAACCATCTCGTAGAGGGTATCGGAAAGCGGAGACATGCCCCAGCCGATGGCTACGATGGCGCCGGTGAGCATGCCGGCAATCGCGCCGGTGGCGTTGAAACGCTTCCAGTACAGGGACAGCAAGATGATTGGGCCGAAAGCGGAACCGAAGCCTGCCCACGCAAAGCCCACAAGGCCAAGGATGGAGTCAGACGGGTTGATCGCCAAGAGGGCGGCAATGACCGCGATGGCAACGATTGCGGTGCGGGAGAGGTTGATGAGGACCTGTTCGCCTGGCTTCTTCTTGGCAAAGATGAGGAAGAGGTCCTCGATGAGGGAAGTAGAGACGACGAGCATCTGGGAAGACATGGTGGACATGATGGCGGCTAGAACCGCGGTCAGGACGAAGCCTGCGGGCAACGGGTGCATCATGGCCTGTGCCATGTCCAGGAAGATGGTTTCGAAATTGTCCTGGTCGGTGATGCTGTGGCCGGTTTGGGTGAAGTAAACGGTGCCAGAGAGCGCGACGAAGATTGCGCCGATGACGGACAGGCCCATCCAAGTCACGCCGTAGAAGCGGCCTTGGCTGGCGTCGGAAGGCTTACGCAGCGCCATGAAACGGACAACGATGTGCGGCTGGCCAAAGTAGCCCAAGCCCCAGGCCAGGTTGCCGATGATAACGCCGGCGGATACGCCTGCGAACATGGAGAAGTAGCTGTCATTTTCTACTACGCCATCGGTGCCATAGGGATTATTGGCGGCAAACGAGAAGATCGAGGATGGATCGCTGAGAGAGACAATGGCCATGATCGGCACGATCATCAGGGCGACGAACATAAGAACGCCCTGGACGACGTCCGTGTAAGACACCGCCAAAAAGCCGCCGACGAAAGTGTAGAAGATGGTCACCGCAGCGATGACGAGCATGCCGGTGAGGTAGTCGCCACCGAAGGTGGACTCGAAGTAGCGGCCACCGGAAACCATGCCGGAGGAGACGTAGAAGGTAAAGAAGAAAATAATGATGGCTGCGGAGATGATGCGCAGCAGGCGGGACTTATCGTGCAGGCGGTTTTCAAAGAAGGACGGCACGGTAATGGAGTTGGCCGCGATTTCCGAGTAAGAACGCAGGCGCGGTGCGACCCACTTCCAGTTAGCCCAGCAGCCGACGAGCAGGCCGATGGCCATCCACAGCTCGGACATGCCGGAAAGGAATAGAGCTCCGGGCAGGCCCATGAGTAGCCAGCCGGACATATCGGATGCGCCAGCGGAAAGAGCCGCTACGAATGGGTGCAGGCCACGGCCGCCCAAAACATAATCGTCATATTGGTCGGTTTGTTTGTAGCTCCAGTAGCCAATGGCTGCCATTGCGAGGAGATACACGATCATCGCAATGACGTACCAAGTTGAATCTTGCACGTTTTACTCCTTGTAGTGATATGTAGGACATATTCACGTTAACGGGGTCACAAGGTTAACCCAAGCGAAAATACAGGTGTGACGCATGTCTCCGTTTGGATTTTCTATCGTTCAACTGGGGAAAGAGGGAAATATAACGAGCGTGTAACAAACTTGGAAGGGCTGCTATGCTGGCGGTTATGGCTTCTTACCTCGTGCATGGACTGTGGCTCCCCGTTACGGGGCTTGGTCTGTGGATTGAACAGGTAGAAGGGCACAAGATTGTCATGCCCAATGCCGTTCCTGAAGGCACCTTCCCGCCGGCGGTAGAGTCCATCCTGGGGAAGAAATCTTTCCGCAACCGGGCGCGGGTCTCGCTGCGCACGCCCAAGGGCAAGGACGTGTCCTTGATGGTGCCGATGGCAATGTTCGGCCCAGAAGAGGCCGTCGCGGCGCTTACTCAGATGGAACACCTGAATCACAAGCCGCCTGCCACCATCGCCCCTGACCTCCAGTGGCTGCTCCATGCCTACAGTGGCCTATGCAAATTCGTGCGCGCCGGGCGCGTGACGTTCCGGCTGGCCTACCAGGCCAATGAGTGGTTCCCCATGTGGCAGCTGGCCTCCGGCTTGGGGGAGCGCGGGTGGCTTGCAGAGATGATGGCAGCCGCGCCCGGCATCTTGCATGTTAATAATCGGGCACTGTCGGATGACATGGCCGATGAGCTCACGCACTGGATCGCGTTTCGAGAGCTGCGGCCCGTGGCGGAAGCACCGCGGCCGATGCCGTGGCACGAGTTCGCCCGCGCCCTGCTCGATACGCGGCCGATCCGGCGTGGGCGCGCGCAGCTTTTGCGCGGGCTCAATGAGTGGAAGAATTCCATCTACGAGGTGGAACTCCAATTGGTCTACATCGTGGAAGAACCGGCAGAAGATGACCCGGATGCGGCCAAGTGGCCGGTGCGCGTGCGGGTGCGCTCGGGCACGGATGCTCCGCGGCCGGTGTCAGCGCAGAGTCTGGATAGGGCGAGCGTCGAAAAGCTGCGGGAAGCCCACCGCAAGGCTGTGCGCATCGCGCCCACGCTGGGGGAGACCGCACAGCTGCCGCAGCCCGGCGACGGCGACTGGGATGTCTACCTAGAAACCCACCAACTTACCCATTTTGTTACGCACGAGGTGGACAAGCTCAAGGCCAGTGGCGTGACTGTCATGCTGCCCAAGGCCTGGGCGCAGATGGAAACGAAGGCCAAGCTGGAAACCCACGAGGCCCGCGATCCGGCCGAGGCCGCCACTAAAAAGCACATTGGCATGAATAAGCTGGTGGACTATAACTGGCGCATGTCCGTGGGCGATGTGGAGTTGACCGAGGAAGAAATGGAGGACTTGGTCAATTCCAAGTCCGGACTTATCCAGTTACGCGGCAAGTGGGTCATGGCCGATAAGCAGGTTGTCTCCCAGGTCTCCGGATACATGGATGCGCTGCGGGAGAAGTCCCTGGCGCGCAAGAAGAAGGAACTTGAGCAGCTGGCCGCTACCGCGGAGATAGCCAAGCAGCTCGGCGAACCCGGTTGGGAAGCCTTAATGGCGGACGTGGAGCAGCGCCGCCAAGAGTTCAACGAGGGTGGCGAAGAACACGAGCAGGTTACCGTGGCTGAGCTGCGCGAGCTGGCGCTCGAGTCCATGACCCAAGAACCTATCGAGTTCACTGGCAGTACCTGGCATACGGCCCTGCTCGGCGGGGTGGACAAGGTCGCCCCAGAGCGCGTGGACATTCCCAAAACTGTCCATGCGGAGCTGCGCGAGTACCAGCGTCGCGGCGTCGACTGGCTGTATTGGATGTCTCGCAATGGCATAGGCGCCGTGCTTGCCGACGACATGGGGCTCGGCAAAACCCTCCAACTACTGTCCCTTCTCGCGGTGGAAAAGGAGCGCGGTGAGCAGACTGGCCCCACGCTCGTCGTGGCGCCAACCTCCGTGGTAGGAAACTGGGCGCGCGAGGCGCAGCGCTTCGTCCCGGATTTCAAGGTTATGGTGCAACATGGTCCAAGCCGCCCGCGGGGCGAAGACTTCGCTCAAGCCGCTACTGAGTGCGACCTGGTTATCACCACATATGGCACCGTGGGCCGCGATTTTAAGGACATGGGCGAGGTAGGCTGGCAGCGCGTTGTTCTAGATGAGGCCCAGGCCATCAAGAACTCCGCGACGCGATCATCCAAGGCCGTGCGCTCGCTGCCCTCGGAGCACCGCGTGGCGCTGACCGGTACCCCGGTGGAAAATCGCCTCTCGGAGATGCGCTCCATCCTGGACTTTTGTAATCCCGGAGTATTGGGCTCCGCCTCGTTCTTCCGCAATCACTTTGCTAAGGCCATCGAGCGCAATGATGACGAAGAGATGTCTGAACGCCTGCGCCAGCTCACCGCGCCGTTTATCCTTCGCCGTGTGAAGACGGATCCGAATATTATCGACGATCTGCCTGAAAAGTCCGAGCAAATCCTTACCGTGTCCATGACCACCGAGCAGGCCGCCCTGTATAAAGCACTGGTCAACCAGGTGAAAAAAGACCTGCAGGAAGCTACGGGAATGAATAAGCGTGGGCTGGTGTTGTCCTCGCTCACCCGTATCAAGCAGATTTGTAATCACCCCGCGCATTACCTGGGCGATAGCTCGCCGGTGACGCTCAAGGGCAAGCATCGCTCCGGCAAGGTTAAAGAACTCATGCGCATCGTGGACGAGGCCACTGAATCCGGCGAGCGCCTCTTGGTCTTTACCCAATACAAGGCCTTTGGCGATATCCTGCAGCCATACCTTAGCGATCAGCTCGGCCGGGAGATCCCCTTCCTCCACGGCGGGGTGAGCAAAAATAAGCGCGACCAGATGGTGGAAGACTTCCAGTCCGAGGATGGTCCGCCGGCGATGATCCTTTCGCTCAAGGCCGGCGGTACCGGCCTGAACCTGACGGCTGCTTCCATCGTCGTCCACATGGACCGCTGGTGGAACCCGGCGGTGGAAAACCAGGCGACGGACCGCGCCTTCCGCATTGGCCAGCGCCGCAATGTGCAGGTATATAAGATGATCACCGCGGGTACGCTGGAGGAATCTATCCAGGACATTTTGGATGGTAAGACGCAGCTGGCCGGCGCCGTCGTGGGCGAGGGCGAGGGTTGGCTCACCGAGCTGGACCCAGATCAGCTGGCCGCACTCATGAGCTACCGGGGGAGGGAGTAATCCATGGCTGTTAAAGGCGATGACAACGTTATCTATGCCAATTTTGGTACCCGCAAGCGGGTAAGCACCCCGGCTGAGGTCAATCACGTCGACCGCAGCGGGCGCATCCTGTCCACGACGGCCTCGCGTATCGCGGCCTTTACCTCCCACGGTGCGGATCGCGGCCGGATTACCCGCGGCCGCCAGTATGCCGAGGGCGGCCACGTCGTGGGACTGGAGGTGCGCAACGGCGCCATCCACGGCCGCGTGGCCGGCTCCCAGAATGAGCCCTTCGCGGTGCTCATCCAGTTGCCCTACCGCAATAATGACGATATTGCCCAGCTGGCCACCGAATTCGCCCGCACCCCCAACTCCATTGCCAATGCACGCAAAGGCCTGCTTGCCGACGCCGCCCTAGACACCCTTTTCGCCCCCGAGGCCGAAGACCTGCGCCTGACCTGTGACTGCCCGGACGGCGAGTACGTGTGCAAGCACATCGTGGCGGTGGGCGATAAGCTCGCCACCCGGGCGGATGCGGACCCGGCTGTCATTTTTAATATGCGTGGCTTGGACTTTGCCCGCCTGGAGCGCATGGTCCTCGAACAGGCTAAGACAGTCAGCCGCGAAAGCTTTACCCCAAGCGGGCTGTCCGAGGAAGAAAAGAATGAGATCTTCTGGAACGGCCGCGAGCTGCCGAAGCTGCCGCAGCCCAAGGTCGCCCCGGCCATCGATGACTCCGATCCGGACCTCTTGCGCAAGGCCATGCGTTCGGTTTCTCATACCAACCTGGATCTCTTGCGCGCGGTATCCGATATTGAAGACCTCTACTACCACCTCACGCACTAATGACTGCTACCACGTTTATCCATACCTCCGATTTTCAGCTGGGCATGACCCGCTGGTTCTTGAAGGGCGAGGCCCAGGGCCGATTTAATGATGACCGCGAGGCCGCGATCATGCGGCTGGGCGAGCTGGCCGAGGACACCGGGGCGGATTTCATCGTCGTAGCCGGCGATGTCTTTGAGCACAATTCCCTCTCCCGCGAACTCCTCGCCCGCGCCACGGAAATGTTTAAGCGCCTACCTGTACCGGTCTACGTCCTGCCCGGCAATCATGACCCGCTGGTGGCGGACTCGGTCTTTTATAAGACCAGCGCCGATAATGTTCACGTTATTGCGGACTCCCAGCCGATTGAGGTGGCCCCCGGCGTGGAGCTGGTTGGCGCGCCTTATCTGTCCAAGCGCGCGAACCACGACTTAGTCCGCCACGCTCTCGAGCCGCTGGAGCCGGCCGAGGGCATTCGCATCGCCGTTGGTCACGGGCAGGTGGATTCCCGCTCTGGCGAGGATGACGCCGATACCATCGATCTAGCCTTCGTTGAAGACTGCCTGGATCGCGGGGTGATTGATTACCTGGCGCTCGGCGATACCCACTCCACCGAAAGCCTCGGCACCACCGGCCGAGTGTGGTTCTCCGGCAGTCCAGAAACCACGGATTTTAAGGAAACGAGCACCGGCGGCGGCGAGTCGGATTCTGGCAATGCGCTGGTGGTGCGCGTGGGGGATGAGGTGGACGTCGAGAAGCGGCGCATCGGCCGCTGGACTTTTGAGGCCGTCGATGCCGCCGTGGATTCCGCCGAAGACGTGGACCTGTTCTTGGCACGCTTGGGCGAGTACCCGGACAAGGTGCGCACGGCCGTGAAATATAGCCTGCGCGGCACGCTCGGCATCGAGGCCCACGCCCGCCTGCAGCGCGGACTAGATGAGTACGAGGCCGTATTTGCCTCCCTGCGCCCGCGCGAGCGCACCATGGATCTCTACCTTGAGCCCAGCGATGAAGAACTAGCTAGCCTTGATATTTCCGGCTACGCGGCCGAGGCCCTGCAGGAGCTTCTGGATAACCGCGAGGATCCCGTCGCCCGCGACGCTGCCAACTTGCTATTCCGCCTGGAGGGACAGTCCTAATGCGCATTCACCGCCTAGAACTTAATAACGTCCGCGGCATTGAGCACCTGGTCCTGGATGAGTTGCCAGAAACCGGCGTCGTGGTCATCCATGGTGAGAACGAGGCCGGTAAGTCCACCATCGTGGAGGCGCTCGACGTGGTGCTTACCGAAAAGCACAGCGGCCGGTCCAAACGCATTCGTGCCTTGCAACCGGTGGGCAAAGACGTGGCCCCGGAAATCACGGCTGAACTTAGCGTAGGCGACTACCGCTTTAGCATTGCCAAGCGCTGGCTTTCCAAGAAATCCTGCGAGCTACACATTTCTTCGCCGCGGCCGGCGCAATTTACCGGCAGTCAGGCCGATGATGAGTTGGAGCGTATTCTCTCGGAGCACTTGGACCGCTCGCTTGTCGACGCCCTCTTTATGCGCCAAGACGACACCGGCGAGGCCATCTCGGCCGTCGGCATTCCTAGCCTCACCCGCGCCTTGGAGCGCGAATCTGGCCTGGCCGAGGAAGAGGTCTCCGGCGATGATTCCGCGCTCCTTGCCCGCGTGGACAAGGAATATCAGCGCTACTTCACCGCGGCGAAGGGTAATCCGGCCGGCGAGTACAAGGAGTCCGCTGCAGCTCTAGCGCGCGCCGAAGAAGAATACGCAGAGGCCACCCGCGTGCTGCGGGAGCTGGACTCCGTGGTTGAGCGTTACGAGCAACTCCAGCGCGACCAATCCGCCGCCGAAGCCGAGCTTCCCGCCGCCCGAGCCGATCTCACTGAAAAGCAGAACCAGGCGGAGGAAGCCGCAACCGCGCAGGCCACACTGGATTCCCACAAAGCTACGCTCGAGCGCGCCATCGAGGATCTTGCCCGCGCCCAAGCAGCGGTTACCGAGCGCGCCGGGCTCGTCGCCACAGCCGATGAATCTGCCACGGCTGCCAAGGACGCCGAGAAGAAGCTCACCGGCGCGCAAGAAAAAGCTCAAGAAGAAGCTGCGGAAAAAGAGTCACTGGACAAGCGCCTGGCAGAGGCAAAAGAAGACTATGCCGCGGCCCGCAGCACTCTCAAACAGGCTCGCCGCCTGCAAGATAGGCAGAGATTTGAACAGTTAAGCGCCCGGTTGGAATCACTCGACGCCCTCGCCGCCGAGGTAGACCAAGCCCGCGCGGCCATTGCCCAGCGTGGACGCGAGATCACCGCGGCCGATATCAGCAGCCTGCATAAGGCGGACTCGGCGCTGTCTGTGGCCACGCGCCTGCACGAGGCTGCGGCCGCCAAGGTGCACTTTTCGGGTCCGGATGGTTCTAGGATCCGTGTTGATGGGGAGGACGTCGAGATAGGCGAGGACACCGCCATCGAGCTTGTCGACGCCCGAGTTATCACCATCGGAAAAATTACCGCTCGCTTCTCCGCTGGGGCCTACTCAGCCGAAGACACCCTGCGCGATGTGGAACAGGCTCGCATACGACTGCAGGACCTGCTCGATACCCTTGGCGTGGATTCTGTCGAAGCGGCCGAAAAGACCCATGAGGAGCACCGCGCGCTCAACGACACTCTGGATGCCGCCACCCGGGCTCTTGCCGTGGAACTGGGGCCGGATGATTTAGGTGACCTCCGCGCCCAGCATTCCGCTTTGTCCGAGAAGGTGGCGGACCTTGAAGATGCGGGTGAGGTCGATCTCGCTGCCGCCGAAGCCGCGGAAGAAGCAGCCAGCGAAAAAGTCAATGCGCTCGACCGCAAGCTTGTGCCGTATCGCGAAAGCCGTCTTGCCCACGAGGTAGTGCGCTTAAACGCCGAGCTGACCGCCGCCCGCGAGAATGCACAGCGCGTGACCAGGGAGCTCTCCTCCGCGCGAGAGCATGCCGCCGACGAGGCGCTCCATGCCGAGGTCACCCGTTTGGAGACCGTCGTGGCGGAGCTGCGCGGGCAGCTGGAGCAGATGGAAGCGGTTGATCTTGATACCGCCAATTCGCTGGTAGAAGGCGCGAAGTCCCACCTGGAATACCTCACTGGACGCATCCAGCGTTGTGAGGTGGACCTTGGCAGGCTGTCGAGCGAAATCAACTTCCACTCTGGTGCCGCCGAGCGCGCCCAGCAGGCCACCGCAGCGGTAGAGATGGCTCGCGCGGTGTACGAGAGCGTAGACAAGCGCGCGCAAGCAGCTCGCTATCTGCGCGAACTTTTACTCAAGCACCGCGATGCCGCCCGCCAGCGTTACGCCGCGCCCTTCGTGGACGCACTCTCACAGCTGGCTCGCACCGTTTATGGTGGCGATATCACCTTCGAACTCGATGAAGATCTCCGCGTGACCGCCCGTACCCAGGATAAAGAGACGGTGAACCTGGCCAGCTTGTCCGGCGGTGCTCGCGAGCAGTTGGCCATCCTCACCCGCTTTGCCATTGCGCAATTGGTAGGGGCGGAGTCGGTGCCGGTCATCGTGGACGATGCGCTGGGTTCTACCGACGCGCACCGCCTGCAACTCATGGCTACGCTCTTTTCCCACGTGGGACGGGATAACCAGGTATTGGTCTTTACCTGCATGCCGGAGCGCTATTCTCGCGTGCCGGGGCGCAGCGAGCGCGCCATTGCTTCCCTCAAAGGGGTAATCTAGTGCCATGCCTTCTCAAACTCGCTGGTTAGACGACGAGGAGCAGGAACTATGGCGCCTGCTCCTTGGCGCTGTGCGCAAGATTAATAGGGGAATGGATGAAACGCTCAAGGCCGGCGGCGAGGTATCTGCCTCCGAGTTTGCTGTCCTCGTTGCCTTGTCTGAGGCACCGGAGCAGCACCTGCGCCTGCACGAGTTGTGCACGCAGCTAGAGTGGGATCGCTCCCGCGCCTCCCACCAAGTAACCCGCATGGAAAAGCGCGGCCTGCTTTATAAAGAACCAGACGCGGTAGATGCCCGTGGGATCAATGTGTGCGTTACTCACGTGGGCATAGAACACTTGCGGCGCGCCGCCCCCGAACATGTGGAATCAGTCCGCCGCATGGTTTTTGACCACCTGCAGCCCGAGGACGTGCCTGCGCTGCGGCGCTTTTTTAACGGCGTTTTGCAGGCCAAAAACCTCCCAGGCTATGAGGGATACGTGCCAGATTCGCTACTACACGGAAGGGATTAAGCTCCATGATGGGACAAGAGCTCTTTGAGCACCCAAAGAAACAATATAAGACCTACGGAATCACCGCGTTGGAGGAGCTTAGTCCACGCATCGGTGACCCCGAAGCGCACCTGGATGATGCCGCCAGCGAGGAACAAGTCTCCGCTATGGAAGAGGCCCTAGAGGCCTACCCAGACTCCGTGTTGACCTATGACCAAGACACCGAGCTATGGATTGTCGGCGCGGAAGAGGACATCGAGCGCATGCTCGCGGACCGCGAGTCTTTCGTAGAGGCACTGCTCAATAACGAGGACCCCGGAATCTAAGGGCGAAATTTCGGCGTCAATCAAAAGTGCGAGGAATGCGGCCTTATAAGCACTTAACTGTTAAGATATCCGTAGTTAATCCTCGGTGGATCGAAAGGTTTTATCATTATGAACGAGCGTGAGGCTCAGGAACAGCGCGAAGCAGCAGCTCGCGATAAGGGCAAGGGCTGGGTTCCCGTATTCCTTCAGTGGATTCCTTCCATGCTGCTAGCCGTAGTGATGCTGGCAGCCATGTTCTTCGGTATGTACTACATCGAGCACGGCACCTTGGACATCACCCAGCCGATCACCAACGAGTTCATTACTCAGTAGCTTCGGCTCATAGAAGAATCCGGCTCCCCCTTGCACACGGCAGGGGAGCCGGATTATTTTTATTTGCCCACCGCCTGGCGCCAGGTCATCTTGCGTCCATTATTCAAAATGGCGCGGCGGTAGATGCGACCGACTAGCACGATAATCAGTGCGGTCACCACAGCCATGAGCACGTAGCTAGCCAGCAAGCCTAGCCAGCTGAGGTTTCCTCCGGCCACCTGCATCGGAGCGACCAGCATGGAAACCGGCGGCAACCAGGTCATGACCTGCATCCACGTGGCATCCAGATGCATCCAGCCGAACATTGGTACATACATGGTGGCAAAGACAAGGAATAAAATAGGTGCCTGCGTGGACTGGAGATCCTCGGTGCGCTGCACCATGGAGCCGGCTGCAGCGTAAAGGCTGCCAAAGAAAAGCAGGCCTAGAATCTCGCCCACAAGGAGGACGGCTACCAAGCCATAATCTAGCTCGAAATCACTAGCCAGGCCGGATGCAGTAAGCGAGATTGCGCCACCGCCCAGAATGAGGAGGGTAGCCAAGAAACCGATGATGGTATTGCCCAAAATCTTGCCGGCCAGGAAGTCTACTGGGCGCACGGAGGACAAGATAATTTCCACCACGCGGGAGGACTTTTCCTCCGTGACGCGGCCGCCAATCAGGCCAGCGAAAGTCATGATGGAAAAGACCACCGCCATTGCGCCAATGAGGACCGTGGCCACGCCGGCCATCTTTTGTTCAGTGCCATCCTCTTCTTCTAGGTTCACCTGATTTACAGCGGTAGAAGGGGTAGCCTTTTCTAGCTCTTGCGGGTCAATATTGAGCTTATCCAGCGCCGTTGCTTGTGCTTGAGAAGAAACGATTTGGTTGACGGTGGTCGTTACCGTGGCAGGCGTATCACCCTTGCTCAAAAGATCCCAGCCGTCGTTTTCTGCCGGAACGAGCGCGGCATCGGCCTCGTCATTTTCTACCAATTGCTGGGCTTCCGCGCGGTCTTTCGCCGCGGTGGCATCGATGCCGGAATCTTTGAAGGCAGTTGCTTCCATCCCCACGACGGCTACGGAATCAGGTTCATCATCGCCGCTGAAGAAGCTGATAGCAATCGGGGCGATAATGGCGCCGAGAATGAGCAGCAGCATTGTGCCCACTACCATCTTCGACTTCAGTGCGACTGCCATTTCGCGCTTGGCTACAACTCCGATGGTCTTCATTGCGGAATACTGCATGGCTTAGGCCTCCTCATTCTGGTTGCTGGTGACGACGTCCTGGAAAAGCTCGGTCAGGTCTGGGATCTTGCGGCCGAAGGAGTGGACTGGGCCAGCGGCTAGGGCAGCCTGCAGGATCGTCTGGTCATCAACGCTGGGATCTGCTTGGACTACCACGGCGTCGGGAGTTTCGGCCACCAGCTCCGTGCCCTCCGGGTACCAGCCGCGTGCTGGGGTAGCGACCTCAAAGCGCGGCGGGCCCTGGCTGCGCAGCTTATCGACGCCCCCTTCGGCCACCATGTGCCCCTTCGTCACAATGCCCACGCGGTCACATAAGCGCTGCACCAAGTCCAACTGGTGCGAAGAAAATATAACCGGTACGCCGCGGGCGGCGCGTTCACGCAGCATGTCAGACATCACGTTGACCGCTACCGGGTCGAGTCCAGAGAAAGGCTCATCCAAAATCAGCATGTCCGGATCGTGGATGAGGGAGGCGGCCAGCTGCACTCGCTGCTGGTTGCCTAGGGAGAGATCATCGAGCTTATCGTCCATGCGCTCACCGAGCCCCAGCTGTTCTAGGAGTTCAGTGCCGGCCCGCTTAGCAGCCGACTTATCCATGCCATGCAGCGTGCCGAGGAAGACCAGCTGGCTCAGCAGGGGCTCTTTGCCGTAGAGTCCGCGCTCTTCTGGCATATAGCCAATGCGGCGGCGATTATCGTCATTAATTGGGGCGTTATCAAAGTAGACTTCGCCGGAGTCTTTAGACAGCACGCCAAGCGCGATACGCATGGTGGTGGACTTTCCGGCGCCGTTGGAGCCGACAAACCCGAAGATTTCGCCCTCGCCAACGCTAAAGGTCATATCCCGCAGGGCTTGCGTCTCCCCGAAGGATTTATTGAGGTGGTCAATGGTCAAGGTGGGCATATTAGTGCTCCGTGTTCTGGTTGAAGGTTAGTGCGTAGCCGACGGCGGGCAGGGTGGTAGAGATGAAGAAGCTAAAAAGCAGAAAATAGCCGGCCCCAAGTAAGTATTTGGTACCAATAGTGCCGGTAATCCCTCCTCCGAGGAACCAATTTCCCACGAGGAGCGTGGCGAAACCGCCGACAAATAGCAGGAAAGTAGACAGCTTGAAGGCCCTGCGGCGCCACTCATCCAGGACCTGGGCTTCATATTCATCGAGAAAAGACAGCGGCTTGCTGTCCTTGGAATCGATGGTTATGCGCAGAATGGTCCACGGGACGCACGAGAGGACCATTGCTACAGACATGGCCAAGAGAGACCAGTAGGAGGAAAACGCTAGTGCGCAGATGAGGGAAATCGCGGAAATGGCTACGCACAGATACATAGACGCGATTAATCCACGGGTGGGGCCTGGTCGGCGGAACCGCTCGGCACGGACCTTTGTAGAAACAGGGTTGTCGTTTGCTGTCATGCACCCAAGTGTTGCATAAACCCAACACTCTGGCAAGAGATTCTGCAGATTTTCTCTGGGTTGACCCTGACGTAGCGTAAGGCGCGACAATAAAATCATGGACGACATCGATGAAGTTCTTTATACCGTTGGCGAGGTAGCTGCGCTCTTCCGTATTACGGTGCGCACGCTGCATCACTGGGAGGCGCAAGGTTTGCTGTCACCCACGTGGCGCAGCTGGTCCAACTACCGGCTATATACCGAGGAGGACTGTGCCCGGGTGCAGAAGATTCTGATCTACCGCGCTACTGGTATGAAATTGACCGATATTAAACAGCTGCTAGATGGCGCTGCCTCCGATATAGAACATTTGCAGAGGCAGAGGGAAAGCTTGCTTGCCCAGCGCGACAACCTCACTGAAATGCTGGCAGCGATTGACACCTTGATGGAGGATGCAATGAATAAACGAAAGCTCACTGTGGAAGAAATTGGACAAATTGTAGGTGATGGAAATTTCGCCGCATATCAGCAAGAGGCGGAAGAGGCCTATGGATCGAGCGAGGACTGGGCAATGTATCAGCAACGCACTGCCGACTGGTCGAAGCAGAACTGGAGCGAAGCTCAGGCGGCAGTTGCTGAGGTGGAAAAGGAGCTGGCCCAGGCTGTAGCCAGTGGAGTGGCACCGGACTCGGAGGAGGCCCAGGGGCTCGTCGAAAAGCACCGCGCAGCACTCAGCGCCTTCTTTCCTGTAACGCCGGCAAAGCACTTCTTAATCTCCCGCGGCTACGTTGCCGATGAGCGCTTCCGTGCGCACTATGAGGCGCAGCAGGAAGGGCTGGCCCAGTGGTTGGCGGACGCGATTGAGCATGTGGCTAAGGCACAAGGGGTGGATACCGCCAATCCGGAGTGGAAATAGCTAGCGGGCCGGAAGATAAATAAACCGCTGGCCACCGGAAAGTACTGGTGGCCAGCGGTAACCGTGTCCCCGACAGGGATCGAACCTGCGACCTTCGGTACCGGAAACCGATGCTCTAATCCGCTGAGCTACGGAGACATCGCTGGGAAAATTCCCAACGATGTGATTTTAGCGCATGGGGTAGTGGGGGACTAAATCAACCCGGGGGCGTCGGTGGTAGTGACTTCACCGGTGCGCAAGTAGTGCACGCCGATGTCATCGACAACCTTATTCCCAGAGGCAAAGTGCGCATGGCCGGGGCCATGGACGGTGACCACACGGGACTGCATCGGCTTGGAGAGGCTCGTGTGGTATTGGTACGGCGTTTGTGGGTCGCCGGTTGCTTGAATCTGGAGGGGCTTGGTGGCGAGCTTGGAGCCGTCGAGAGGCGCCTGGCCCGTGACCGGCGCACGTCCACCACAGCCTGCGCCGGAGCCGTAGAGAGAGTTGACTTGGGTGAAGGGATCAAAGCTGACGAAGTTGGACCACAGGTAGCTCGGGTACAGCAGCGGATTTCCGGGCACGGTGTTTTCATTGCAAACGATGAGGTTTTGCATATTTATTGCTTGCGCGAAGGACTCCTGTTGTTTCTGCACGGCGTCCGGATCGGCCTGCTCCGCATCGATAGGTTCGCTACCGTTGAGGTGCTTGGCAAAGGCATCCCATCGTGAAGGGGTCGGTACAACAAGGAGGCGCGTCATGTTCAGTAACGGGGAGGCTGCCTGCACGGCGTTGGGGTTGTGAATCTTCTGGCTGAGGAACTCCGCCTGCACGCGCAATGGGCCGGTGGCAGTCATGATGTTCGCACCAGGCTGACCGGCAAACTCGAGTCCTGGAGGTAGGTCACCAATCTTGGCGTTCGGTGGCAATACGGTAGGGCGTACACCTGCCTCACGAGCTACCTTTTGAGACCACTTTTCATAGACCTGCAGCGGGGTGGTGCCGAGGTGGTACTTGGCATCATTTTTGGCAATGAACCCGAAGAGATCGTGCAGTGCCTTTTCATAGCCGCGTTGTTGCGAAGCAAAGATGCCATTCCACGCCAGCTTGGGGCTCATTCCGGAATCCAACAAGACCTTGCCGGTGTGCTCCGGATATTTGGTGGCATAAGCGGAACCGAGGTAGGTGCCATAAGAAGTACCAGCGATGTCAATCTTGTCCTCGCCCAAGGCGCGGCGAACCATCTCCCAATCTTCCAAGGTATTGGCGGTGGTTAAAGAATTGGTATAGCCCGGGGTGTTCTTCTCGCAAGCATCGCGAGTGAGTTTTCCTATCTGCAGGCTATCTCGGAGTGGGTCACTAGCAGCCGAAGCATCGCACTTGACTGGAGTGGAGCCAGGCAGGCCACGCGGTTGCACACCAATGGTGTCCCACTCATCGCGTACGGCCTGTGGCCATGGAACGGCGGTATTGCCGGCCCATCCATAGGCATCGCCACTTGGGCCACCAGGGTTGGTAAACAACGCGCCACGGCGGGCGCCTGGGTTGGCGGCGGGAACGCGCACGAAGCCGACGCTAATGGTGCCGGCCTCTGGGTTGTCGTAGTACGTAGGAACCTCGATGCGTCCGCATTCGGCGTTGTCGATGTCTACCTGTTCAGGGCAGTCTTCCCAGGAAATGGTGGGCTTGGCTGCCTGTGGTGCAGGTGCAGGCGCGGCCGTGGCAATCGGTGCAGTGATGCCCATGGTCAGTGCGGCAGCACCAAGCGTGGCCGCCAGCTTCGAAGAAAAAGAAAGCATAGGTTAGGTCTCCAGAATAAGAATTATTGGTAGACCTAGCCTATGCTTTTTTGATGCTTTTGGCATCATATTCACAGTAGGTGGGTGCCCTCACCGGCCGGGGCGAGGGCTATGCACCTACTTGACGATGAGGACGATGAGATCGCGCGGGCCGTGTACGCCCTCGACACGAGTGAGCTCGATATCAGAGGTGGCGGAAGGGCCGGAAATCCAGGTTGCAGGCTTCTCTGGATCCATGCGGGAAATGACCTCGGGGATGCCGTAGACGATCTCATCTTGGTGGACGATGCACAGGTGGCGATCCGGAACCAGGGTGAGCGCGCGACGACCGCAACGTTCATCAGACTCGAGCACGATGGTGCCGGTCTGGGCGGAGGTGACGTGGGAATAAGTGACCACTGCGTCGGTCTCATTGAGGGTGCGCGGATCGACACTCTTATCGTCCGGCTTCGCGTCGAAGCCTTCGAATAGGCTGGCATCCATGCCCTCGGCATAGCGGATGTCGTTGCACTTGCGGTCCTTGAGGATCTTGGCGATGGCCTGCTTGAGCTCGCCTTCCTCGGTGACGTGTACCTCGGCCTTGTAGTCCTCGAGTCGGTCAATGAGCATATCGCGCAGTTCGTCCGCGTTCAGGGTGCCTTCGCGCTGGTAGTCGCGCGGGGCATCAACGTGGTCGGGAAGACCAGCCTGCTTTTGGGCGGAGCGGATGCGGCTTAGGATTTCCTGCTTTGCGTTCACTTTTTGGACTCCTCACGGGCCTCGGCAAGAAGTTCCTTGCCTTCTTCGGATTCAAACCACTGGCGGAAGGACTTCTTCGGCGGAACCGCGGTATCGCGGCCTTCGGACCAACCGGACATAAACAGTGGCAGGGATTCGATGGTCTTGTTGGTGCCACCCAAAATGCGGCCCAAGGCGACCATGTGGGTTGCCTTGTTCCACAGCTTCGGGTTGCTCCACAGCAGCTGGATGGTCTTGAAGAGCTTCGGCTCGATTGGTGGGGTGGCGTGGGTGACCTTCTGGTGACGGTTTTCCAAAATGACGTCAGAAAGCGGAATCTTAACCGGGCAAACCTCGTCGCAGCGGCCACACAGCGAGCAAGCATAAGGCAGGCTGGCGGAAGGATCGTTGTGGTCCTTCATGCCGGTGAGCTGTGGCGTCAGGGAAATGCCAATTGGGCCAGGGTAGACCGAGCCGTAGGCGTGGCCGCCGGCGCGTTCGTAGACTGGGCAAACATTCAGGCAGGCCGAGCAACGGATACACTTGAGGGCCTGGTGGCCAATCGGGGAGGACAGGGCCGCGGTACGGCCGTTATCCAGCAGCACCAAGTGGAAGTTCTGCGGGCCATCGCCCTCAGTAACGCCGGACCACATGGAGGTGTATGGGTTCATACGCTCCGCGGTGGAAGAACGCGGCAGCAGCTGTAGGAAGACTTCCAGGTCCTGGAAGGTAGGAACCAGCTTTTCAATGCCCATGACGGTAATGAGGGTCTCCGGCAGGGTCAGGCACATGCGGCCATTGCCCTCGGACTCCACGATGTTGATGGTGCCGGTTTCTGCTACGCCGAAGTTGGCGCCAGAGATGGCAACCTTGGCCTTCATGAACTGCTCGCGCAGGAACTGGCGGGATGCCTCTGCCAGCTCGGCCGGCTCTGCCTGCAGGGAGTCATCGGTGTTCGGCATCTTGTTGACGAAGATATCGCGAATCTCCGCGCGGTTGCGGTGGATAGCCGGAACCAGAATGTGGGATGGCTTATCCTCACCCAGCTGCACGATGAGCTCTGCCAGGTCAGTCTCGCGAGCGTTGATGCCCGCTGCCTCCAGGTGCTCGTTCATGCCGATTTCCTGGGTGGCCATGGACTTAACCTTGACCACATCGGTCTCGCCGGTGGCGCGAATCAGACCCTCGATGATCTGGTTAGCTTCCTTGGCATCGCGTGCCCAGTGGACAGTGCCACCGCGCGCCTTAACTGCCTCTTCGAACTGCTCGAGCAGTTCTGGCATGCGGGCGGCGACATCTTCCTTAATTGCGGAACCAGCGGCGCGCAGCTCCTGCCAATCATCCAGCTCTTCTACAGCGCCAGAGCGCTTCTCACGAATGGAGGTAGTGGCATGCTGCAGGTTGTGGCGCTGGGTGGCGTTGTTTAGGCCAACGTGTGCGAGGGGAACAAAGGCCTTGCTGCCGCGCAGGTTACCGTAGCCTTCCGGCGCACGCGGTGGGGTGGTATCGAGGAAAGAGGTCATTAGAGCATCGTCTCCTTGGAGTAGGCGGCGGAGGTAGGAGTCCATGGGTGCTCCTTGGTGGAAGCCAAGATCTCAGCCATGTGAACGGCGCGGACACCGGAACGCTGGCGGCTCAGGGCACCACCGATGTTCATCAGGCAGGAGGAGTCACCGCCGGTGACGAATTCTGCTTCGGTTTCCTTAACGTGGCGGGTCTTATCCGTGACCATCGCGCGGGATACTTCCGCATTCTTGATTGCGAAGGTACCGCCGAAGCCACAGCATTCTTCCTTATTAGGAAGGGTGACCAGGTCGATGCCCTCTACTTCTTGGAGCAGCTGCAGCGGGCGGTCGCCCAGTTTCAGGAAGCGCAAGCCGTGGCAGGAGGGGTGGTAGGTCACGCGGTGCGGGAAGAATGCGCCCACATTGGTCACGCCGGCAACGTCGACCAAGAATTCGGGTAAATCCAGGGTCTTTTGGGTGGTCTTGCGGGCGCCGTCGACGTCGGCGGAGTTGCCGAAACGGTCGGCGATGCGCTCGTGCTGTTCACGAACGGCGCCCACGCAGGAACCGGAGGCCGCAACTACGTAGTCAATAGAGGGATCTGCGAAGGCATCCGCATAAGAGCGGATCATGCCGAGGGTTTCCTTCTGGTAGCCGGTATTGATGTGCATCTGGCCGCAGCAGGTCTGTTCTTCCGGGAAGACCACTTCGTGGCCCAAGCGGGAGAGAACCAGTGCCGTTGCCTTTTGTACGTCCGGGAAAAGGGCGTCACCAATGCAAGTGGAAAATAGCGCAATGCGCATACGGTGCTCCTCGTTGATTTTTGACATGGGGTAGCCACAACCTTACTCCCTTTAAGCAGTACGTGCGTAATGCATCTCCTCGTTGACCAGCGATTATTTTGCAATATTAGTGTTGCAGAAAGTCTCTATCAGCCGTTTGTGCAGTAAAGGGGACTTTTAGGGCACGGCCCTTTTCACACTTGACTTTTCAGTCCACTAGAATCGTGCGACATGACACCAGCTGATTTGGCCACACTGATTAAAGAAACTGCCACCAAGGTCATGGAAAGCCATGACCTTGACTCCTCCGTCTTGCCCGAAACGGTAACCGTCGAACGCCCTCGCAATCCTGAACACGGCGATTATGCCACCAACGTGGCACTGCAGGTGGCCAAAAAGGCCGGAACTAACCCGCGCGAGCTAGGAGGCTGGTTGGCAGAGTCCCTGGCGGAAAATGACGCCATTGCGGAGGCCGACATTGCCGGGCCTGGTTTCCTTAATATTCGCCTTGCTGCCGATGCCCAGGGGGAGATCGTCGCGCAGATTCTCTGCGCCGGCAAGGAGTATGGCTCTAATGATTCCTTTGCAGGCAAGAAGGTGAATCTAGAATTCGTCTCCGCTAACCCCACCGGTCCGATCCACCTTGGTGGTACTCGTTGGGCCGCAGTGGGAGATTCCTTGGGTCGCGTGCTGGAGGCATCCGGCGCGGAGGTTACCCGCGAGTATTACTTCAATGACCATGGCGGCCAGATTGACCGTTTCTCCCGCTCCCTCGTGGCGGCCGCGAAGGGCGAGCCAACTCCGGAGGATGGCTATGGCGGAGCCTATATCCAAGACATCGCTGCGGCCGTGGTGGAGAAGAATCCATCCGCCCTGGAGGGCAGCGATGAAGAAGTGCAGGAAGCCTTCCGTGCAGACGGTGTAGAGATGATGTTTGCGCAGATTAAGCAATCTCTGCATGAGTTTGGCGTGGACTTTGATGTCTACTTCCACGAGAACTCCCTCTTTGAGTCCGGTGCGGTCGACGCTGCGCTGGACAAGCTCAAGGCTGAAGGCAATATGTATGAGGCCGAGAATGCGTGGTGGCTCAAATCCACCGACTACGGCGATTCGAAGGACCGCGTGGTGGTTAAGTCCGATGGCAATGCGGCCTATATCGCAGGCGATATCGCATACGTGGCTGATAAGTTCGACCGCGGCCATGATCTGAATATCTACATGCTGGGTGCGGACCACCACGGCTATGTGCCGCGCTTGAAGGCGGCAGCTGCCGCCTTGGGCTACGATGCCGATGCTGTCGAGGTACTAATTGGCCAGCTAGTCAACCTTTTGCGCGATGGCAAGCCGGTGCGCATGTCCAAGCGTGCGGGCACAGTTATCACCATGGAGGACCTCGTGGCCGCCATCGGCGTGGACGCCTCCCGTTACTCCCTGGTGCGTTCCTCTGTGGACCAGAGCATCGATATCGACCTCGGTCTGTGGGAATCCCAGTCCTCCGATAACCCGGTCTATTACGTGCAGTACGGCCACGCCCGCCTGTGCTCTATCGGCCGCAAGGCAGCCGAGCTGGGCGTTGATGCCGAAGGTGCGGACCTTTCCCTGCTCACCCATGAACGCGAGGGAGATCTCATCCGTACGCTGGGTGAATTCCCGGCCGTAGTGGAAGAGGCAGCGCAGTTGCGCGAACCGCACCGCATTGCCCGCTACGCCGAGGACCTCGCTGCGGTATTCCACCGTTTCTATGACTCTTGCCAGGTCCTGCCCAAGGCCGGCGAGGAAAAGGCTCCTATCCATGGCGCCCGCCTGGCATTGGCGCAGGCAGCCCGCGTGGTCCTGGCTAATGCCTTGACCATGGTGGGCGTAAGCACCCCGGAGAAGATGTAAATGGCGGATTTTAATGAGTTGCCCGCCCATGTCTGGCCGCGCAATGCGCAGCGCGAGGAAGACGGCGTAGTTACCATCGCCGGCGTTCCGTTGCCGGACTTGGCGGAGGAATTCCACACCCCGCTCTACGTTTTCGATGAAGATGACTTCCGGTCCCGCTGCCAGGACATGGCGCGTGCCTTTGGCGGCCCGGAGCATGTGCACTATGCCTCCAAGGCATTCATTTCCAAGAAGATTGTCAATTGGGTCAATGAGGAAGGCCTGTGCTTGGATGCGGCCTCCCTCAACGAGCTCAAGATTGCACTGGCGGCAGAATTCCCGGCCGAGCGCATTACCACGCATGGCAATAATAAGGACGAAGAGTACCTGCGGCTGTGTGTAGATGCCGGCGTGGGTCACGTCGTCATCGATAATGAGCACGAACTCGAAGAACTCAATCGCATCGCTGGGGAAGCGGGCAAGGTGCAGCCGGTCATGATCCGCGTCAAGCCGGGCGTGGATGCGCATACGCATGAATTCATCGCGACAGCGCATGAGGATCAAAAGTTCGGCATTTCGCTAGCCACCGGTGCCGCCTTCGCCGCGGCCAAGCGATGTTTGGAGGCAGAGAACCTGCACTTGAGCGGCCTGCACTGCCATGTGGGCTCCCAGGTCTTTAATGCGGAGGGCTTTAAGCTTGCTGCCGAGCGCGTCATGGGCCTGTACCGTCAGATCTACACCGAACTGAACGTGACTCTGGCAGAGCTCGATTTGGGCGGTGGCTTCGGCATTCCCTATATGCCCTATGAGGAGGCACTGGATATCGAGCGCGTGGCCAGCGATATGCTCGGTGCGGTCAAGCACACCGCAGAGGAGTTGGGCATCGAGGCGCCCTTCCTCCTAGTCGAGCCTGGCCGTTCCTTGGTCGCCGGCTCTGCGGTGACCGTCTACCGAGTGGGTACCGTCAAGGATGTAGAAACCGGCAAGTCCGATCTGCCCCTGCGCCGCTATATCTCTGTCGATGGCGGAATGTCGGACAATATACGTCCGGCCCTTTACGGCTCGGCGTATGACGTACGCGTGGTCAACCGCTTTAGCGATGGGGAAGAGGTGCCCTCGCGCGTGGTGGGTTTCCACTGCGAATCCGGAGATATCCTACTTGAGGATGGCGAGCTACCCAATGATATCCAGCCGGGAGACTTGATCGCCTTTGCGGCTACCGGCGGCTACCAGTACATGATGTCCTCACGCTATAACGGTGCGGTGCGCCCAGCGGTCGTCGCCACGCGCGTGGGACATACCAAGCCAATGCTGCGGCGCGAGACCATCGAGGATCTTCTCTCCCTCGAAGTGGACTAGCTGGCACGCGAGCCCCGCCACAAAACCTATTTTAATTCAGGCCTTGTGGCGGGGCTTTTTCTATCTATGGGTCTATTTAGGGCGAAAGTAGACAGCTTGTTCTGTATAGTGTCCTGTATCCGCACTGAGCGGGAACGACACGTTAACCCCAACTTCAATATGGAGACGGACTATGGCTGCATCGACTAGCGAGCTTCAGGCACAAAAGCATTCCGGCAAGGGCGAGGGTGAGACCGTTGGTATCGCGCTGCTGGGCTTTGGCACCGTTGGTGCTGAGGTCTTCCGCTTGCTGGGAGAGAATGCTGATGCCTTTGCTCACCGCATTGGCGGCCCAGCCGAGATTCGCGGCATCGCCATCCAGAATAAGAATAAGCTGCGCCCAGGGGTACCCCAGGAGCTATTGACCGATGATGCCAAGGCACTTGTCGCCCGCGACGATATCGACCTTGTAGTCGAGGTTATCGGCGGCATTGATTTTCCGCGCGAGCTGGTCCTCGCCGCTCTCAATTCCGGCAAGTCCGTGGTTACTGCTAATAAGGCGTTGGTAGCCGCGCATGCGGATGAGCTGGCAGAAGCCGCCGACCGCGCCGGAGTGGACCTTTACTTTGAGGCTGCCGTGGCCGCCGCCATCCCAGTGGTAGGTATGCTGCGCCGCTCTCTGGCCGGTGATCAGGTAGAGCGCATCTCCGGCATCGTCAACGGCACCACAAACTTCATCTTGGATGCCATGGAGTCCACGGGTGCCTCTTATGATGAGGCACTGGCCGAGGCCACCCGCCTGGGCTATGCCGAGGCTGATCCCACCGCGGATGTTGAGGGCCACGACGCCGCTTCCAAGGCCGCTATTATGGCATCTTTGGGATTTCACACCCGCGTGAAGTTTGAAGACGTGCACTGCGAGGGCATTACCAAGGTCACGGCCGCGGATATCGCGGCGGCCAATGATGCCGGCTATTCCATCAAGCTGTTGGCCATCTGCGAACGCCTTCAGCGGGAGGACGGATCCGAAGCCGTCAACGCCCGCGTACACCCCACTTTGGTGCCCAAGGAGCACCCGTTGGCCTCTGTCAGCGAGTCCTATAATGCCATCTTCGTCGAAGCCGAGGCCGCAGGTTCCCTGATGTTCTACGGCAATGGCGCAGGTGGTAATCCTACTGCTTCTGCCGTGCTTGGCGACGTCGTCGGTGCAGCCCGCAATATCGTCCACGGCGGCCGCGCACCGGGTGAAAATACCTACGCCAATCTACCTATCGCCGACTTTGGTGAGGTGGAAACCCGCTATCACATCGATATGGAGGTCCAAGACCGCACCGGTGTGCTCGCGGCCATCTCTGCGGCCTTTGCAAATAATGGCGTATCCCTGCGCACGGTACGCCAAGAGGACGGCGAAGATACTGCTCGCCTCATCGTGGTCACCCATGCTGCCAAGGAAGCCACCCTGGACAAGATCGTGGCTGACTTGGATGAGCTAGATGAGGTCAAGGCCGTCCATTCCGTAATCCGCCTCGGCAGCTAGCCCGACGCAATAGACTGAATAGCTATGAGTATCGAAGTTGAAGTCGGCACCAAAGCAATCGTGACCGTTCCCGCTTCTACGGCGAATCTTGGCCCCGGTTACGACACCTTGGGCATGGCGCTAAGCCTTTATGACACCGTCGAGGTAGAGGTCACCACCTCTGGGCTGGAGGTAGAGATTTTTGGTGAGGGCGCAGAGGACCTGCCGCGCGATGGCTCCCACCTAGTGGTTAAGGCGATTCGCTCCGCGCTTTCGACAGCCGATGCTACCGTGCCGGGCCTGCGGGTGGTTTCGCATAATAATATTCCGCAGTCGCGGGGCTTAGGCTCTTCCGCCTCTGCCGCTGTGGCGGGCGTGGCCGCTGGCAATGCACTGGCGGGAAGCCCCCTCACCCAAGACCAGGTGGTGCAGCTTTCTTCCGCTTTTGAAGGGCACCCCGATAATGCGGCCGCCTCCGTGCTGGGTGATGCCGTGGTGTCGTGGACCAATGTCCCCGTCGATGGTCACTCCTTGCCGGACTATCGCGCTGCTTCCATCAAGGTGCATAAAGATATTCGTGCCACCGCGCTCGTGCCGGATTTCCACGCGTCTACCCAGGCGGTGCGTCGCGTATTGCCGTCGCACGTGACTCATTCGGATGCGGCGTTTAACGTCTCGCGCACCGCGGTGCAAGTGGCTGCATTGCAAAACTATCCGGACCTTTTATGGGAAGGCACCCGAGATCGCCTGCACCAGCCGTACCGAGCGGATGTGCTTCCTGTGACCGCGGAGTGGGTCAACCGTCTGCGTAACCGAGGATACGCAGCCTACCTCTCCGGCGCCGGTCCGACCGTAATGGTGCTGCACACCGAGGACATCGATGAGAGCATTCTTGCCGACGCCCGCGAGCAAAACCTCCGCGTCATCGACCTCGCCATCGCCGGCCCAGTCAGCGTGGAGCTTACGCAGGCTTAATTTCCAGCCTGCATACGTTGTGAGGCTGGCGCGGCACCAGGTTAATGGTGGTGCCTTCATCGGTAGTTTCTTGCAGGAAGCCAGCGTGTACCGCGCAGAGGAATGGTGAAGGCTGGAGTCCTGAAGACACAAACGGGCAGGCACGGAGCTCCATGTCGGTAGAGTCCGGCTGCATGGCGGGGTCAAAGCCCATATCGCGCAGCGTGGAAAAGAGCGTATCGAGTGCGCGATCGGAGCCCTCTGCGCCTGCGGCGCGTGCCCAGCGGCGCCCGATCTCGATGGCCTTGGCAGACGCGGCAACATCAAGGTCTTCCTTGCCCGCCAGCATGGTGGTCAGCACTTCTACCAGGGTGATGTATTCCTCTGCCACGGTCTTATTGTCTGGGACGCGGACTTGGAAAATCAGGGAAGGGCGTCCCCGGCCCTTACTCGGCGCGGATAGCACGTTTATAGCTCCGGCGTTGACCAGCTCATCGATGTGGCCACGGGCGGTGTTGACGTGCATGCCAAGCTCCTCGGCCACGGTGCCAGCTTTGGCGCCATTGGGGTGGCGTTGTAAGGCTGCGAGTACCTCGCGTTGCTTTGGCGAGAGATTGAGGGCCTCGGGGAAGAGTTCGGTGGTGGGCCGGGGTAGTGAGTCAGGCATGGTAGGAAATCCGCCTTGGGGTCTGCATAACAGAGATTTTATTTGGGGTGGACAAAAACGTTTGCTGTAGATATTGCCAAGGATACGGTGCTACCCACCGCAAAACCTAAAGCAGACTCGCGGTCTACCGGTACGGTGGCCTCGTAACCGCCCAGATCCACGCGCAGCTGAGCGGCTGCGAGGCTGGTGGCCTCGACCGCTAGGACTCGCACAGCCCACTGGTTGCAGGCTTCCGGCACGGCACCGATGGTGACCGCATGCGGATCGAATGTCACCGCCACCTCCTGCCCGGGCTGAACAGGCGCGTATTCCGTCGTTGCCAAAATAGTAATCTCCCCGCAGGCGACCTCCACAGTGGAGGCATCTGTGGCGGTCACCGTTCCTTCAATGCGGTTAAGCCCCGCGAGTGCCGCAACGAAGCCAGTCGGCGGGGCATCAAGGAGCCGCGCGGTAGCGCCGTGCGCTCGCACCTGTCCGGCTTCCATGACCAGCATGTCTTGCGCCAGGTTCGCAATGTCGAGCGCGTTATGGGTAACGAGCAGGGTGGTCCTATCCTCGCGGGCAGCGTGCAGAAAGTGGCGCCACCTCTCAGCCGATTTCACGTCGACTGCGGCTAGTGGCTCGTCCAATATGAGAACGGCTGGTCGTGCGGCTAGCGCGCGCACCAGGGCCACGTGGGCGGCCTGGCCGCCGGAGAGGGCTGTTACTGGGACGTCGGCAAGCTCGTGCAATCCTGCTGCCGCGAGAAGCTCCTGCGCACGGGTCCTATCGCGGGTAACCATGGCGACCGCTTGCTGGGCCGTCGAGCGCGGCGGCAAGCCCGGCCGCTGGGTGAGTAAGACGATGCCGGTTCCGTCTGGAGAAACCTCACCGCCGCTCAGGCGCCCAGCAATGCGTCCCATAAAAGTGGTCTTGCCGGAGCCGTTCGGGCCCACCACGGCCGTAATGGCTCGCGGAGACAAAGCCGTGCGCACGCCATCGACCGTCACGGATACCGCCTGCGCATTCGTGGGCTGGGTGAGCTCGCGGAGCTTGTCCACGTCCAGTGAATGCAGCTGCCTTGCCTGCGGCTGGTAGCGCCGCCTGCGCAGGGCCGGCAAGTCCGCAAGCGCCAGGCAGACCAAGGCCAGCCCGATAAGCAGGGCGGAGAGCACGTAGGCGCCGTCCGCGTCGACCTCGCGCTCTAAGTAGATGCCCAGCGGCATCGTGCGGGTAACCCCTGGCTGAGAGCCGGCAAAGGTCAGTGTCGTGCCAAATTCGCCCAATGAGCGCGCGAAGGCCAGCGCCGCGCCGGTAGCTATAGCCGGCGCGATAGAAGGAAGGGTGATCTTGCCGAGTATCTCCCAACGCCCCAAGCCCACGCCCCGCGCCGAAGCGAGGATTTCCTGGTCTAGTTGGCGCAGTGCCGAATCGACCGCTACCACCACAAAGGGCAGTGCCACGAAGGTTTGCGCCACCACGACTCCGGGGAAGGCGAAGGCGAGGTGGATCCCCAGGGCGTTGAGAAGCGGGGAGAGGTAGCCCTTGCGCCCTAAGGCTGCGGTAAGGGCCAAACCGCCGACCACCGGTGGCATAGCCAGAGGAAGGTAGACCAAAAGACGGATAATGGTGCTACCGCGACCGAGCTGCTGGACCCATAATGCCAGGCCCAAGCCCATTACGAGCGCGAGCAGCATGGATTGGAAAGCCGCCGCCACGGAGATGAGCAGCATGTCTCGAATCTCTTCGCGGCCAAGGTAATCGCCGATGCGCGCCCACGGTACCCGCAGCCCGAGAGCTGCCACGGGAACAATGATGGTAGCTACCGCAATGAGACCAATGAGGCCGACAAGCAGCGGGGCCTTGGGGCGGACAGGCTGAGGGGCGGACATAGACTACTTCGCTGGGCTGAAGCCAAGGTCGCGCCAGGTGGAATCAAAGTCGCTGGCCAACAAATTGAGCACCGCGCGGGCCTGGTCGGGATGAGAGGCGTCCGTGGCAACGGCGCCCAGGATCTGATTAGAGAATTTCTCCGCCCCAGGAATATCAATCACCTCAACATCATTGCCGGCCGCGGCGGCATCGGTGGAGTAGACCCATCCAGCATCGGCTTCACCCGAGGCCACCTTTCCTAAAACATCCGCTACCTGGCGCTCCTGGGAGGAGGGGTGGACGTCCAAATGCTGGTCATCGATGATCTGGGAGGAAATATCGCCGCAGGGTACTTGCGGATCGCAGAGTACGAAGTGATGGGCGTGGGAGAGATCCTGCACAGAATGGATTCCCGCCGGGTTTCCTTTAGGTACCACCATGACCATGACATTCGTGGCGAGCACCTCGGGGGCGGTCACGGTTCCATCCTGGACCGCCTTATCCATGGTCTTTTTGGAAGCCGTGAGGAGAAGATCGGCCGGGGCACCCTCGCGCAGCTTGCTCACCAGATCGGAAGAGCCGCCATTTTCAAAGCTTAGATTCACTGCTGGATCGAGCTGGCCCGCGCGCTGGGTAAGTTCTTCATTGATAACTCGGGTCGACGAAGCCGCCAGCACATTGAGTGTGGGATCCGCTGTATCCTGTGACGACGTTACTGACGTGTGTGGAGCGCAGCCTGAAAGAGCGATTCCCAAGGCAACGAGGAGTGCGGTAACGCGTTTGTGCATCTGCGGAGAGCTCCTTTTCGGCTTCTTTGGCGGTGAGTATGACCTACCTAGAATAGCCCTCCGCCGTGCAAAGGTTTAGCTCACGCGAGTGAACTTGATGTGGAAGTCGTTTTCTTCCTCCTGGAGGTAGTCAAGCTCGAAGTTCTCCTCGCGGGACTCGACCTCTTTGAGCAGTGGGACGGGGTTGTGTGGGGCGATAAGGATCATTGATTTGCCTACATTAAGGGTGCCCAGCGCGCCATGGATGGCACCGTGGCGAACGGCGTGCGGAATTTCGGAGGCGTTGAGGGTGGGGATGGAATGCGGCTTATTGGCGTCGGAAATGGGCAGCTGCATGGCAAGTAGTCCTTTCTACTGGGGTGCGAGTTTCGCTCTGACCCCAATATTAGTACGATAAAACTCGTGCAAAATAATAGCGTGGCGCATCGCCCTATTTTTCTCGCCTGTGCAGGGGTATCCCTGCTGGTTGGGCTGGGTGCGGGCGCCTCCCTCCTGGGTTTGAACGCCACCCCGGGAGCATCCTTTGCTGCCGACCACGGGCCGCTAATGGTCTTTGGTTTCGTAGGCGGAGCCATAGGCCTCGAACGCGCCGTCGCCGTGCGCACCACGTGGGCCTGGGTGGGGCCTGTATGCCACGTCGCTGGCGTGCTCAGCATTCTCGCCGGCCTACCGCGTGGGGTCGCAGCCATGTTCTTTGCCGCCGGCTTCCTTGTCCTTGGCTGCATCTATGCCACTATCTACCGCCGTCAGGCTAGCCTCGCGATTCTGGTGCAGGCAGTCGGCGTCATTGGGGGAGTAGCCGCCGCTGCCCTCTGGGCCATGGGGCCGGGGTTTGCTACAGCGATGCCGCTGTGCGCACTTTATGCCGTGGCCACCATCATCGGCGAGCGCATGGAATTAGCGCGCGTAACCATGGCCGGCACTCGCGCCGAAAATCATCTCACCCTCTTAGTGCTGGGGCTGGCGGCAGTCAGCGTTATCTATATGCTTTCCCCGGCGGTGGGCTATCGCGCTATGGGGCTGGCGCTGATTGCTATCGCCGCGGCGACCGCGCGGGCGGATGTGGCCAAGAACTTGGTGCGCTCACAAGGATTGCCGCGCTATTCGGCGGCATGCATGCTGGCCGGCTACGCCTGGCTCGCGTTCGGCGGGTACTTGTGGCTGATCTATGGCGAGGCCACCGGCTTTGTCTATGATGCCTCGGTGCACACCATTTTCCTGGTCTTTGTCGTGTCCATGATTTTCGCGCACGCGCCCATCATCTTCACCTCTGTTATTCGCCGCCGCCTGCCATACCACAAAGTGCTCTACGTACCTGTGGGGCTCTTGCATGGTGGCCTTGCGCTGCGAGTCCTTGCAGATTGTGCCCAGCACACCACAGCGCTCCAAAGCGGCGGGGTGGTTACCATTATTGCGGTAATAGGCTTTCTTGCCTGCGGCATTACCTTGACCAGCAAGGAGGCGCGACGTGCGCATTCATGACATTTCACTGGCCGCGCGCGGCCGCTGGCATATTTTGACCGCAACCCTTATCGCAGGATGGATCCTTGTCGGCCTCGGCCTGCTCATCGCTAGCTCCTTGGGCGCACCCGTGGTGTGGTGGGATATCATCCACCCCTTCACAATTGGCGCGCTGACCACGGCCATCCTCGTCTTTTCCACCCACTTCACTGAGGCCTTGACTAGGACTGCGGGTGGGGACTATCGGGGCGTCGGCAGTCGCGTGGCACTAGTCCAGATCGGGCTTATCTTGTTGCTCATCGATAGGGCGGGGTATGACTGGGGCCCGCTTGCCGACGTCGCCTCAACCCTCATCATCGCCGCCCTCGCCTGGCATCTGTGGTTCGTCGCGCGGCGCCTACGCGGCTCATTGTCTGGTTCTTTTGCCGTGACCGTGCCCTTTTATATCGCCGCTAGCGTGTTCATGATTGTCTCCGTAGTACTCGTCATCCTCAGCGGCAACAGGGTAGGCGAGTACTCCCTCCTCATCGGCGCGCACTCGCGCGGTATGGTCTGGGGATTTGCCTGGCTGACCGTCATCGGCACGGTGGTCACGCTGCTTCCCACGTTGTCTGCCACTGCGATTTCCTCCACCGCCCGTGCAAGATGTACCCGTGCGCTCATCGTGCATTGCGTGGGGCTGGGATGTGCGATGGCACTATACGCGGTAGGCCTCACCCGAGCTGCAGGCGTGGCCCAGCTGCTCGTGGTCTTGGCAGCCCTGCTCATCATCCAGCCGGTACTCGCTACCGTCATGGGGCGCTCACCACGGCTGACCACCGCCACCGTTGCCGTCATCGCCGGCCTGCTGTGGATGCTGGCGTTGTGCGCCGGTGATGCCATCTCCGCAGCCGTCGGAGCCTACCCGCGCACCATCACCTTGGTTGTGCTTCCCGCCTTCCTCGGTGCTGGCCTCTTGCAGCTGGTGACCGGTGTCCTACACCACCTGCTGCCCATACTCACCGGGGCGCGCCCCGATACCGCCGAGCGCACCGGTTACGCCCGCCTGCTGCTTATCAACGTAGGCGGACTACTTAGCTTGCTCGACGCTACTGCGGCCGGGCTTATCATGATGGGGATAGGGATTGCCGCCAATATCTTCGCCGTCGGCCGCGCCCTCTACTTACAGAAAAGACTGGAGAACTAAATGCTGAGCGTTTCTTCCTCGCAACCCGCGGACAAGCCCGCCTCCAAGGACTCATCTTGGGCTTCGTGGCTACTCATCGGTATCGCGTTAGCGGCAGTTATCGCACTCGCGGTGGTCAATTCCACTGGCAAGAGCTCTCAGTCCGCTACGCCTGTAGCCTCTGGTGAAACGCAGACCATTGACGTTGGTGTGGATGGCATGGCCTTTACGCCCTCGTCTATCGATATCGACCCTGGAACCCATCTGGTGGTCAACTTCACCAACTCGGGTGACCAAGTCCATGACCTGAAGATAGGTGATGCCGAGACCGGCCGCGTCGATCCCGGCGAGACCGTCCAACTTGATGCCGGAGTCATCGACTCCTCCGAGGAAGGCTATTGCACCATCGCCGGCCACAAGATGCAGGGCATGACTTTTAAGGTCAACGTCGGAGATGGCGCCGCCGCAGGGCATGATCACACGGTGGCTTCTGCAAGCAACCCCCACGTAGACGTGCCCACCGCCGCCGAACTCGGCACCCAGCGCGATGGCTTTTCTGCCTTCGACGCCTCTGTGCAACCTGCCGCCGAAACGAAGACCCACAAAGAGACCTGGACGATGACCGAAGAAGTCGTAGAGGTCGCCCCCGGCATCAAGCAAATGCGTTGGCTCTTCAACGGCCAAGCCCCAGGCCCGACCCTGCGCGGAAAAGTGGGCGATAAATTCGAAATCACCATCAAAAACGAGGGCTCCATGGCCCACTCCATCGACTTCCACGCCGGCGAGGTCAACCCTGATGAGACCATGAAATCCATCCAACCGGGTGAGGAATTGACCTATAAATTCACCGCGCATCGCTCCGGCATTTGGATGTATCACTGCTCTACGATGCCCATGTCCCTCCACATCGCTAATGGCATGGCCGGCAACGTCATCATCGATCCGCCGAACCTGAAGCCCGTGGACGCGGAATACAACTTCATGGCGACCGACGTGTTCCTCGGTGAGGAAAACACTGGTGCCGATGCCCAGCGCGTAGCCGACGGCCGCTTCGACCTCATGGCCTTTAACTATTATCCCGGCCAGTACGACGCAGAACCCATCAAGGCCAAGGTGGGCGATACCGTTCGCCTGTGGCTGACTAATCTAGGCCCCGACCAGCCGCTGAGCTTCCACGTTGTGGGCGAACAATTCGATACCGCCTACAAAGAAGGCGCTTACCTCATCAAGAATGAGGACTCGACCGGCTCGCAAGCCCTGGACCTCCTCCCGGCGCAAGGCGGATTCGTCGAGATGACCTTCAACGAGCCCGGTACTTATTCCTTTGTCAATCACATCATGACTAACGCCGAGAAGGGGCAGCACGGCAAGTTCATCGTCACGGAGTAGGCCAGCCTCGCTCGATACACCCTTCGCGCTCACCATGAAACAAGTTTCATAAATCCGCGGCTTCACGGTGATCGCGAAGAGCGGGGTAGTTCTGCAGCTTCCCCTTCGCGCTCACCGGGACGGTGATTTCGTGCTACCCGCGGCTGCTAGTGAGCGCGAAGGGTGGTGAAAAGAAGACCCTTACCCTTGCCGCTCACCAGTGCGGTGCCGTGGCCTAGTTCAGCGAGCTGCGGTGAGCGCGAAGGGGGAGGGCAGGGTCCGGGAAGCGGAGCAGGGGGAGCTCGCGCAATTCCGCGTGTGTGTCGTAGTCGCGTTCGGCGCCGGTGCCAGGGACCTCGACAAAATTCACACCGCGGATGAGGCGGCGGACGGAGACGTTCCTAGCCGTAGGAAGGGATTCGAGCTGAGTGTGGAGCGCGGGGGCGTGCCAGAGGGAACACAGCGGCTGGAGGTAGCCGTCGGCGGCGCGGGTGAGTACGGCATCGGCTGTGGAGGAGGCGAGGGTCGAGCGCAGACGGGGAAGCAGTAGCGGCGAATCGGGGGCATCCACGGCGAAGAGGGCAAGTTCGGTGCAGTGGGATAACGCTTGTGCGCCGGCCGCGATGCCAGCGACGGGACCACCGTAGAGCGGGGACTCGCACACCTGGGGTAGGCCGAGATAATGCGGTGAGACGGCCACGGCCGGGGTGCCGTAGGGGAGCTGGGCGAGCAGGCGGTCTATAAAACGTGTTCCGTGGGCGGAAAGAGAGGCTTTATCTGTGCCACCCATGCGTCGACCGTGGCCACCGGCGAGGATTATCGCGCCGAGCATTAGGCCTCCGGCAGGGTGC
The DNA here is from genome assembly GCF_032821635.1 of Corynebacterium nasorum. Classification (NCBI taxonomy): domain Bacteria; kingdom Bacillati; phylum Actinomycetota; class Actinomycetes; order Mycobacteriales; family Corynebacteriaceae; genus Corynebacterium; species Corynebacterium nasorum. The sequence goes on along the minus strand of NZ_JAVBIE010000012.1, from coordinate 32,366 downwards.
GGGACCAGTCTCCGGAGCGGCCGCCGGATTTCGCCACGATGCCGCAACGGCGGATATAGGCGGAGCGGTCCACGCCCTTGACCATGTCGATGATGGCGAGCGCGGAAACATTCACGGCCGTAAGCGCTTCCATCTCCACGCCAGTGCGGTCGGCGGTGCGGACGGTGGCGGAGATGAATACGTGGTCGTCGTCAAGCGTGAGCTCCACAGCGCAGCCGTGCACGCCGATGGTATGCGCTAGTGGAAGCAGCTCGGGGACCTTCTTGGCAGCGGAAATGCCGGCGATGCGGGCTACAGCTAGGACATCGCCCTTGGGCACCGTGCCGTCGCGCAAAGCGGTCATGACCTCGGGAGAGCAAGCGACTTCGCCCTCGGCCGTCGCGGAGCGCACGGTCGGTTGCTTCTCGGTGACATCGACCATGTAGGCGGCGCCGTCAGAGTCAAGGTGGGTAAATTTCATGGCTGCTCCTTAATACAGATAAACGGTGATGTCCTCGCCCACGGCGGGCGGTTCGGAGTAGATGAGACAAAAGCCATTGGTACCGGCGAGCGATACAACGCGATGGCTGCCGTGGGGCAGGTGCGAAGTAATGGCGGGCTCCGGCTGAAAGTCTACGGTCACGGGGACAATGGTCGGCCGGCCGCGGGAGGCAGGAAGAGGCGAGTCTACACGGGCGCGCAGGTTGACCCGCTCCCGTGGCGCAGGGTGCCCGGAAAGTGCGGCGATGAGGGGACGAGCATAAAGCTGGAAATCCACGAAGGCAGCCACGGGGTTGCCAGGCAAGCATAGTACCGGGGTGCCTTTCCAATTGGAGTAGCCCTGTGGGGCGCCCGGGCGCTGGTCGACGTGCCCGAACCACGCGGAATCCGTGCGCCCCAGCACAGTGTGGACCACATCGAAGGCGCCGGCTGACACGCCACCGGAGGTGATGATGAGGTCGTGGGAGGAGGCAAGCTCATCCAGTGCAGAGGCCAAGTCTGCGGGGGAATCGCCAACATGGAGGCGCGTGTGTGCGCCCGCGAGCGCGGCGAGCATGGGGCCGTTGGAATCCGGCAGCTGGCCGGGAGCGAGTTCTGTTGGGGAAGAGACGAGTTCTTCGCCAGAAGAAATGATCGCTATGCGCGGGCGGCGGTGGACCGAGACGGAATAAACGCCAGCGGAGGTGAGAGCGGCGATTACGGCGGCGTAGACAAGCGTGCCTGCTGTGGCCACTGGCGCGCCGGACTGGATATCCTCCCCGGCGGCGCGGATATGTGACTTGGTGGGAGCATCGGTGATGGTCACCTCGTCTGGAAGCGCTACGGGGCCGGCCGGGGTGGTGGTATTTTCCACGGGCACGACAAGCATTCCTGCGGTATCAGCTACCGGTGCGCCGGTCATGATGCGCACCGCGTGTCCCGCGGGGACCTCGGTAGGGGCGGCACCGGCTGGTACATCGCCGGCGACGGGGAGGGTCCATGGGCCGGGGGAGGGAAGATCCGCGGCGTGGACGAGGAAGCCATCCATCGCCGAGTTGGCGTGGGGCGGCACGGGAAAGCGCGCGGTGGCATCGGCGGCGAGGACGCGGCCGATGAGGGAGGCATCGACGGCGGCTGACTCGGCCGGCAGGGGGGATGCCAGGGTGAGGACGGCATCGAGGTGCGCGGAGATGCTGCGGGGCGTGGACATAAAAATAAGGTTAGCCGCCGATGGCAGACATCGGACGGTCCGGTTGCAGAAAGCCTTCGTCATCGATGCCATGGCCAGGCTTTTTGCTCCACATTTCCTCAGCCCAGGCCTCCATGATCTCCTCATCGCTGGCCCCAGAGCGCAATAGTTCCCGCAGCGGGGTTTCGGAATTGCCAAAGAGGCAGTTGCGCACGGCGCCGTCGGTAGTCAGCCGCGTACGATCGCAGTCGCCGCAGAAGGGGTGGGTGACCGAGGCAATGATGCCCAGTGTGCCGCGCGTTCCATCCGGAGCAGTGGCCTCCCACAGGGCGGCGGGGGCAGATCCCCGCGGTTCGTGGGCGGGCTCCATGGAGAAGTGGGTGCGCAGGCGGCCAAGGATATCTTCGGCCGTTACCATGTCCTCGCGGCGCCATTGCTCGCGGGGCCCAAGCGGCATCTGTTCGATGAAGCGCAGCTGAGCACCGTGGCGGACGGCATAGTCCGCTAGCGGGACGATGTCTTCTTCGTTGACCCCGGGCATGACCACGGCGTTGATTTTGATGGGGTGGAGGCCTGCGGCATCCGCAGCGGCGATGGCCTGGAGCACGTGATCAAGGCGGTCGCGGCGGGTGAGCGCGGCGTAGCGCTCGCGGTCGATGGTATCGAGCGAGATATTGATGCGATCGAGTCCGGCTGCGGCGAGGGCGCCGGCGCGCTTTTCTAGGCCAAGCCCGTTGGTGGTTAGCGCGGTGGACGGGGATCTCCCCTGGTCGGTGCGCAGCTCTTTAGTGGCGGCAATAATCTTTTCCAGCGACTTACGCAGCAAGGGTTCGCCGCCGGTAAAACGCACTTGGCGGATGCCCAGCTTGCCGACGCCAATTCGAATCAGTCGGATGGTTTCCTCATCGCTCAAGGTCTTCTCTGTGGGCATCCACTCTAAGCCTTCGGCCGGCATGCAATAGGTGCAGCGCAAGTTGCAGCGATCCGTGAGGGAGACGCGCAGGTCGCGGGCTTGGCGGCCATAGCGATCCAGCAGTGCGCGCGTGCCATCAGCAGCCGGGGCGGGCAGATCCGCTGGCGACTGCGCCCGGACCACGGTGGGCAGGGGCAGGGAAACTACGGGTCGCTGCGTGGAAGAGGTCATCGGTGCCAGTCTAAGAGAGGGGATGAGGTACACCAAGCTGCAACGGCTTAGAGAAGGATATTATTCCTAGTTTTCCCGGCTTAAATCGGTGGCTTCGGTGGCAGCGAGGCGCTGCGATTCGCCTGGACCCTTGAGCCGGATGATGTTGTACTCGCCTTCTGCCAGGTGGGTGCGCAAATCCTTCTTATCGAATTTGCCCACGGAAGTTTTATCGATGGACTTTACAAAGGTCCAGTACTCCGGCAGCATCCAACTCGGCAGCTCCTTGCGCATGCTGGCGCGCAGGCGCTCTGCGGTTTCGATGGTGGGAGAAGCACCTTCTGCCAAGACGGTAACGGCCAGTGGGCGCTCGACCCATTGCTTATCGGGATAGCCGATAACGGCGGCTTCGACGACGAGTGGGTCAGACATGATGAGGTTTTCGAGCTGGACGGAATAGATCCACTCGCCGCCGGAGCGGATGACGTCTCGGGCGCGGTCCTCTACGGTAAGGAAGCCGTCCTTGGTGACCGAGCCGACATCGCCAGTGCGCAGCCAGCCATCCGCGGTGAACTTGCCCTCTGCAGCCTCGACCTGCTTGCCGCGAAATTCGGAGGCGATTTCGCCCGGCTCAGCGGTAGGCGAGTGGTAGTAAGAACCGGTGACCAGGTTGCCGCGTACCTGCAGCTCGCCCGCGTTGCGGTCGGTTCGGGCCACAACTTGGCCGTCATTGACCACGCGGTATTCCAGCGAGGCGGGGATGCGACCTTGAGAAATGCGGTAGGCCCACCGGGTATCGCCCGAAGCGCCCTGAGGAGGGCGGGCGACGCTGCCGACGGTGGAGGTTTCTACCATGCCCCACACGTGAACAACGTCGACACCGTAGCGTTCCTCCCACATCTTGATAAGAGTTGGGGGAACAGGGGAGCCGCCGGCATAGATCTCCGTGAGGGTCATGCGCTCCGGCGGGTGGTGCATGTAGTGCACAAAGAGTTGGATCCAGATGGTGGGAACGCCGTGGGCCACGCGCGGAGAAGTAGCGGCAATGGCCTTGGCAAGGGTGGGGGCGGATACGTCGGCGTCGGGAAGCACGAGCGGGGTGCCCGTCATGAAGCAGGTAAAGGGAACGCCCCAGCTCAGCACGTGACAGATGGGGATGCAGCACAGGAAAGTCTCGCCGTGGGTGATGCACAGCGAGTCCGAGGAGCGCAGCTGCATGGCCTCCAGATACAGCGAACGGTGCGAATACAGTACGCCCTTGGGGGCACCCGTGGTGCCTGTGGAATAGCACAGTGCCGCGGCCGTGCGCTCATCTAGTTCCGGCCAGTCATAGACGGTGGAGCGGCCATCAATTAAAGCTTCATAGGAATACACTTCAATCCCACGGGGGAAGAGATGGGCAAACTGCTGCGCAGGCTGTGCGCCGGTAATGATGACGCTTTTCACGGAGTCGGTACCCACAAGCACCTTGCCTAGTTGCTGCGCCAGCCGGGGATCGCACACGATGGCAGATATTTCCGCGTGATTAATAATATGGCGAATCTGGTCATTCATCAGCTGCTTATTCAGCGGCGCAAAAATCGCGCCCTTGCAAGCAGTGCCAAACATGACCTCGAGGTGTTCGGCGCAGTTCCACATAAAACTGCCCACCCGCTCATCGCCGGTAATACCCAAATCATCATGAATAGCGTGGGCGAAGGCGGCTGCGCGAGCGGCGATATCGCGGAAGGTAACTTCTTCGGCCGGATCAAATTCAGAGCCGGTGCCCTCACCGTGCCAGGTTGTCACCGTGGTGCTGCCGTGCACCGAGGCGCCGTATTCCAAAATGCGGGTCAGGGAGAGGGGGATATCCATCATCGTGGAAAGCATGCCTCTACTGTAGCGGTGTCATGGTGCGGGCGTTGCGGTCTATGCGTTATACTTGTTCGCGACTGGTAGGAAACCGGAATTTTTAGCTCCCCTTTCCTATGGATTCGGGCCCAGAGAAGTTTTGCCCGCAGTCGTTTCTTGATTTCTTCCGGTTCGTGCACCCGCTGTGCGAATTCTCCTTGAGAACATGGAAGAGGCCTCATACTTATTGCCCGGCAGGACGCGCATGCGCCTTGGCACGAGGGCGAGAAGTCCTAGAAAAATACACATTGGCTTCCAGTGCAACGCCGTGAGCCTAGGCTACGGCGGCTCCCGCATCATCGGACCTGGTCAAGCAACGAAAGGATATCCGTGAGCGAAACGGACAACACCGCAGCACAGGATCTTGCATCCCTGAAGCTGCCGGAATTGCGCAAAATGGCCGCAGAGCGCGGCCTACGTGGTGTCTCTGCCCTGCGCAAGGGGGATCTCATCACCGCCATCAAGACTGGTCAAGTTCCGCCAAAGGCCAAGGCCAAGGTGGAAAAGGCCGCTCGGGTAGAAAAGGCGGAAAAGGCAGAGAAATCTGATAAACCAGAAAAGCCACGCGCGCAGGCGCAGGACGATGCGCCGCAGAAGGCGGAAAAGCAGGAAGAATCCGGCGAGAAGCAGGATAACCGCCAGCAGAACTCTGGCGACGAGCAGCGCTATGAGTCGCGTTCTCAGGCACGCCGCGCTCGCCGCAACCGCGCCCGCCGGCAAGAACGCCAGGAGCGGCAGGAACGTCAAGAGCGCGAGGAACGCAGCCACAACGAGGAGCAGGGCGGCAATAAAGACAACCGCGAGAATAACTCCCAGGATGGCTCCGATAATCAGGGCGATAAGAATGACCGCGGCGATAATAAGCAGCGCGGCAATCGCCACGATGACAACAATAATCACGAGCGCGGCAACCGTCGTGGGCGCCGCAATCGCCGCAACCGCCGTGGCCGCGGAAACAATAATGACAATAACGGCGGCAACGATTTGCAGGTCCGCGAGGGCGATGAGCTGCAGGCCGTCGGTGGCATTTTGGACGTGGTAGACAATAACGTCGCCTTCCTGCGCACCACCGGTTACCGCGCCGCGGCTTCCGACGTCTTTGTCAACAACGGCATTGTCCGCCGCCTGGGCCTGCGCTCCGGCGACGCCATTACCGGCCAGGTTAAGGTCTCCGGCCCGACGCATACGCATGGCAACGGTCGTAACCGCCGCAAGTACAACCAGCTGGTTCAGGTCGATACCGTCAATGGCATCGATCCGGAAAACGCAAAGCAGCGTCCACACTTTAATAAGCTGACCCCGCTGTATCCGAATAAGCGCCTGCGTTTGGAAACGGACCCGAAGATCCTCACCACCCGCGTGATTGACCTCATCATGCCCATTGGTAAGGGCCAGCGCGCGCTTATCGTCTCCCCGCCAAAGGCCGGTAAGACGACGATTTTGCAGAATATCGCCAATGCGATTTCTACCAATAACCCGGAGTGCTACCTCATGGTTGTCCTCGTAGATGAGCGCCCTGAGGAAGTTACGGATATGCAGCGTTCCGTCAACGGTGAGGTTATTGCTTCCACCTTTGATCGCCCGCCATCAGAGCACACCTCCGTAGCCGAGCTGGCTATCGAGCGTGCCAAGCGCCTTGTGGAGCAGGGCAAGGACGTCGTTGTTTTGCTCGACTCCATTACCCGCCTGGGCCGCGCCTACAATAATTCCTCCCCGGCATCCGGCCGCATCCTCTCTGGCGGTGTGGACTCCAACGCGCTCTACCCGCCAAAGCGCTTCCTCGGCGCCGCCCGCAATATCGAAGAGGGCGGCTCGCTGACAATCATCGCCACCGCCATGGTGGAGACCGGTTCTACCGGCGATACCGTCATCTTCGAGGAATTCAAGGGCACCGGCAATGCCGAGCTGAAATTGGACCGTGGCATTTCCGAGCGCCGTGTATTCCCGGCCGTGGACGTTAACCCGTCCGGCACCCGTAAGGATGAATTGCTGCTCGTACCAGAGGAGGTGCGCATCATGACCAAGCTGCGTCGCATCCTTTCTGCCCTGGATTCCCACCAGGCCATTGACCTGCTCATTAAGCAGCTAAAGAAGACCCGCTCCAATGGCGAGTTCTTGATGCAGGTGGCCTCCTCGGCCCCGATGGCTGCGGATAAGGATGAAGAAGATTATGTCTAATCAGGTTTCCCTCGTTGATGACATTGTGTCCGAATACCAGGGCATTGAGATGCAGATGGGCGATCCGGAGGTGGCCGGCGACCAGAAGCAATTCCGCAAGCTCTCCAAGCGCTATGCGGAACTGCGCCCCATCATCATGGTTAATGATGAATTAACCCAGGCCCGCGAGGATCTCGCGGACGCCAAGGAGATGGCCTACGAGGACCATGACTTCCAAGAAGAAGCGGACCGCCTCGAAAAGTCCGTGGAGAGCTTGGAAGAAAAGCTCGCTGATCTGCTCGCGCCGCGCGATGAGCAGGACTCCGAGGACATCATTATGGAAATCAAGGCCGGCGCGGGAGGCGAGGAGGCGGCCCTCTTCGCCGGTGACTTGGCCCGGATGTACGAGCGCTACGCGGATAAGACCGGCTTTAACTGGGAGGTCCTGGGCCTCAACGAGTCGGATCTGGGAGGTGTGAAGGATATGACCATTTCCTTCCGCTCCAAGTCTCCTTCGCGCGATGGTGCCTGGTCCGTCTTCAAGTTCGAGGGCGGTGTGCACCGCGTGCAACGTGTCCCGGTCACCGAGTCCCAGGGCCGTATTCAGACTTCTGCCGCCGGCGTGCTGGTCTACCCAGAGCCAGAAGAGGTGGAGTCCGTCAATATTGATGACAAGGATATTCGCGTTGACGTTTACCGTTCTTCGGGTAAGGGCGGCCAGGGCGTGAATACCACCGACTCCGCGGTGCGCATTACCCACCTGCCAACTGGGCTTATCGTTACCTGTCAGAAGGAACGTTCCCAGATTCAGAACAAGGCGCGTGCACTGCAGGTCTTGCAGGCCCGCTTGGACCAGATGGAGCGTGAAGCTCGCGAGGCTGAGGCCGGCGAGCAGCGCGCCTCCCAGGTGCGCACCATGGACCGTTCGGAGCGCATCCGCACCTATAACTGGCCGGAGAACCGCATCACGGATCACCGCATTGGCTACAAGGCTAATAACCTGGACTCTGTTTTGAACGGCGATATGCATGACCTTATTAAGGCCCTGCAGGACCAGGAGCGTGCCGAGCGCCTCGAGGCTGAGGGCTAAACGGGCGTGGATAACACGTATGGACAGGCGCTGCGCCGTGGGGTGCAGCGCCTTCGTGCTGCCGGGGTACCAAGCCCCGAGTGGGATGCGCGCATCATTGCCACGCACCTTATTCATTGCGGCCACATGGATATCCCGCTGGACCAAGCTCCTATGCCCGGTTTCGATATGGCCTATGATGCGCTGCTACGTCGCCGCGAGTCCCGCGAGCCCCTACAGTACGTGCTAGGCAGCGCCTGGTTCGGTCCGCTGGAGCTCAAGGTGGGCCCTGGCGTATTTATCCCGCGGCCGGAAACCGAGGTGTTGGCGGACTGGGCGGTGCGCAATGCGGACGGCCCGCGGCTGGTGGACTTGTGCACTGGCACAGGGGCGTTGGCACTATATCTGCACCACTACTTACCTGAGGCGCAGGTGCGGGCAGTTGAGCTTGCCGACGCCGCCTTGGCCTACACCACTGCCAATACCCGCGGCAGCGGGGTAGAGGTCATTCAGGCCGATGCTACGGATGCCACTACCTTGGCGGAGTGGAACGGGACCGTGGACCTTATCGTGACCAACCCGCCGTATGTACCGGAGACGCCGAACCTCGATCCGGAGGTCTACCATGATCCACACGACGCGGTCTTTGCCGGTGAGGATGGGATGGGCGTCATCACCGGCCTCATCCCGACGTTCGCCCGCCTTTTGCGCCCGGACGGCAAGGTGGCCATCGAGCACGATGACTCCACGAGCGAAGCCGTACAAGCCGCAATGGCCCGCCACGGCGGCTTTGAAAGAATTTCGGCGCTGCAGGACATGACGGGAACGCCCCGCTTTGTCACTGCGGTGCGCGCGGTAGACTAAGACACCACTTAGGGCAAGAAGGGGAAAGACTATGCAAGGAAAGATTTTTAACTGTGCCGATGAGGCCGAGCGCGAAGAGGGCCTGAACATTGCGGTCAAGGCTGCACAATCCGGTCGCCTCGTGGTCATGCCCACCGATACGCTGTATGGCCTTGGCTGCGATGCCTTTGATAATGATGCCGTAGCCAATCTCTTGGCTACCAAGCAGCGCGGTCCGGATATGCCGGTACCGGTTTTGGTTGGTTCCTGGGATACCGTTCGCGGTCTCGTGGCTTCCTATACCGATACTGCGCGTGATTTGGTCGAGGCCTTTTGGCCGGGTGGCCTGTCTATCGTTGTTCCTCAGGCGCCATCCTTGCCGTGGAACCTCGGTGATACCCGCGGCACGGTAATGCTGCGCATGCCGCTGCACCCCATTGCAATTGAGCTTTTGCGCGAGGTTGGTCCGATGGCTGTGTCTTCCGCCAATATTTCTGGCCACCAGCCACCAACCACCGCGCTTATGGCTAAACAACAGCTGGGTAAAGCCGTAACGGTTTACTTGGATGGGGGAGAGACGGCCGTCGGTAAGCCTTCCACCATCATCGATCTCTCCGGTGAGCGCCCGTATCTACTCCGTGAAGGCGCGCTCTCGGCCGAGGAAATCGGCAAGGTCATCGGCCTCGATGCCCAAACCCTGCGCACCCGCCCCCAGGCTTAAGGAGGTATTCGCGTGAGCGGCAGTGGTGTCCCGCTGCGCGAGTTGGCCCTTGTCATCCTCGTCGCAGCAGCATTTACGTATCTGACCACCGGTGTGGTGCGCTCCTTTTTAGTGCGCACCGGCCGGGTGGCGGAAATTCGCCTGCGCGACGCCCACACTCAGCCCACTCCCCGCATGGGTGGTGTGGCCATGTTTACTGGCTTCGCGGCGGCAATATTCCTCGCAGCCCAGCTTCCAGCCTTGACTCGCGGCTTTATGCCCGTCACTCCGGAAATGAATGCGGTGCTATGGGCGGCCTTGGCGCTGGTGCTCGTTGGCGTGGTCGATGACCTAGTAGAACTCAGCGCCGTCGTGAAGCTTTTTGGCCAGCTTTTCGCTGCCACGCTCATGAGTGGGTTGGGCCTTACCTGGACACTACTTTTCATTCCGTTTGGCGGCGGCACCACCGTTGTGCTGGACCAATTGCAAAGCACCCTGCTCACCGCATTCTTTACCGTCTTGCTTATCAATGCCATCAACTTTGTAGACGGGCTTGATGGCCTGGCAGCAGGCCTTGGAATGATTGCAGGAGGGGCAATTTTAGTTTTTTCCTTGACCGTCCTCCATGACCAGGGCGGCGCTGTATCGGCCTATCCGCCAGCCATTATTAGTGCCGCACTGGTGGGAATGTGCGCCGGCTTCTTACCCCATAACTTCGAACCATCCCGTATTTTTATGGGCGACTCCGGCTCCATGCTTATCGGCCTTTTGCTCGCTGCGGCCTCAACTTCTGCGTCCGGCAAGATCAACATGTCTCTGTATGGCACGGTGGATATTGTCGCGTTGATGTCACCCATTATCGTGGTCGCCGCAGCGGTATTTATTCCAGTCCTCGACCTTGTCTGGGCTGTTATTCGCCGCCTATCGCACGGCCGTTCACCGTTTTCTGCGGACAAGGCGCACATTCATCACCGCCTCCTCAAGCTTGGGCATACTCATAGGCGTACCGTGCTAGTGCTCTACTTGTGGGTTTCCGCAGTGGCATTTGGTGCGGTGTCCTTTTCCATCGTTCCCGCGCCGGAGGCCATTGGCGTGACTATTGTGGCCCTGCTTCTCGCGTTTGCAGCTACTCTCGTGCCCTTGCGGCAAGGAAAGATTGGCCCTGCTGCTCGAGAGACCGTCGTGGTGGCGGAAACCGAGCCCTCGTGAGGTAGGCTCGGTCTCCGTGAATGATCCTAAAGTAAACTCTGATTTTGATGATCCGCGTCTGCCCCTCAAACGCGCCGTGCAGCTAGGTGTCAAAGCGTTGCTTGTCATTATGTTGGTATCACTTGCCATTTGGGGGGGATTGAAAGGCCTTCCCGGAATTTGGGGCGTCTTAATTGGTGCAGCTCTAGGCGGAGGATTCGTATTGTGCACGGCTCTTTCAGTCCTATTTACAGCCAAGTCAACCCCCTCGACAACAATTGCAGTGGTGCTCGGTGGGTGGCTGCTTAAGCTAGTTTTGCTCTTGGGGGTTTTGGCAGTAATTAGGGAAATGGATTTCTATGACACGTGGGCCTTGTTTCTTAGCGTAGTTGCAGCTCTTGTTGTAACCCTCGGAACTGAAGTCTGGGGGATAGTTACTTCTAAAGTGACGTACGTGGCTTAATCGGCGTCCAAAGAATGCTGCCAAAAGCTTGGGGCAGCTCAGCATCATGGGGGATACCGAGCAGCTCTATTTCATCTGTTACTTGCGGTTATGAGAGATTTATACCCCCGACGAGGGGCGGGTGAGATGTGGTGTGATGAATTCCACGCTTATGAGTTTGGCCAGCAAATCGCAGGTTTATAGCTTAATTACTTACTTTGGAATTGAAGAGTAGCTTCTATGGGGCCCCCACGTGCAAAAACTCAGGATCCAGCTGATACGATTCACTTCGGGTTACCGTGGAAGTAGGCACGTGCTCTCTTCCGGTATTGGTAAATCCCTGTCTTGTTCATGCTGATGTGCGACGGAGTCCGTGAACAGGACAGAAAGTTTGAGACGTCCATCGCACCACAAAAGCTTTTACAAGCTGTGTGGCCCGAACACGGGAGAGAACGCTGAGCGTTACAACATTGGCTATGAAAGGGCACTTCCACACGCCCGATCTAGGTGAAGAATTCTTCCCGGGGCAAATTGATGCCGACCATCTTTTTTTCGGTGACTTCGCCGGCGGATGGTTCGCGCTTGATCGCCTGATGCTGATTCGAATCTTGATGACGCTAATTGTGGTGATCCTTTTCTGGGCCGCCTTTAAGAACCCTAAGTTGGTTCCTTCTGGCATTCAGAATGTGGGCGAGAATGCGGTCGACTTTGTCCGTATTCATATCGCTGAGGACATTTTGGGTAAGAAGGAGGGAAAGCGATTTCTGCCAATTATCGCTAGCATCTTCTTCGCGGTTCTATTCATGAACGTTGCGACCGTTATTCCGGGGCTTAATGTCTCGCCGAACGGACGTATTGGTATGCCAATTGTCTTGGCCGCGGTTTCGTACATTGTGATGATTTACGCGGGTGCCAAGAGGTATGGCCTTGGTAAGTTCATTCGCTCCTCGGTAGTGATTCCGAACTTGCCACCGCTATTGCATCTTTTGGTGGTACCGATTGAGTTTTTCTCTACGTTCATCTTGCGGCCGGTTACCCTTGCTATTCGTCTCATGGCGAACTTCCTTGCTGGACACATCATTCTGGTTCTTCTCTTCTCTGCTACGAACTTCTTCTTCTGGCAGCTGAATGGTTGGACCGCACTGTCTGGACTAACCATTATTCTGGGCTTGGCTATGAGCCTGTTCGAGATTCTGGTTATCTTCCTACAGGCGTACATCTTCGCTCTTTTGACGGCGGTGTACATTGAGCTGTCCTTGCACGCTGATTCGCACTAAGGACGAGGTCGACGAGCGCGACCGAGTAAACCACCTAATTTAAACCATCGACATTCAGTCTTGAGACAGACTGAAATTCTACGAAAGGGAACGACTTTCACCATGAACGAAATCATTCTGGCAGCGGATGCCGCTTCGAAGTTTGAAGGACTGGGCACCATTGGTTATGGCCTGGCGGCTATCGGTCCAGGCATCGGTATCGGTATCGTTGCCGGCAAGACCGTTGAAGCTATGGCCCGTCAGCCAGAAATGGCTGGTCAGCTGCGTACCACCATGTTCCTGGGTATCGCCTTTACTGAGGCCTTGGCACTTATCGGTCTCGTTGCCGGCTTCCTGTTCTAAGAGCTCGAGTTTTCACACCGAATCTTTTAAGACGGGAGACCAATGAATAACGTCGTTTACTTGCTTGCAGCAGAGGGCGGAGATAACCCAGGTTCGGGTAGTTTCTCTGTTCTTCTGCCCAAGAACTATGACATTTTCTGGTCTTTGCTGTGCTTCATCGTAATTCTGTTGCTGTTCTGGAAGTTTGTAATTCCTATGTACAGCAAGATGTTGGCAGAGCGTGAAGACCGGATCGAGGGCGGCTTGAAGCGTGCCAAGGCTCAGCAGGCCGAGGCCAAGGCTGCTCTGGAAAAGTACAATGCTCAGCTGGCTGATGCCCGTGCAGAGGCAGCCGAGATCCGCGAGCAGGCGCGCGAGCGCGGCAAGCAGATCGAGGCCGAGGCCAAGACCAACGCGGAAGAAGAGTCCCGCCGCATCGTCGCCAATGGCGAGAAGCAGCTGGAGGCTTCCCGTTCGCAGGTTGTTACTGAGCTGCGTTCCGAAATGGGCCAGAACTCCATCAACCTGGCGGAGAAGATTCTGGGCGGCGAGCTTTCCGACGCCTCTAAGAAGTCCTCCACCATTGATGGCTTCTTGTCCGAGCTCGACTCTGTGGCACCGGCCGGAAAGTAGGCAACTATGAAGGCAGCTAGCCGCGAAGCACTCGCAACCTCGCAATCTCGCTTGGATGAAATCCTTGCTGGCGAGAATAACGTCGCCACCGCCGCACAGGCGGGCTTGGACATCTTTGAGGTTGTCGATGTCTTGGATGATGACCGCGAACTGCGCGTTGCATTCACCGATATCGCCGCCCCGAGCGAGGCACGTAAGTCCCTAGCAGAGAACCTTTTTGGCTCCAAGATTTCTGGTGGTGCGCTGCGCATCATTCAGGAAGCTGCGGCCGTACAGTGGTCCACTCCGAAGGACTTTGTCAAGGGATTGGTTTCCTTGGGCCGCCGCGCACTGCTGCGTGGCGCTGAGGCGCAGGGCCAGCTGGGCCAGGTAGAAGACGAACTCTTCCGCCTTTCCCAGATCCTTGACCGCGAGGGCGAGCTCACCCAGCTGCTTTCCGACCGAACTGCTGATTCCGCCCGCAAGCGCGGATTGCTGGCAAACGTGCTCTATGGCAAGGTCACGATGTTTACTGAGGCACTGGTGCTTCAGGCCATCTCCCGCCCAGAGCAGAACCCGATCGATGATGTGGCCGCTTTGGCTGATTCTGCAGCAGACCTGCAGGACCGCACCATTGCGCGTGTTACCGCAGCGGGTGAACTAAACGAAGGCCAGCAAGCAGTACTCGCTGAGAAGCTGGGCAAAATTTATGGTCGTGCGATGTCCATTCACTCTGAGGTTGACACCAGCCTCCTCGGTGGCATGCGCATCCGCGTCGGCGATGAAGTCATTGACGGTTCTACGGCAGGCAAGATTGCTCGCCTGCGTGCCCAGATGGCGTAGCCGAAACGACAGAAACGATTTAAGTAAGTGCTGGAAGATACTACCGAGAGCAGGAAGAACATGGCGGAGCTGACGATCTCCTCCGACGAGATCCGTAGTGCGATTGCGAACTACACCTCGAGCTACTCCGCGGAGGCCTCCCGTGAGGAGGTCGGCGTGGTCATTTCGGCAGCTGACGGTATTGCGCAGGTTTCTGGCCTGCCGTCCGTTATGGCGAATGAGCTGCTCGAGTTCCCAGGCGGCGTGATTGGCGTCGCACAGAACCTTGACACTAACTCCATCGGTGTCGTGGTCCTGGGCAACTTCGAGTCCCTCAAGGAGGGCGACGAGGTTAAGAGGACCGGCGAGGTTCTCTCCATCCCAGTGGGCGAGGAATTCCTCGGCCGCGTAATTAACCCTTTGGGTCAGCCGATTGACGGTATGGGCCCAATCAACGCTGAAGAGGAGCGCGTCCTCGAGCTGCAGGCACCGTCCGTGCTGCAGCGCCAGCCGGTTGAAGAGCCAATGCAGACCGGCATCAAGGCTATCGACGCAATGACCCCGATCGGCCGTGGCCAGCGTCAGCTGGTCATCGGTGACCGTAAGACCGGTAAGACCGCGGTGTGCATCGATACCATTTTGAACCAGAAGGCTAACTGGGAGTCCGGCGACAAGGATAAGCAGGTACGCTGCATCTACGTCGCAATTGGCCAGAAGGGCTCGACCATCGCTGGTGTGCGCCGCACCCTTGAGGAGCACGGCGCACTCGATTACACCACCATCGTGGCCGCACCGGCTTCCGATTCCGCCGGCTTCAAGTGGTTGGCACCGTTCTCCGGTGCAGCGCTGGGCCAGCACTGGATGTACCAGGGCAACCACGTCCTGGTTATCTACGATGATCTGACCAAGCAGGCTGAGGCCTACCGTGCCATTTCCTTGCTGCTGCGCCGTCCCCCGGGACGCGAGGCATACCCGGGCGATGTGTTCTACCTGCACTCCCGCCTGCTGGAGCGTGCTGCCAAGCTTTCCGACGACATGGGTGCTGGCTCCATGACCGCACTGCCGATCATCGAGACCAAGGCAAACGACGTCGGCGCCTTCATTCCGACCAACGTCATTTCTATTACTGACGGCCAGGTCTTCCTGGAGTCCGACCTGTTCAACCAGGGTGTTCGTCCGGCTATTAACGTCGGTGTTTCCGTCTCCCGTGTCGGTGGCGCTGCACAGACCAAGGGCATGAAGAAGGTTGCCGGTAACCTGCGTCTGGACCTAGCCTCCTACCGTGATCTGCAGGCCTTCGCGGCATTCGCATCTGACCTGGATGCTGCCTCCAAGGCTCAGCTGGAGCGCGGTTCCCGTCTGGTTGAGCTGCTGAAGCAGTCCGAGTCCTCCCCGCAGCCGGTGGAGTACCAGATGGTATCCATCTACCTCGCCGAGGCTGGCATCTTCGACGTCGTTCCCGTTGAAGACGTCCGCCGCTTCGAGGACGAGGTACACGAATACCTCAACGCCAACACCCCAGAGGTCTTTGAGCAGATTTCCGGCGGCAAGCCGCTAACCGATGAGTCCAAGGACGCATTGGTTGCGGCAGCTAAGGATTTCCAGCCGACCTTCCGCACCTCCGAAGGCCATAACTTGGGCTCTGAGGCACCGGTAGAGCCTTTGGATGAAAGCGACGTAAAGAACACCGAGTTCAACGTCTCCCGCAAGACGGCTAAGTAGAGTTCAGAACTCATAACTAACCGTCTAGATTAAAGAAGGGAGGAGAAACGATGGCTAATCTTCGCGAACTACGTGACCGCATCCGGTCCGTTAATTCGACTAAGAAGATCACCAAGGCCCAGGAGCTTATTGCTACCTCGCGCATTACCAAGGCGCAGGCCAGGGTAGAAGCATCTCAGCCTTATGCGACTGAGATGACCAGCATCATGAATAAGCTGGCTTCCGCCTCTACGTTGGAGCATGACATGCTGCGTGAGCGCGAAGACGGAAACGTCGCAGCCATTCTCGTGGTCACTTCTGACCGCGGTATGTGTGGCGGCTACAACAACAACGTCTTCAAGAAGGCCGCACAGCTGCAAGCTCTCCTGGAAAGCAAGGGCTACGAGGTAGTTCGGTACGTTACCGGCAACAAGGGCATCGGCCACTACAAGTTCCGCGAGGACGAGGTAGTTGGCAGCTGGGGCGGTTTCTCTCAGGACCCAACCTGGGAGGCCACCCACGATGTGCGCCGTCACCTGATTGATGGCTTTATTGCTGGTTCCAACGGCACTACCAAGGGCCGCGACGGCCTGCATGCGCAGGGTGAGGGCGTAGGTGTACGTGGCTTTGACCAGGTACACGTTGTCTACACCGAGTTTGAGTCCATGTTGACCCAGACTGCGCGCGCACAGCAGCTGTTGCCAGTTGAGCCGGTTATTCAGGATGAGGAGTACCACCTCGGTGACTCCGCTCTGTCCGACGCCGAATCTGCGGAGGATGTTGCCGCCGGATTCGAATTCGAGCCGGACGCAGATACGCTGATGGAAGCTCTGCTTCCGCAGTACGTCTCGCGTATCCTGTTTGCTATGTTCTTGGAGGCTTCTGCCTCCGAGTCCGCTGCACGCCGTACAGCTATGAAGTCTGCTACTGACAACGCAACCGAGATGGTCGAAGACCTCTCCCGCGTGGCTAACCAGGCCCGTCAGGCACAGATTACCCAGGAAATTTCAGAGATCGTCGGTGGCGCTGGCGCGCTATCTGACAGCGCAGAAAGTGACTAGATTATGACTACAGCTCTGCAAGAGCAGAATGCACAGTCTTCGGCAGTCGCCGGTCGTGTCGTGCGCGTCATCGGTCCGGTTGTGGACGTGGAGTTCCCACGTGAGGCACTGCCGGCCCTGTACAACGCACTGCACGTCGACATCAAGCTCGAAGCTGTTGCAAAGACCGTCACCCTCGAGGTCGCTCAGCACCTCGGTGACAACCTTGTCCGTACCGTGTCTATGGCACCGACCGACGGCCTCGTCCGCGGTGCCGAGGTCATCGACTCCGGAAAGCCAATTTCCGTGCCGGTCGGCGACGTCGTCAAGGGCCACGTCTTCAACGCCCTCGGTGATTGCCTCGATGAGCCGGGTCTCGGCCGCGATGGCGAGCAGTGGGGAATCCACCGCGAGCCGCCAGCGTTCGACCAGCTCGAGGGTAAGACCGAGATTCTGGAGACCGGCATTAAGGTCATCGACCTGCTGACCCCGTACGTCAAGGGCGGCAAGATCGGCCTGTTCGGCGGTGCAGGTGTGGGTAAGACCGTTCTGATTCAGGAGATGATTACCCGTATCGCCCGCGAGTTCTCCGGTACCTCCGTCTTCGCCGGCGTCGGCGAGCGTACCCGTGAGGGCACCGACCTCTTCCTGGAAATGGAAGAAATGGGCGTGCTGCAAGATACCGCCCTTGTCTTCGGCCAGATGGATGAGCCGCCAGGAGTCCGTATGCGTGTGGCTCTGTCCGGCCTGACCATGGCGGAGTACTTCCGCGATGTGCAGAACCAGGACGTGCTGCTGTTCATTGACAACATCTTCCGTTTCACCCAGGCCGGCTCTGAGGTTTCGACCCTGCTGGGTCGTATGCCTTCCGCCGTGGGCTACCAGCCGACCTTGGCTGATGAGATGGGTGTTTTGCAGGAGCGCATTACCTCGACCAAGGGCCGTTCCATTACGTCCCTGCAGGCCGTTTACGTTCCTGCCGATGACTACACCGACCCGGCTCCGGCTACGACGTTCGCTCACTTGGACGCCACCACCGAGCTGGACCGTGCTATTGCCTCCAAGGGTATTTACCCGGCAGTGAACCCGCTGACTTCTACCTCTCGTATTCTCGAGCCAGGTATCGTCGGCGAGAAGCACTACGAGGTTGCACAGCGCGTCATCGGTATTCTGCAGAAGAACAAGGAACTCCAGGACATCATCGCCATCCTTGGTATGGACGAGCTGTCTGAGGAAGACAAGGTCACCGTTCAGCGTGCCCGTCGTATCGAGCGCTTCTTGGGCCAGAACTTCTTCGTTGCGCAGAAGTTCACCGGCCTGCCGGGCTCCTACGTACCGCTGTCCGAGACCATCGACGCCTTCGAGCGCATCTGCGATGGCGAGTTTGACCACTACCCAGAGCAGGCTTTCAACGGCTTGGGCGGCCTTGACGACGTCGAGGCTGCATACAAGAAGTTGAACGAGAAGTAGGGAGAGGCACATGGCTGACATCACCGCCGAATTGGTTTCCGTCGAGCGCCTGCTGTGGTCTGGACAGGCCTCCATGGTCACGGCTGAGACCACCGAGGGTGAGATCGGCGTGCTTCCCGGTCACGAGCCAATGATCGGTCAGTTGATCGATAATGGCGTGGTGACCATCCACCCAGTGGACGGCGAGCGCCGCGTCGCCGCCGTGCAGGGTGGTTTCCTCTCCGTTACCCAGGACAAGATCACCGTCCTCGCTGATTGGGCCATCTGGTCCGATGAGGTGGATGAGGAGAAGGCTCAGAAGGACTTTGCTTCTGAGCACGAGCTCGCCAAGTCCCGTGGCGAGGCCGCACAGCGTGCTGTCCGCCGCGCCAAGGCTTAGTACCTTGGATTGATAGGAGAGGGCAGCAATAGCCGCCCTTCCTGCTCTCTAAAGGCGCCCCGGTTTAAACCGGGGCGCCTTTTTGCGTTTTCTTTGCCTTTTCTTATTGGCGTATAGGTCCTGCCAAGCGCTACAATTCAAGAATCAGTTTCTCCACAAAGCGAGGATGGCGTGAAGGCCCATGAATTCAACGGTGGTTACAGTGCTTCTGTGGGCCCTTGGCGTGGCCCTATTGCTGGTTATTTTTCTGGCTGCGCTTCGCTTTTTTACCGTGCGTGCCCGCGGCACTGCCGTCTTGCTACGCCGAGTACCCGCTAGAAATTCCCTTTCTTGGCGCCATGGTTCGCTGCGTTATGAAGGCGAATTTGTGGAGTATTTCAAGCTCCGCTCCGTTTCTCCGCGCTGCGATCTGCGTATCAACCGCCTCGACATCGAAGTAGTAAGCACCCGCTCGCTCGATGATGCCGAGGCTTCTTTTATGTCTGCCGCCACCGAGGTTGTGCGCTTTCGGGTCAAGGGCCGGGAATATGAGTTGGCATCTGATGCCCACGGCATTATGGCCTTCGGGGCGTGGGTAGAGGCCGCACCATCCAAACGTCAGCAGCGCTTCGACTTCCGGCAACTTCGCCAGCGCGCTACCCGTCAATCCAAGCGATAAGGTTACCCGCTAGGGTAGAGGGCATGCGTTTAGTAATCGCCCGATGCTCCGTAGATTACGTGGGCCGTTTGGATGCCCACCTTCCCATGGCAGACCGTCTACTCATCGTCAAGGCTGACGGCTCTGTATCCGTGCATGCTGATGACCGCGCGTATAAGCCGCTTAATTGGATGACCCCTCCGTGCACGTTAAAAGAATCCGCCATTGAGGACCTAGACGGTGACGATACCGGCGAGGTTTTGTGGCTGGTGGAAAATCCTAAAGGCGAGCAGTTGCGCATTACAATTGCTGAGATCCATGAGGAAATCTCCTATGACATGGGTGAAGACCCAGGCCTAGTCAAAGACGGCGTGGAGGCTCACTTGCAAGAGCTTTTGGCAGACCAGATCGATACCTTGGGCGATAGCTATACGCTGGTACGCCGCGAATACCCAACGGCGATAGGCCCGGTAGACATTATGGCGAAAGATGAAAACAACAAAAATGTTGCCATCGAGGTGAAGCGCCGTGGTGGGATTGATGGCGTGGAGCAGCTGACGAGGTATCTGGAGTTGCTTAACCGTGATGAGCTTCTGGCCCCAGTATCTGGTGTATTCGCGGCCCAGGAAATCAAACCGCAGGCCCGCACGCTAGCAGAGGACCGAGGCATTCGGTGCGTCGTACTGGACTATCAGGAACTCCGCGGACTTGAGTCGAACGAATTGCGATTGTTCTAATGCCACGGCGGAATAGACGCAAACCGCTCGAGCTTCGATCCTTGCCTAAAGATGGGTCGACTTTTCTCGGCTCGCAGACGGTCGAGGGGCCTAGCTGGACGCACGGTGAACCCTATGTTATGCGGCATATCGGTTCTGCGCGTGCCCAAAAGTACTATGTGTGCCCAGGGTGTAATCAAAATATTCCTCCCGGGGTGGCTCATATCGTGGCGTGGCCGCGCGACGTGGGCCGCCAGGGCGATGATCGTCGGCACTGGCACCGCCACTGCTGGGAGCGTAGGTAGACTAGCGGGCATGATTGTTGCATTCTCTGTAGCCCCTGCAGTAGTTAATAATGATTCCCAAGAAATGGCTGACGCCGTCGCTGAGGCCGTGCGCGTAGTCCGCGAATCCGGCCTTCCTAACGAGACCAATGCCATGTTCACCCTGCTTGAAGGCGAGTGGGACGAGGTCTTTGGAACTATTAAGAAGGCCACTGACGCGGTGCGTGCGGTATCCCCGCGCACATCTTTGGTGGTCAAGGCTGATATTCGCGAGGGCGTAACCAATCAACTGACTGACAAGGTAGATGCGGTTAACCGCCGCCTTGCAAAGGAGGACTAGATGACTTCAGCAAATAATGCTTATGTAGGAGGCGCGCTCGACCTCAGCCAAGTAAAGGCGCGGGCCGAGGCACGGCAGAAGGCACAGGAATCTCCGCAGACCACTGCTGGCGGGATCCAACCCTTCTTCACTGTGACGGAAGCTAACTTCGACCAGGACGTGGTGCGCCGTTCTACGGAAGTTCCGGTGATTGTTCTCATTGGCACCGCCCGTTCCACGCAGTCGGAGCAGCTAAAGACCGACCTACAGGGGTTGGCCGCGCAAGGAAACCGCAGTTTCCTAGTTGCCTACGTGGATGCAGATACTACCCCACAGGTTGCGCAGGCCTTTGGCGTGAAGAACCTCCCCACTGTGGTGGCCCTGGGCGCTGGGCAGCCGCTGACGAATTTCGAGGGTGCACAACCACTAGATGCGCTAAAACAATGGGTAGATGCCTTGGTGCAGAATGTTGGCCCACAGTTGAAGGGCCTACAGAGCGATGCGGGAGAGCCCCAGACCCAAGAGGAAGAAGAGGATCCGCGCCTCCAAGAAGCAGAGGGCTTCTTAAATGCTGGCGATTTTGATGGTGCTCTTAAGGTCTATAACTCCATCTTGGAGGCTGAGCCCGAAAACGTGCAGATTAAGCAGGCCCGCGATACAACCGTACTGCTCAAGCGCCTTGATCCTGCCAACCAGACCGAGGATCCGATTGCGGCTGCGGAAGGGGACAAGGGGGACGTCGATAAGCAGATGCGTGCTGCCGACGCCGAAGTGGTTGCCGGCGCCCCAGAAAAGGCCTTTGATCGCCTCATCGAGACGATGAAGGCAACGGCCGGTGATGAGAAAGCTCGCGTGCGCGAGCGCTTGCTGGAGCTCTTCGGGCTCTTTGAGGGCAATGACCCGCGCGTGATGGAAGCTCGCACCAAGCTGGCGAGTGCCCTGTACTAGCTTGGGTAGGATGGGAAAGCATGACTTCAGTGCTTTTCCTGTGCAATACAAATCGCGGCAAGTCGCAGATGGCTGCGGCGCTTGCCGCCAAGCATGCGCCTGAGTGGGATATTTACTCGGCTGGGGTGCAAACTTCCCCGGAACATATCCAGCAGGGCATCAATCAAGAGGCCAAAGCTTCCCTCGCGAAGGTGGGGGCAGAAATGACTGGTACTCCTGCTCTAGTGGATCCCCACCTTGCTGCCGCTGTCGACCACGTCATCGTGGTAGGTGATGCGGAATATGACGGGCCAGCGCAGAGGTGGGCCATCGAGGATCCCTCGTTGCGTGGTCTGGAAGGTGAAGAGCGCATGGATGCGCTTCGCGATGATATCGAAGCGCGCGTGGTGGAGTTCCTACGCACGCAGCGATAGGCGTTTTATTGCTCCAGTACGTACCACTGCACCGAGTTGGCCGGTAGGTGAAGCGTGGCGGAATTATCCGCCACGTGAATATGCTGAGGAAGCGGGTTCCCAGCGCCCTCATAAACGGCATCATCGGTGTTAAGTACCATTTTCCAAGCACCATCACGTGGAACCCAGAGGCCGTAGTTGGGAATGGAAGAACCCGACAGGTTGCACACAGCGAGCAAGGCAGACCCGTCCGCGCCATAGCGGACGTAACCCAGCACGTTATTGTTCGAGTCATCGGCCTTGACCCATTGGAAGCCGTCTTGGCTAAAATCCTGGCTCCACAAAGCTGGGGTGTCGCGGTAAATGAGGTTGATATCGCGCACGAGGCGCTTAATGCCCCGGTGCCACTCATTGCCCCAACCATCGAGGTTGCCCCAATCCACGGAATGCTCCTCGGACCACTCGGTGGTTTGTCCAAATTCCTGGCCCATGAAGAGCAGATTCTTGCCAGGGTGGGAGAACATGTAGCCATACAAAGCGCGCAATCCGGCGGCCTTATTCCAGTCGTCGCCAGGCATGCGCTGCCACAGTGAACCCTTGCCGTGGACTACTTCGTCGTGGCTAAACGGCAACACGTAGCGCTCAGAATAGGCATACACCATGGAGAAGGTGAGCTCGCCATGGTGATAGGAGCGGTGGATGGGCTCGTGCTTGAAGTACTCCAGGGTGTCATTCATCCATCCCATATTCCACTTCAGGGAAAAGCCCAGCCCGTTCTCGGAAGTAGGAGCGGTAACGCCCGGCCAGGAGGTGGATTCCTCGGCGATGGTGAGTACGCCAGGATGGGTGCGGTTGAGGGTGGCGTTGGTTTCCTGCAGGAATTGGACGGCTTCTAAATTCTCGCGCCCGCCAAACTGATTGGGTAGCCATTCATCGCGGGAGTAGTCCAGGTAAAGCATGGAAGCGACGGCGTCTACGCGCAGGCCGTCAATGTGGAATTCTTCAGCCCAATACAGGGCGTTGGCTACGAGGAAATTGCGCACCTCATTGCGGCCAAAGTCAAAAACATAGGTACCCCAGTCGGCTTGCTCGCCGCGGCGGGGATCGGGGTGCTCATAAAGCGCTTGACCATCGAAGCGGCCTAAGGCCCAGTCATCTTTGGGGAAGTGGGCTGGCACCCAGTCCACGATGACCCCGATGCCGTTTTCGTGCAGTGCATTGACTAATGCGCGGAACTCATCCGGCGAGCCCCACCGCGCTGAAGGCGAGTAATAGCCAGAGACTTGGTAGCCCCAAGAGCCGCCGAAGGGGTGCTCGGCCACGGGCAAGAGCTCGACGTGGGTAAAACCATGCTCCTTGAGATAAGGGATGAGCTCCTCGCGAAGTCGGTTATAATTCGCCCCGACCTTCCACGAGCCAACGTGGACCTCATAGATGCTCATCGGGACATCGAGGTTGCCGGTGCGCTTGTCCATCCACGCGGAATCAGACCAGCCGAAGCTGGTGGAATCCACGATCGAGTCCGTTTCCGGCGGACAGGTGGTGCGCTTGGCCAATGGGTCGGCCTTGTCTTGGCGGCCTTCCTGGCTAAAGATGGCGAACTTATAGTGCTCGCCAGCACCGATGCCTGGGACAAAGACCTCCCATACGCCGGTAGAACCGAGCGAACGCATGGGGTACTGGGTAGGATTCCAGCCGCAGAAATCGCCCACGACGGCAACACCTTGGGCATTGGGGGCCCATACGGCAAAGGACACACCGCTTACGGGGCCCATCTCTGTGTCATAAGAGCGTAGGTTGGCGCCGAGGAGATCCCAAAGGCGCTCGTGGCGACCTTCGCCGATAAGGTGCAGATCTAGAGAGCCGATGGTGGGCAGGAAATGATATCCGTCTGCCACGGTGCGGGTAGGGGCGCCGGGGTAGGAGATTTCGAGGCGGTAGTCGCAGTTCTCGCCTACTTCCGCTTCCCAGATATCGTCGCCCACCAAATTCATAGACAAGGATTGTGTGGGGGTATGAAGTTGTACCGCGGTGGCGCCAGGCTGGCGGGTACGGACGGTACCTTCATGCCAGCCGTAGAATCCGTGTGGGTCATGGTGGCGGCAGTCATTGAGACGAGCGAGGTCAGCGGCCGGGATGTTCATATAATCAGGGTACCTAGATTGGGTGCGTTCCGGTGGACAAATGTTTACGGGCGATAGTCGGTGACCTCGCGCCAGGTGAGCTGCTCCTGAAGGGCATGGTCGGCAGGGGGAAGGACGAAGACATGGGCGACGTCGCGAAGCGGCTCTAAGCGCACAAAATTGCGCTCGGACCAGTGATAGGCAGAGCCGGTAATCGTGTCTTGGACGGAATAGGACTCGCCGGGATGGCGGCCGATAGCGCGCATATCTACCGTAACGGTCGCTTCTTGCGCATTGCGCGGATCCAGGTTGACCACGACGAGAACCACATTGCCGGTGGCTGGATCGGCCTTGGAATAGGCAATGATGGCGTCATTGTCGGTGTCATGGAAGCGGAGGGTACGCAGTTGTTGTAATGCGGGGTTATCGCGGCGAATCTGATTGAGCAGCCGGATATAGGACTCTAAAGAGTCTCCTGACGCAACCGCAGCAGCAAAGTCGCGTGGCCGCAGTTCGTACTTCTCCGAGTCGAGGTATTCCTCGGACCCTGGGGCTACCGGGGTGTGCTCATAGAGCTCAAAACCGGAGTACACGCCCCATAGCGGAGACATGGTGGCAGCGAGGACAGCGCGTATGGCGAACATGGCGCGCCCCCCGGTTTGTAAAGATTCATGCAGGATATCCGGGGTATTGACAAAAAGATTAGGCCGGCAAATATCCGCCTGCTCTACGTGCATCTGGCCAAATTGGGTGAGCTCATGCTTCGTGGTCTGCCAAGTGAAGTAGGTATAGGACTGGGAAAACCCTGCTTTTGCTAGCCCGAAAAGGCGAGGGGCGCGGGTAAAGGCCTCTGCCAAGAAGATGACGTCTGGGTGGGTGGCGTGTACGCGGGTAATCAGCCAATCCCAGAAGTTGGCGGGCTTGGTGTGTGGGTTATCTACGCGGAAAGTGCTCACTCCGGCTTCGACCCAAATCATGAGCGTTTCATAGATTTCGTGATAGATGGCATCCTGCGCGTTATCGAAGTTGAGTGGATAGATATCCTGATACTTCTTCGGTGGGTTCTCAGCGTAGGCGATGGTGCCATCTGGAAGGACAGTGAAAAATTCTGGGTGGCTGGTGGCCCACGGGTGATCGGGCGATGCCTGCAGCGCGAAATCAAGCGCTACTTCCAGGCCAAGTTCCTGGGCGCGAGAGACCAGCTTCTTGAAGTCTTCTATTGTGCCCAATTCGGGGTGGGTGGTGGAGTGGTCCTGGATGGCCCACGGACTTCCCACATCACCGGGCTCAGCAACGACCGAGTTATTTTTTCCCTTCCGATGCACCTTGCCAATGGGATGAATGGGGGGAAAATACACCGTATCGAAGCCCATATCGGCCACGCGCTCTAGTGCTTGGGCAGTAGTGTCGAAGGTGCCGTGCACAGGATTTCCCTCTTTGTCCCAGTCACCCGTGGAACGGGGGAAGAGCTCATACCACGAGTTATAAAGCGCGGCCGGGCGCTCCACGTAGACCTCGTGAATGGCGCCTTCTACTAGGAGATCACGCAGGGGATGGGAGTGCAGGATGTCTGCGGCCTCGTCCGAGAGCGCCACCTGCACGCGCTTATCGACGTCCAAAGACTCATCCTCCAAGTCCCGTGCAGCAGCAAAGAGGGGCGCCACAATATCCGAGGGGGTTTGCAAGGCCGCCCGAGAAAATAGATCCGCACCATGCTGGAGGTCATTGGCCAACTCGGCAGCGGATTGCCCAGCCGCCATCTTTTTAGTAACCGCGTTCTTCCACGTAGCAATGGGATCGGACCAGGCATCGACGCGGAAGTACCAGGTGCCTTGGGTACCTGGGGTAAAGACGCCGTGCACTCGATCTTGGTCTTTGGGGTCTACCTGCATGGTGACAGAGGACGTAGCCGTGGACCGCGCCGCCCAGGCAGACAAAGTGGCTGAGACCGCGTCGTGGCCTTCGCGCCAGACCAGTGCGGTGACGGGAATTACCTCGCCCACAACGGCTTTAGAAGCTACAGAACCGGCGGAGATAAGCGGGCGGACATCGTCAATACCAAGGCGAGTAGTCATGCCCATAAGACTAATGCAGCTGTGTCAATTTCACCGGGCAAAGAATAAATCAGTCACAATGGAGGGCGTGAACGACGTAACTCCTACAGATCAAGATTGGCTCGTAGATTTTCGCGGCGTCGAGTTGCGCCGCGGCGGCAAGACCCTCGTTGGTCCTGTGGACTGGCAGGTGGAACTCGATGAGCGCTGGGTAATTATTGGCCCCAATGGCGCGGGTAAGACCTCGCTAGTGCGCATGGCCGCGGCCGAAGAATTCCCTTCAAAGGGCACCGCCTTTTTGATGGGGGAGCAGATCGGCAAAACTGATATGCGCGATCTGCGCGCGCTCATCGGCATCTCCTCCGCTGCAGTGCAATCGCGAATCCCCGAAAATGAGCGCGTGGACGATCTCGTCGTCTCCGCAGGCTATGCAGTGCTGGGCCGCTGGCGGGAGGAATATCAGGACATGGACTTCTCCCGCGCTGATGAGATTTTGGCCCAGGTAGGTGCAACCCACCTGAAAGAGCGCACCTGGGGAACATTATCAGAGGGCGAAAAGAAGCGCGTCGTCCTCGCCCGCGCACTCATGACTAACCCAGAGCTGCTCATCCTAGACGAGCCTTCCGCCGGAATGGACCTGGGAGGCCGCGAAGACCTGGTGGGATACCTCGGCGATCTAGCCATGGATCCAGATGCCCCAGCCATCATCATGATCACCCACCACGTGGAGGAGATCCCATACGGATTTACCCACGCCATGCTGCTGGATGAGGGTAAGGTAGTGGCAAAAGGTCTGATTAATTCAGTCCTCACCTCAGAAAACCTGACTCGCGCCTTCCACCAGCCCATTCAGGTGGACCGCATTGGACAGCGATACTTCGCCCGCCGAGCTTCTCTATGACCAACCCTTTTCATGACCGTATCGATGCCGTTGACGCCAGTGATACCACCGGCTTTAACGGTGGGCGCTTGGCGGCAACCGTCCTGCTTCTACGGGACGGCACCGACGGTCTTGAAGTGTGGGTACAAGAGCGCGTGCACACCATGCACAATTACCCGGGGCATTCGGTCTTTCCCGGCGGCGGCGTAGACCCACGCGACTTTCCGCCGCGTTCCTGGGACTCGGGCGAACTATGGGCCGGAAAATCCGTCATCTCCATGGCCCGACGGATGGGCGTAACAAAGTACAAAGCCCACGCGCTAGTATTCGCCGCTGCCCGGGAGCTCTTTGAGGAAGCCGGCACCCTCTTTGCCATCCGCGAAGACGGAATTGTCTCCAATGCACGGCGGTATCACAAGGAGCGAAAACTACTCGAGAGCCACACCATTTCCTTTACCGAATTCCTCAGCAATAACGGCATGCGTGTCGACGCCGATATGCTCCTTCCCTGGGCACGGTGGGTAGGAAAGGGAAAAAGCCACTGGTTCGACACCTTCTTTTTCGTCGGGGTGCTGCCCTCTGGCCAAGAACCCGATGGGGATACCGACGAGGCGGACGATGCCGGATGGTTTTCTCCCCAGCTCATCCTGGACGGCTGGCGCGCCGGGCTGGTGCGCCTAGTCATTCCTACTTGGGCGCAGATGCAGAGGCTGAGCAGATACTCCTCGGTTCAAGAAGTCCTCGATGATGCGTCCTTTTCTGACCTGCGCCCTGTTATCGGGGATCCGCGCGAGGACCCTCGTTACCGCGAATTCTTTTCCACCACCCCTTTAGACCGCATATGAGTTATACCCCCGCAGAAGTCAGCTTCTTGATTGAGCACCACGAGGAAATTGCTCACCTCGATCTCGCCTTGACCAAGGCTTCTCGGCTTAAAGACACCGAAGTCTTGAAAGAGAAGTTCGGCGACTATGGACGCGCAGTCATGGAACTGGTGACCGCACGTAGTTCGGGCAAGCTTCCCAGTGATTGGCTGATGGACGCCGACTCAGCCCAACAAGCTACCCCCGTCGAGGTTGCGGCATACCGGGCGGAGTTTCTTGCAGAGCAGGGGGTGGGCAGCGTCCACGACATCACCTGCTCCATCGGTACGGAAGGTCTAAATTCTCCGCTCGACTACTTTGGCTCAGACTTGGACGAGTCGCGCGTGAGAATGGCGAGGCACAATCTTTCTTCGACCAAGATCTTTCGCGCTGATGCGCTCACCACTACAACGACTGCCGATGTCCTCCTTGCAGATCCCGCCCGTCGCGCCGGAGGTAGAAGAATCACCCGGCCGGAGGATCTCGTGCCACCGCTTCCAGAGGTCGTCGACAAGCACCGTGGCAAGGAATTGGCCATTAAGTGTGCACCCGGCCTTGATTTCAGCGAATGGAACGGCCTTGTTACCGTCGCAAGCGTCGACGGCGGAGTAAAAGAAGCCTGCCTTTATACCCCAGGCCTAGGAACCGGCCGAAGGGCAGTAATGATTCGTGGACACAAGCTAGACGTCCTCGATGATAAAGAAACAAACCTGCCCGAGGCCGGAGAGATTGGTAGCTACCTCATTGACCCGGACGGTGCCATTGTGCGCTCCGGCTTGGTGCGGCATTACGCGGCACGGGAAGGGCTGCACCAAATCGATGAGCGCATCGCGTACCTGACAGGGGAGAGGATTCCGGAGGGAGCCTCGGGATTTCCATTCATAGAAAAAGTACCCCTAAAGAGATTAAAATCCGTACTTAAATCCTATGACGCGGGGAGCTTGGAAATCCTCGTGCGCGGGGTAGAAGTGGACCCTGACCAGCTGCGGAAGAAGATGAAGCTCAAGGGGAAGAAGCCTTTTGCGGTAATCATTACGCGAATTGGCGCACAAGGAATCGCCTTGCTGTGCAAACCCCGAGTATCATCGTCCGAGGATAATTACGCAACATAAATATATCGGAAAGGTGAGTGCCCAATGCCAACTATCGTGGCTCTGGTCAAACACGTGCCGGATACGTGGTCTACCAAGTCTTTGGAAGATGACCACACCCTGGATCGCACCTCCGTGGATAACGTCATTGATGAGGTTAATGAGTATTCCGTGGAACAAGCCCTGCGCCTGCGCGACGACAACCCGGATGCGGGTTATAAGGTAGTAGCGCTGACCATGGGGCCGACCCAGGCAGACGAAGCATTGCGCAAGGCACTGGCTATGGGTGCCGATGACGCGGTGCTTGTCTCCGATGATTCGCTGGCGGGAGCGGATGCGCTGTCGACCGCATGGACTCTCAACGCTGCGCTGAACAAGCTTGACGACGTCCAATTGATCACCGCTGGCACCGAGGCCTCCGATGCCTCGACCGGCCTACTTACTGGATTGCTCGCCGAATACCGCCAGCTGCCTGCCCTTACCGGGCTGCACAAGGTAGAGCTGGCGGGCGGCACGCTGCGTGGCACGCGAGATGATGCGCGTGGCACCTGGGAACTAGAAGCGCCGCTGCCTGCAATTGTTTCTGTGAACGATAAGAGCGACAAGCCGCGCTTCCCTAACTTCAAGGGATTGATGGCCGCTAAGAAGGCGGAAATCACTACTTTCTCCTTAGCTGATTTGGGAATTGAGGCAATTGCGCCCACTACCTCCGTTTCGGCCGCCGAAAAGCGCTCACCGCGCACCGCTGGCGAGGTTATTTCTGAGCCCAACCCGCAAGACGCAGCGAAGAAGATCGCTGACTTCCTAGCCGCAAAGAACTTGATTTAGGAGTCGATATGTCTCACGTTTACGTATTAGTTGAGCACGATGCGGAAAAAGTCCTTCCCGTTACCGGAGAACTGATTACGGCCGCGCGCGAATTGGGTACGGTGTCTGCAGTGGTCGTCGGCAAGCAGGCAGATAAGTTCGATGCTGACCTTGCCGCCCTTGGCGCCGCGCAGGTGGTCCAAGCAACGGCCGAAGACTATGACCAGCGCCTCCTGATTCCAGAAGTCGATGCCTTGCATGCTCTCGGCGCCGCGAACCCCGCACCTATCGTGCTGGCCGCAACTCCCGCCAATAACGAGATTGCCGGCCGCCTAGCTGCCCGCCTCGCTTCCGGCGCACTGGTCAATGTCAGCGGCATCGCCGCTGATGGTTCCGCCCAGATGACCATTTTTGGTGGCTCCTATGAGACTACCTCTACCGCTACCGGCCAGTGCCCGATCTATACGCTGCGCCCAGGCGCGGTAGAGGCCGCACCACAGCAGGTGGAAGCGCAACCAGCCCCGATGCCGTTGCCGGCCGCTACTGGCAAAGATGTCAAGGTAACTTCCTTTACCCCTGCCCAGAAATCTGCACGTCCGGAAATTACCGAAGCCAAGGTGGTCGTCGCTGGCGGCCGGGGCGTGGGTGATGAATTCGGTGATGTTGTCGAGCCGCTTGCCGACGCCCTCGGCGCCGCAGTCGGCGCTACCCGCGATGCGGTAGACGAAGGCTTCTATGACGCTGCTTATCAGATCGGCCAGACTGGCGTTACCGTTTCGCCTGAGCTCTACATCGGTTTGGGCATCTCCGGCGCTATCCAACACACCTCCGGCATGCAGACCTCTGGCACTATTGTGGTGGTCAACCAGGACCAGGATGAGCCATTTTTCCAGATCGCTGACCTTGGCGTTGTGGGCGACCTCCATGAAATCGCCCCAGCCTTGACCGAGGAACTGAAGGCACGTCAGTAATGCCGCATTATTTTGACTACGCTGCTACCCAGCCGATGCGCCAGAGCGCGATTGACGCGTGGGTAGCTGCGGCTGGCTCCCTGAACTCCGGCGCGCAGTATGGTTCCGGCCGCAAGGCTCGGTCTGTGCTCGATGATGCCCGCGAGAAGGTTGCTTCACTCCTCGGCTGCGAGCCAATCGAGGTGATTTTCACTTCTTCTGGCACAGAGGCAGACAATATCGCCATTCAGGGACTTTATGCGGCCGGTAAAACAAACCGCATAGTTTCCACCGATATTGAGCATCCCGCCGTGCGCGATACCGTGGCTAAGCTGCACAATTCGGGTGCTACCGTCGAGATTCTTCCTGTCGATCGCTCCGGACACATAGCAGACCTGTCGGCTCTAGACACGCTTGCCGACGTCGCTACCTGCATGTGGGCCAATAACGAAACCGGCGCCATTCAACCCATCGAAGATATTGCCGCCCGAGCCAGCGCAGTGGGTACACCGGTACACGTTGATGCCGTGCAAGCGGTAGGAAAGGTTCCCATCGACTTTTCCCACCTAGGGATCACCAGCCTTGCAGCTAGCGCCCACAAGTTCGGCGGTCCCCGCGGCATTGGCCTACTTCTAGCCAAGCGGAGTCCCTCACCCCAACCCATTGCCTATGGCGGTGGGCAGGAGCGCGGAATTCGTCCTGGAACTGTCGACGTCGCTGGTGCTTCCGGTCTAGCTGCGGCTTTGGAGGAATCCGTCGCGGAAATTTCTACTCAAGGTGAGCGGATTTCCGCGCTTCGCAATAAGCTCCGCGATGGAATTCTCGCCACCATTGACAATGCAGTCATCAATTCCACTGAACCGTGTTTGCCTTCTCACTTGCACGTCTCTTTCCCTGGTGCAGATGGCGATAGCCTCATCATGCTGCTAGATTCCCTGCAGATTGAGGCCTCAACCGGCAGCGCCTGTAGCGCAGGTGTAAACCGCATGTCTCACGTTCTGGAAGCGATGGGAGTAAGCGAGGCTGAAGGAATCGGTTCCTTGCGCTTTACGCTAGGCCGGCTTACTTCGGAAGAAGATGTCGATTACGTGTTGGCTCATCTTCCCGAGGTAATCTCCCGAGCCCGATCCGTCTAGCTTTCATTCCTTTCCTTCGCCGCTGCCCGTCGGGCGGCGATAGCTTGGCCCACCGTTAGCGCCCAGTTCTTGTTCTTGGGTGCTAGCGGTCCTTGGGGCTCGTCATATTCCCAGCGCCCATCATCAAACAGCCACACAATGTCCCCAGTGTGCGGATCCATGATATAAAAAGCACCGCCGTCAGTCTTGACGTTATGGTGGTGCTGGCATAGTGAAGCCAAATTGCTCCCTGCAGTTTTCCCTCCCCGAGCATGGTCAATGCGGTGGTCTTTCTGGCAGCTTTCCGCAGGGCGGTAGCACCCCGGCCAGCGGCACACCCCATCGCGGCCTTCCACATAGGCGCCTATGAGCGGGGGCGTAACGCGTGCTGTCAAGGGGTGAATGCGCCACTTCGACCGGGAGGTAGTTGTGACGCGTTGGACTCCGAAGGATGTTAAGGATGCTGCTGTTGAGCGCGTGGTGGCAGGCGAGGCAGTTAGCCTGG
>NZ_JAVBIE010000011.1:0-92455 GCF_032821635.1 Corynebacterium nasorum | reverse complement strand
GTCAATAGCTGCAGGGAAACGCCCGGTCCCATTCCGAACCCGGAAGCTAAGCCTGCACACGCTGATGGTACTGCAACCGGGAGGTTGTGGGAGAGTAAGTCACCGCCGACACCAAACAACAAACACAACAAAATACAACAAAGAAGCCGTAAACACACAACACAGTGATGTTTACGGCTTTTTTGCGTTTTCCACATACTTTACAGCCGCCTTCGGTCCGGAAGATCAGCCGTCTTGACTGCCCGTACTTGACTTCCCGTAGGGGTTATGTGAAGAAGCGGCCATTAATCCGCCTAAAGACACCAGCGATGCCAACCCTCAACCTTTCCTTTTACCCCCGTTGCCTATTAAGGGTCGACTCTGGGGATCCCTGCGGGTTTAGGTAATCCTATTCGAACACAAACACCCCCACCAAGGTCATATGTCCGGTACTTGGGATAGTATTTGAGTACTCGTTAGAAAACAGATACGAATCTGTCTCTTCTCGTTGGAGTGCCCCGCTGTGACTGCCACATTATCCCCACCCGAACCTGATGTTGCCCTCGACTACCCCGACACCCTACTCATTGACGACCCAACCTCCACCGGCCCCAACATCGAGCCGGAAGTCCCCGAAGCGTTCTATACCACCAACGCACCCGGCAACCACATCGGCCAAGCCGGCACCTACACGCGTAAAACTTCCTGGTTCCTCTACCGCGCAATCCTGCCCCAACTAGACGACGACGTCGACTTAACCCTCACCAGCCTGGCCAAAGACCTCGGCATCTGCTATTCCAAACTTCTCGGGTATATCCGCGCCCACTACCGCATGCGCCAACTACCCCTCGTCACCGAAGTGCAAGGCCAGCACTGGATACTCGATCTGACCAAACTGCGCATCATCGACCGCGAACTCAACAGACTTGAAGACAACCCTGACCACCTCGAAGCTATCGACGCAGCACTCGCAGACTTCCTCACACCCACCACACCGAACGAAACAGTACCCGCCGACGCCGACCTACGCCGGTTTATCCGCACCTTCATCGACACCCATCTGCGCCCAGAAGATAAAGAACAAAAACCCGAACCACGGCTGCGCATCAACTACAACCCGGACAACACCACCACACTCACCCTCACCTGCGATACTGCTACCGCCACCGTTATCGCCCACCACATCGACGCCTACACCAATAAAGCCAAAACCACCGCAGCACAAGGCCTTATCGACCTCATCCTCGAAGACACCCAAACTAGCGTCGCGATCAACACCTTTACCACCAACGAAGACACCAACAGCGTCTACATCCCAGGCGCCGGATGGATAAACCTCAACCAGGCGCCCACAGACACAACTTTCTTACGCCGCCTTGTCGCCGACGAGGTTGATGGATACATCCCAAATGCGGACATCCGCGCCTACACCCAAGGCAGAGACGCCACCTGCCGCTGGCCCGGCTGCACCATCCCCGCCACACAGTGCCAACTAGACCACCGCATCGAATACCACCAAGGCGGACCCACCAGTCCGGATAATTTAGTGAATCTGTGCCAACACCACCACAACATCAAAACCGACCGCCGCGTCCACTACATCCTCGACCCCATCACCGGCACCATCGCCTGGCTCCACCGAGACGGCACCTACCAACTAGACCACGCCACCGGACCACTAGCCACACACCAAACACACTGGAACCACACCTGGGCACAATACCTCGCACTACAACAACAAAAAACAAAAAGAGGAACGGCAACAGATTAGGTTGATTGCATCCGGAGCACGGTTGAATGAATGGTCGTGCCTCGCTTTAGTGTGCCGTTTTCCTCCTATGGGATGATGTTTGCCGTCGTTCAGGGTAGTTAAACTATAAGAGGTAATTTCCCATTTACAAGGAGAATTTGTCTTATGACTGATGCTGCGGCTCGCGCCGTTGACTTGTTCAAGCAATACGGAAGCGATGACACAGCCGTTGTGGCCCTGGATCATGTATCCATTGAATTCGGCAAGAACGAATTCACTGCGATCATGGGCCCATCGGGCTCCGGTAAGTCGACGCTAATGCACACCATGGCTGGTTTGGATTCCGCGACTTCCGGCTCGGCGTTTATCGGCGACACTGATATGTCGGCGCTCAACGACAAGGACATTACGGCGCTGCGCCGTGATCGGCTGGGCTTTATTTTCCAGTCCTTTAACCTTGTTCCTACGCTGACTGCCGCGGAAAACATCACGTTGCCGACCGACATTGCGGGTAAGGACGTCGATAAGCAGTGGTTCGAAGAGGTAACTCGCCGCCTAGGCTTGGCAGAGCGCTTGGAGCACCGTCCAGCTGAGCTTTCTGGCGGCCAGCAGCAGCGCGTAGCCTGCGCTCGCGCATTGGTTTCCCGTCCGGAAATTATCTTCGGCGATGAGCCAACCGGCAACCTGGACTCCAATTCTTCGGCCGAGGTGCTCGATATTTTGCGCACGGCAGTGGACAAGGATGACCAAACCGTGGTCATCGTGACGCACGATGCGAAGGCAGCGTCGTACGCGGACCGAGTGGTTTTCCTTGCTGACGGCAAGCTTGTCAACGAGTTGCACAATCCGACGATGGAGGCCATTCACCAGGTAATGGCGGAGATTGAGGGCTAAATGGCACGCGGAAATGCAATGCGCAGAGTGTCCCTGCGCAATATCGTGGCGCATAAGTTGCGCCTTGGGCTGACAATTCTCGCGGTGGTCTTGGGCACAGCGTTTATTGCCGGCTCGTTTATGTTCACCAATTCGCTGAAGTCTACATTTGACTCCGCCGTGGATAATGAATTTCGTGGCGTGGATGCGGTGGTGAGCCAGAAGGACGACAATGGCGCGAAGCTGGATGAAAAGCTTCGCCAGAAGTTGGCCGATGATGAAGATGTCAAGAACATCAATATTGCGGATTCGGAGACTGTCGTCGCAGCCAATGAGAACTCGGAGGCCTATCAGACTCAGGGCGGTACGGCCAGCGTTGTCCCGTTTTATCCAGAGGATAAGGTCGTTGGTGGTGCCGATAAGCTGAAGGAGGGCGAGGAGCCGAGCGGTAAGGACGAAGTCCTTGTCAATTCCTCCGCGGCGGATAAATACGGAATCTCCGTGGGACAAAAGCTCATTGTGGTTCACCCCGATGAGCAGGATACGGTTACCGTTTCTGGTATCTCGGAGCCCGCCGTCGACCAGGGCGATAGCATCGTGCTGAGCATGGCCGAGAAGGACTACCTGGAGCGCTACGGCGATCCGAGCCAGCTCAAGGTTTCTGCGGCCGAAGGCGTGGATGCGAACGCCTTGGTGGATCACCTAAATGACAAATATGACGTCAAGGCGGAGTCGGGCGAGCGCCTGGCGGAGGAAACCTCTGAGATGATGTCCTCCGCCTTGAAGTTCATTAACTACTTCCTCATTGCGTTCGGCCTGATTGCACTGCTGGTGGGCACGTTTATCATCGCTAATACCTTCTCCATGATTGTCGCGCAGCGCACCAAGGAATTCGCTCTCCTGCGTGCGCTGGGTGCTTCCCGCCGCCAGATTACGAACTCGGTGGTGGTGGAATCTGCCATCGTGGGACTTCTGGGTTCCATTGTCGGCGTTGTTGCCGGCATGGGCTTGGTGGCCATCATCAAGGCAGTAATGAGCGCGAAAGGAATGCCGTTCGACGGTGGCTTGGGCCTGAGCGTTTCGGCCATCGTGGTCCCGATTATTTTGGGCACCATCGTGACGGTCGTATCCGCGTGGGCCCCGGCACGGCGCGCAGGTCGCGTGCAGCCGGTTGAAGCGATGCGCACCACCGAGTCTGCTTCCGCAACGTCCCTGAAGGTCCGCACGATTTTCGGTGCCATTATTTTGCTGGTTGGCATTGTTGCGGCGTTGGCAGGCGTGCTTTCCGACGGCGAGACGAACGTCCGCGCCGTCCTCGTCGGTGTGGGCGCGTTCGGGATCATTGTCGGATTCTTCTTGGCTGGCCCAGCCCTGTCGCTCCCTTTGGTGCCGACGGTAGGCAAGGTAATCGGTGCGCCTTTCGGTGCTATCGGTTCTTTGGCGGCGACGAACTCGCGTCGCAATCCACGCCGCACGGCTGCTACTGCATTTGCCCTGACCCTAGGCGTGGCCTTGGTGACGGCTATTGGCATGCTTGGCGCGACGATGAAGTCCTCCGTGGCCGATACCGTGGAGCAGAACATCACCTCCGATTACCTCCTTTCTGGCCCTAGCTCCGGTGAATTCCCAACACCGAAGGACACTGGTAAGCGTGCGGCTGAGGCTGAGGGCGTAGATAAGGCCATCACCATCGGTATGGCTCCGGTGACCGTTGATGGTCAGGCATCGATGGATTATGGTCCGCAATTCCAGCAGACCACGACTGCGGATGGAGATCCGTCGTCGATGATTGCGCTCGACATGGTCGAGGGCGATGCCAACTTGGATAAGGGATTCATTGCTACCGAAGACTTTGCCAAGGAACACGGCTGGAAGGTAGGAGAGACCTATAAGGTAGCTTCTGCGGAAAAGGACAAGAAGGCCGAGGCCAAATTGGTCGGCATCTTTAAGCCCACCGATGTGGTGCAGAATATGGTGCTCTCACAGGAGGTAGCTGAAAAGGTTGCACCGGAGAAGTCCTTTACCGTCCAGATGGTGGGCGTCTTGGGTCAAGAAGGCTATGACAAGGAAGAACTGCGCCATAACCTGGAGGATGCGGTCAAGGATCTGGTTGTGGTTCAGGTCAATTCCGGTGAGGAGTATGCGGGCCAAGCTGCAGGCTTTATTGACCAGATGCTCTCCATCCTTTATGGTCTGCTCGCCCTTGCCGTCATTATTGCGGTGTTGGGCATTGTCAATACCTTGACCTTGGGTGTAATCGAGCGCCGCCAGGAGATCGGTATGTTGCGGGCTGTGGGCACACAACGCCGCCAGATCCGCACGATGATTACCCTGGAGTCGGTGCAGATCGCGCTCTTTGGCGCGGTGATGGGCATCCTCATTGGGCTCGGCTTGGGCTGGTCCTTCATCAAGATCCTCGGTGATGAGGGACTAGACTCTGCGCAGATTCCGTGGGCAATGGTGCTCATTATGCTTGTGGGCTCGGCCCTCGTCGGCATTATCGCGGCAGTATGGCCGTCGCACCGCGCGGCGAAGACACCGCCATTGGAAGCAATCGCCGACTAGCTGCCTAGTCTAAGGCCTCCCCTCATCACACGTTGAGGGGAGGCCTTAATGCTTTTACGCGGCCATCCATGCCTTGACTGCCGATACCGCATCCTTGGTCTTCATATCGGGCAGGTAGGCGTGCATGGTGGCCAGCGCGATGGAAGGAAGCTTCAATTCATCGTGATAGCACAGGTACCACGGGTGCTCCTCGGGCTGGAATTTGCGCTTGCTGGCCGCGAGGGTGCGGAAGCCATAGAGAGGTTCTACTTCCTCCCCAATGCGATTGAGGGCGACGTCGAGCCAGTTAGGCTCGTCAGGCTGTCCAGCCAATGGCGCACCGGACAAGGAGATCCAGGCAAGGCCTTCGGACTGGGCAATGAGCATAGCCTCTGAGATGAGGAGCTCAATTACTCCCTTAAAGCCGTGCTCGTTGCGGCGCATGACGTCGAGAACGTAACCGGCAATAGCACCATTTTCGTATACCGGCATCCAACTGGTCACACCATGCAAAGTGCCGTCGGCGGACTCAGCAAGCAAAAGCCGGGTGCCGGTCACCGTCATTTCTTCTAAGCCGCCGAGGGTAAAGCCCATCTCGGGTAGGGCCTTGTCGGAAACCCAGTCCTCGCTGAGTGCGCTAATGCGGGCGATAGAGGCTATATCTAGCTCCTCCCACGTGGTCCACCGAGTACTAACTCCTTCCTTCTCGGCTTTGTTTCGGGCCGTGCGCACATTTTGGAATTTCTTTCCTTTGAATTCCACGGATTCGCAGTTGAGGACTGCTTCTTCTGCAACTTGAAGGCGCTTGAGCTGCGGGTGAGCATCCGCGAACTGCGCATTGACGGAATACCACGCCACGGCCCAGCCTTGCTCGGCGGCAAAGCGCTCGAATTCGGCGCTGATATCGTGGCCGACGGGGGCGCCCAGCGTGAGCGCGATGCCATTGGAGACACGGTAGGCCACATAGGAGTCACCGTGGAAGAAATACCGGTTGGATTTCCACAGCGTCATAAAGGAAAGATGATCGCCGGTGCCGGATTCGAGCAGGCGGCGGGCCGAGTCGCGGTCGGATTCTTGTGCAGGATCAACGGGCCGAGAAAAGCCAAGGTAGAGCCGGACTGCCAGCAGGATCCAGAAGGCGTTTCCAACCCATAGGTAGATGAACCAGGAAAACATCGTTGCCGGTGCGACGTGGTGGGGAAGGATAAGCGCAACGACGGCCGGAACGAAGCGCAAGGGAGTCTCTGCGAGGATGTCGGCAAGATTTGCTGGGGGAACGGTGTTGTGCAACGAGGCCGTAAGGATCCACAAGCCCGCGCCGAGGGTAGAGGCAAGGATAGCGAAGACAATAGTGCGGGTGAAATATGCGCGGTTTTCGCGGATCCGGAAGAGCGAATAATTGATAAGCAGCATGAACAGCGCCAAGAGCCAAGGCAGGATGACGAGCACGAGGTTGGGCAGGAGGTAGCTCAGGCGGGAATCATCCCAAAGCTGGTAGGTCAGCAACGCGATGGCCAGTACTTGGGTGATAACCGCCATCCACCAAGCGAGCACGCGGCCCCGCATGAGACCAAAGCACACCACCAGCTGGATGATAAACGGCATGATATTGGCTACCAAGGCGCCGATGCCTTGGGCACGGGCGAGATCGACTGCGGCGGTGCAACTGGTAGAAGTTAGCGAATCTGCGCAGACTTGAGTGGCCTCCAGAGCCGAAAGGTGTGGTGCCCACAGGAGCTGTGTGATTTGGGAGAACGGACCTTCGGCCATGGGGTCGAGTGCCACGAAGGCGGGGCCAATGGCTACGCAGGCGATACCGACGGCGAGGAGCACGCGACGCTCCCTGATGGAAGGCGGTGCGGATTCGGGTTTAAAGAGCAATTGGCCAGCCGTAATAGAAAGCGTGGCGGCGACGATGCCGAGAACATCTGACATGGTGCCGGAATAGAGCACAAAGGTGGCGGTAAGCACGATAAGCGAAACGCGCAGTCGCCGGCGCCATAGGCGAGGGAGTAAAGCGGAAGCAAATCCAGCAGCACCGGCGATAAAGCCGATAGGGGTGAGGAAGGTATCGCTCAATAAGTCATTGCCCCATCGGTTTAGGCCTACGGTCTCAATGCCGCGGGCGAGCACGATGGACAGCGGGACGCTGATGAGCTGGGAGACAACTCCTACCGCCAATGTGCGCAATGAACCTAAGCGCCATTCAGCGGGAACGAGCCAGAGCACGATGAGCACGGACAAGATAATGGCGCCGCCGGGGTGCGCGGTAGTCAGCGCCAGCCAGTGGGAGGTGGGGAAGTCCACTAGGTGAAGCGCCCACATAATGACTAAGACGGCTAGGGAAACGGGAAATCTGGTCAGGATGGTTTTAAGAACGGACATCGTGGGCTCTAATTCCATCGAAGGGATCCTTGATAGCGGTCATTCCACCGCGGCTAGCGGCCCAAGCGAAGGATTCGCGCAGGGCTGGGCGCCACACCTGGAAGGAGTGGCCGCCGGGCCGGGTGCCAAAGTAGGTTTTCATGCCGGCGGCGCGGGCGGCATCGGAAAGCGAGCGCAAAGCATTGACCGAAGCAGTGTCCTTATCGCCAGCGATGAAGATGGCCTGGGTAGAGAAGTGCTTGTGGGCGAGCAAGTGGGCGGGGTCTTGGTCATTGAAGGCGGATTCGTCCCCGGCGAAGAATTTCTTCACCGTCGCAGCGTGGTTGCCAATGGTGGGCTCAGCCTCGCCGGAAATGTCGATGATGGAACCATAGGCTTCGGGGCGGTTGGTGGCGATCTGTAGGGAGCAGGTGCCGCCGTAGCTTAATCCGCCCACCGTCCAGGTGTGCTGATCCGGGTTGACTTTGAATTTTTGTTTAATGGCCTGTGGTACGTCCTGGCTGAGGTAGGTCATTACCTTAGCCTGGGAGCTATCGGCGCAAATGGGGTTGGCGGTTTCAGAGCCGGTGGCGTCCACGGCTATGACGATGGGGCTGCGGCCCCCGTTAGCCGCCTGGAATTGGTCTGCAGTTTCGGCCGCCTCGCCCGAACCGAACCACTGATCTGGGCCGCCCGGGTTGCCGTGCAGGAGCACGATGACAGGCAAGGTGTGGTCCGTCCAGTATGCCGGCGGAATATACGCCGTGGCTTGCCGAGCGGCGAA
The DNA here is from genome assembly GCF_032821635.1 of Corynebacterium nasorum. NCBI lineage: Bacteria > Bacillati > Actinomycetota > Actinomycetes > Mycobacteriales > Corynebacteriaceae > Corynebacterium > Corynebacterium nasorum. The sequence continues at coordinate 84,161 of NZ_JAVBIE010000011.1, read as the reverse complement.
ATGGGAGGTGGTGCCGGGAAGATCCACATGGACGATGGCTGCACCAGACTTGGTGTGGGAAAACTCTTCGTAGCTCATTTCCTTTGCCACAGGGCGCGGGTCAAGGGACGCAATATCTGGATAGGTTTGATATTCCATGTTGACGATGCCGACCGTGGCCAAAAGGGAAAAGATTCCGGCGGTGACCGTGACAATCTTGGGCTTGCGTATCAGCGCCGCCACGGGGACGAAGGCGGCGAGGAAGATGTACCACGGTACTTGCCAGTGACGGAGTAGGAACCAAGCAATAATGCACAGCAGGGCGGCGATGACCAGTGGCCACACCTTGCGCTGGAGGAGAATGATGATGGCCGCAATCGCGAGGATGGCGTAAAAGATCACGCCATTGATGGGATCCGCCAAAGGCAGATTCAAAAGGAAACTCACGCGAAAAATATTAGGCCTGAGCGGGCCAAAAGTAACTGCTAGTTAGCTGGGAGTTTACCCCTTTAAATCCCGTGATAAATGCGGGCCGCCCAGATGGTGCCGCGCCAAGCTAATACGATGCCGAGCCCGATGGTCCAGAAGAGATACTTGCTAAGCCGCCACCATTGCCTGCGGTTGATCATTTCTCCTAGTTCCTTGGCCAGCGTGGACCAGGTGGACAGGCCACCTGCAAGGCCGAGGGCGAGGAAGGGGTGGATGAGGGGGACGTCGGCAAGCTGGGCGAAACCATAAGCCAGGCCGAGGGCGAGGGAACCCAAAATATTCGCCACGAAGGTGCAATAGGGGGCGGGCAAAAGTCGGTTAAAGCTATAGCGCAGGCTGCCGCCTATGAAGCCGCCGAGAAGGACGCAAAGAAGATTCATCGCAGCTTGTCACCCGCCAGGTAGCCGCCCACGCAGCCAACGATGGTGGCTAGAACATAAGCCAGAGCGATGGTCCAGTGCGCCTCGGAGGTCAGGAAAGCGAAGGTAGCGAAACTAGTGAAACCGCCCAGCACGCCCGTGCCCCAGAATGGGCTGGGGCGGAAGTAGCCCATGAGCGCGCTGCCAAGGATATTGATGATGAGCAGCGGGATCATGCCGCCGCCGAGTGCTACGGAAAGCAAGTATCTGGCAGCCGCACCGAGCGCGGCGCCAGCACCCACGACGAGGAATTGAGGCATGCGCCCTATGTTACCTCCAGTCCATTCCTTGGGACTCTACGAACGCGCGCACCTCATCTACCGGCTTAGTGAGCTTGGGGTCGAAGGCGAGATAAGCCTTAGTCTCGCGGGCTACTAGCCCGGAAAGGAGCAGCAGCCCAATGAGGTTCGGGATGGCGATGAGGCCATTGGCCAGATCGGAGAAGGTCCAGGCAAGCTCGAGCTCTGAGACGGAACCGACAAAAAGCAGACAGGCAAAGAACATGCGGTAGGGGATGGAAGCCTTGCGGCCGCACAGGGATTCCAGGGAACGCTCGCCATAATAAGCCCAGGCCATGATGGTGGAAAAGGCGAAGAAAATAATGGAGAGCGAAACGATGGTGCCGCCCCAGTCTCCGGGCAGTACACGAGAGAAGGCCTCAGCTGTCATGATTCCGGCTTCGTCTCGGCCCATGTCCCAGGTGCCGCCCACCACAATGACCAAGCCGGTAATGGTGACCACAATGATGGTGTCAATGAAGGTTTGCGTCATGGAGACTAGCCCCTGGCGCGCCGGGTGCGGGGTTTTGGCGGCCGCCGCGGCGATGGCGGCGGAGCCCATGCCGGACTCATTGGAGAAGATGCCGCGGGCGACGCCGTATTGAATAGCCATCATGAAGGTAGAACCCACGAAGCCGCCGCCGGCGGCCGTGCCGGTGAAAGCACCGCTGAAAATCATGGCGAAGGCGGCGGGGATCTCGCTAGCGTGCGAGAAGATCACAAACAGTCCACCAAGAACATAAACGATGATCATTAAAGGCACGAAGGCCGCGGTGATGCGGCCGATGGCCTGGATTCCCCCGAGGAGTACGGAGCCTACCAAGACGAACAGGATTGCACCGGTGGCCGCTGGGGCGATGCCGAAAGTGGATTCCATATTGGTGGCCACGGCATTGGCTTGGGCGAGGTTGCCGATGCCAAAGGAGGCGCAGATTGCGAAGATGGCAAAGAAGACAGCTAGCACGGAGCCGAGCGGTCCGGGGATACCGCGCTTGAGATATTGTTGCGGGCCGCCGGACATCTCGCCATTGGAATCGGTGGTGCGAAAACGCACTCCGAGGTACGCCTCGGTGTATTTGGAGGCCATGCCCACTAGGCCCGTAATCCAGATCCATACCAGCGCGCCGGGGCCACCAATAGACAGCGCGGTGGCCACGCCCACGATATTTCCCACGCCTACGGTGGCGGCAAGGGCGGTGGTCAGCGCCTGATAATTGGAAATATCTCCTTCGGTGGACTCATCATCAGAGTCTGTGGCAAAGACGTGGCGCGTCGCACGCCCTAGCGTCCGGAACTGGAGGCCACCCAAACGGATTGTCAGCCACAGGCCCGTGCCCAACAGGAGTGGAATGAGGATGAATGGTCCCCAGACCACGGTGCTGATGGCGGAGAGAATGGAATTAAGCGAGTCCATTCTGCAAATCTAGCGAACTATAGAAATGGAGTAAATTTGGCCATACCCCCAGCCGGGGGATTATCCGTCCTGCGCAATCACTGGGGAGAAGGCAAGCTATAGCTATACGGACCCCAACCCCAAGGAGTACGCCATGGCCCACGAGCGCGCCGGCACGCTTGCACAACCATCGGACCTCATTGACATCGCAGAATTGGTCACCGCCTACTACACCCGCACCCCGGATGCGGAGAACCCAGACCAGCAGGTCTCCTTTGGTACCTCTGGGCATCGCGGTTCCGCACTCGACTGCGCTTTCAATGAGGCGCATATCCTGGCGATCACCCAAGCCATTGTGGACTATCGCGCAGAGCAAGGTGTTACCGGGGCAATTTTTATCGGCCGCGATACCCATGCGCTATCCGAGCCCGCCATGGTCTCCGCCCTCGAGGTGCTGCTGGCCAATGAGCTGGAGGTTCGCGTCGACGATCGCGGCCGCTATACCCCGACTCCGGCGGTATCCCACGCGATTTTGACCCACCCCGGTACCGACGGCATTGTGATTACTCCTTCGCATAACCCTCCGCGCGATGGTGGTTTCAAGTACAACCCGCCAACCGGCGGCCCGGCCGATGCGCAGGCAACCGATTGGATTGCAGGGCGCGCCAACGACTACTTGCGCGCCGGGCTGGAGGGGGTCAAGCGGACCTCGGTTCACGGCGTGCTGGATGAGCGCTGCGTGAAGCACGACTACGTACAAAACTATGTTGCTGACCTAGAAAACGTGGTGGATATGCAGGCTATCAAGGATTCCGGCTTGCGTATCGGCGCCGATCCCATGGGTGGTGCCTCGGTGGACTATTGGCAGGCCATTGCGGATCACTACGGACTGAATATGACCGTGGTCAACCCTGAGGTGGACTCCACGTTCCGCTTTATGACCTTGGATACGGACGGCAAGATCCGCATGGATTGTTCTTCGCCGGATGCCATGGCCTCGCTTATCGACGCCCGCTCAAGCTTCGACCTTGCCACCGGCAATGACGCCGATGCGGATCGCCATGGCATTGTCACGCCCGATGCTGGCCTGATGAATCCCAATCATTACCTCGCCGTGGCCATCGAGTACCTCTTTAGTCACCGTCCGCAGTGGGGGAAGGCCGGTGTGGGAAAGACTTTGGTGTCCTCCTCCATGATTGACCGCGTGGTGGAAAGCCTTGACCGGGAGCTGGTGGAGGTTCCCGTCGGCTTCAAATGGTTTGTGCCGGGGCTGGTGGAAGGCACCATTGGTTTCGGTGGCGAAGAATCGGCCGGTGCTTCCTTCCTACGCTTCGATGGCTCCGTATGGTCTACCGATAAGGATGGCATCATTATGGATCTGCTTGCCGCGGAGAGCACCGCGGTAACGGGCAAGAGTCCGTCCCAGCGCTATGCAGAGCTGGCAGAAAAATTCGGTGCCCCAGCCTATGCTCGCACCGACGCCCCCGCGAACCGCGAGCAGAAGGCCATCCTCAAGAAGCTGTCTCCGGACAAGGTCACCGCTACGGAGCTGGCGGGGGAGGACATTGTGGCCAAGCTGACGGAGGCGCCCGGCAACGGTGCGGCCATTGGCGGCCTGAAGGTAGCGACGGAAAATGCCTGGTTTGCCGCCCGTCCTTCCGGTACGGAAGATAAGTACAAAATCTATGCCGAATCTTTCTTGGGTGAGGAACATCTCAAGCAGGTGCAAGCAGAAGCACAGGCAGTTGTTTCCCATGTATTAGGGGTTTAACGCTACACTCAACCTCGTGAGTAGCAAGATTAATGGGAAGCTGATGCTTGATGTCATCAGCTTCATCGCCCGCTTTGGCATGGCCTGGGTGTGGATTGAAGCCGGCGTGCACAAACTCGGCAAAACTCTAGACATGACCCAGGCCATCAAAGGCTATGACATTTTTACGCCTGATTGGGCTCTTTATCTGGCAACGGTCATTGGTCCATTAGAAGTTATCGGTGGCGTGCTCTTGCTTCTCGGGCTGTTTTTGCGGAGGTCCTCCATCGTGGCAACCATCGTGTTGCTGCTGTTTATGGTGGGCATCGCGCAGGCCTGGGCCCGCGGGCTAGATATTGACTGCGGCTGCTTTGGCTATGACGCCCAAAATCCTGACCGCGGAATGGATTATGCGAAGACGCTGTTGCGCGATGTCGCGTATCTATTCCTCACTGTTTGGACTATTAAACGCCCTTTCACCAAGTTTGCTCTTCACCCCTAATGGGAGGGCAAGGTAGGCTGTATTGGTCCGAAAATTTTCAAAGGCAAGGTTCAAATGAGCAAAGTAACTGACCCGAACGATAAGGGTGGCAACGGTTTTATCTGGGGAGTCGGTGTACTTCTCGTCATCATTGCCGTTGTTATTGGCTATATCGTGTGGAACGGTAAGCAATCTGATGATGGCGTCGAAGACGTCAATATGACTATGGAGTTCAATGATGGTGCTATCACGTTGAAGGGCGAGAGCGCTACGGACGATACCCCTAAGGTAGATCTGTACGAAGATTACTCTTGCCCGCACTGTGCTGAATTGGCTCAGGCTACCGACGGCGACATGAAGAATGCTATCGAAGAGGGCAAGCTGATCGTTCATGTGCGCACCCTCAACTTCCTGGATGGCAAGGATATTGAAGGTCAGGAGGGCTACTCCACGAAGGCGGCAGCCGCTATGTCGGAGTTGGCAAAGTCCGGCGACATCAAAACCTATTGGAATTTGCGTGACTTCCTCATGCAAAACCAGCAAAGTGTTGCTAATAAGTGGGGCATCGAAGACATTGCTAACCAAGCCAAGGAGCTTGGCGCCGAAGATGATGTTGTTGAGTCCATGAAGGACGTAGACATCAAGCAGGGCAATAAGGTGGCGAAGACCAACTACGACAAGCTGGATAAAGAAACCGGCTCTGTCTCCTCGCCGCGTATTGTTCAAAATGGCAAGGATGTTCCATCCGAAAAGGACCAAAAGGCCGGCAAGAACCTGGGCGATTGGGTAGAGATCGTCACCCAGTAGCAGGCGATTTGGAGAGTTAAATACCCTCCATGTATATTTAAGCGAGTTGCAGCCCACAAGGTTGCACCTCGTTTGAGGGGCTATGGCGCAGCTGGTAGCGCACCACACTGGCAGTGTGGGGGTCACGGGTTCGAATCCCGTTAGCTCCACAATATAAAGGAGAGGAACATTAGTTCCTCTCCTTTTTGTTTGTCTCGGGTGCCTATAGTTTTGCTAAGTCCTCATCAAGCATGCACTGGTCGATAGCAATGCCTACGGCGGCGCCGCTACCCATTGCCTGAGAGACCTGGTCCGGCGAGCTGACTACATTGCCGGCTGCCCATAGTCGCGATATTGAAGTTTGGCCACGTTCTGCACTGACCCAGCCATGGGCCGATTCGCAACCAGCGTCCCGCAATAGTGCATCGTTGGGCAGAAAATCGGGCCCAGTAAAGCATGCTTCGTAGATGTCTACTCCATCGGCGCTGTGTACCTCTACGCCGGTGGGCGATGCCTGATCCGGCTGAACTTGTGTCACTTTCGCATCGTTTATTTCTACGCCCAATCCGGCGAGCTGGGTGCGGTCAAGCCCGGTGAGCTCAAGGCCGTTGGGGTAGAAGGTCAGAGCACTCGTCCACTTAGAAAGCAGTTTGCTAATGCGGATAGTAAAAGGCGGATTCGCGCCGCCAATGAGCACAACCTTCTTCCCCTTGACCTCATGGCCGTGGCAATAAGGGCAGTGAAAGATGCGCGTTCCCCATAAATCACTAAGACCAGGGACCTCAGGGAGCTTGTCTGTGAGACCAGTAGCAACGAGGACATGGCGGGATTCTAGAAGCGTGCCATCGGTGAGACTTACTTGCCACGGGGCCTGCTCGGAAGGCCGGGAGAGGCTTTCCACCGTGGCGTGGGTAATGGCGCCGCCGAATTTATTAACCTCCGCGTGGCCGCGTTCGAGCAGCTCGGTGGGAGCCACGCCGTCTAGGCCGAGGATGCCGTGGGAATGTTCGCTGAAGCGATTGCGGGGAGTGCCGGAATCGATTAACTGAACATTCCGGTTAGCGCGGGCCAAAGTGATGGCAGCGGCGGTGCCGGCAAAACCTCCGCCGATGATGATGACGTCTGATTGCATTGCTCATCCTTTATGGGAAGTGGGTAGCATGGTTCGCAGCCGAGTATATGCAGCCAACGTCGAAGGGGCCCGCGCGTTATGACTTACGAATCCACGGGGTTCTTTGCACGCGATGCGCTCTACGGGGCGTCTCCTGCGCAGGCAGTGGGCAGGTTCTTTATTCGATACTTCAACTTCCTTGGTCGAGCGTCTGTGAGTGAGTTCTGGTGGGTATTTGGCTTTCTAGTGTTGATTTCAGTGCCAATTAGCGCCGTCGATCAGCATTATGGCGTGAATATCAAGCCTGTTGTAAAAGGATTTCTTGCTATGCCGGTCGTTTCCTTAATTTTCCGGCGGTTGCACGATTCTGGAAGAACAGGGTTCTTATGCTTGATTGGGTTTATCCCCGTGTTCGGTGAGCTAGCGCTTCTATTCATGATGTGTTTGCCCACGCGGGAGCGCGGAGCGCTTTAAAAGTTCTCTTGCCTGATTAGGCTGGGCGCCATGCAGACTTTTTCAAAGCGAGTACGCGACACAGATCAAGCTGGCGCCGAGGCGGCAGGATTGCGGTGGCTTGGAGAAGCTACCGACGCGGTGGTCAACGTAGTAAGCGCCGACGGGCTAGAGATCGTTACCGAGCGCGTGGACGAGGTCATGCCCACGCCGGAGGCGGCGAGGAAGTTTGGTGCGGAGTTGGCTCGCATGCACCGCGCAGGAGCCGAAGCGTTTGGCGCACCTCCTGCCGGATGGGAGGGAAAGAACTTCATCGGCAGCATCGAGCAAGACTGCATCCCGACGGATAACTGGGGTGACTTCTACGTCGAACAGCGCGTGCTGCCTTTTGCGGAACTGGCTGGGATTAGTTCGGCGCAGTTGGATTTGGTAAGGCGAGCTTGCGATGCCATCGCCGCGCGCAGTTGGGATGTGGCGCCGGCTCGCATCCACGGTGACCTGTGGGCGGGAAACCTGCTCTTTGGTTCCGATGGCGGCATCATGATTGACCCCGCTGCCCACGGCGGGCATCCGCATACGGATTTGGGAATGCTGGCCCTTTTCGGGGCACCATACCTAGAAGAAATTTTCCAGGGCTATGGTGCGCCGAAAGATATCGAGAAGTGGATTCCTATGCATCAGCTGCATCCACTAGCGGTGCATGCGCTCACGCACGGTGCAAGCTATAACCGGCCGCTGGAGCGTGCGGCTGCCGCAACCTTGGAGGCACTGGCCTAAAGGTTTGGCCCCTGCGGCATGATGCGTTTATGAGCGCCGCGGCGCCATAGGGTTTCGATGCGTTCGCGGGCGGCATCGGGAACCGCCTTTCCCTCCAAGTAGTCATCGATGTGGGCGTAGGTGACGCCGAGGGCTTCTTCGTCGGGAAGCTGGGGCTTATCGTCTTCCAAGTCCGCGGTGGGGACCTTCTCCCAGGTAGAGCGCGGGGCGCCGAGGTGCTCTAGAAGGGCGGCGCCCTGGCGTTTATTGAGCCCGGCCAAGGGGAGGAGGTCTGCCGCGCCATCGCCCCACTTAGTGAAGAAAGCGGTGACGTTTTCCGCCGCATGATCGGTGCCGATGACGAGGGCGCCGACCTCACCGGCGATGGCGTACTGGGCGGTCATGCGCAGGCGGGCCTTAGTATTGCCGCGGTTGAAATCGGTGACGTCGGCAAGCTGCACAGCATCCGCCACCTGCTCGTCGAGGGCGAGGGTGGCCGGCTTGATATTGACGGTGGGGCGGTGATCGGGCTGGATGAAATCCAGGGCAATCTGGGCATCGTCCTCATCGGCCTGCACACCGTGAGGCAGACGCACGGCCCAAAACTCTGCGCCGTCGACGCGGTCCACCGCCAGTTGCGCGAGCTTTCCTGCCAAGGTGGAATCCTGGCCGCCCGAAATCCCCAGCACGTAGCCTTTAGCGCAGGTGGTGCGCAGGTAGTCAACCAAGAAATCCACGCGGCGCTGGACTTCCGCTTCTGGATCGATAAAGGGGCGTACACCCAGGGCTTTTATGATGGTTTGCTGCAGGTTTTCGGCATCGTTCGACATGACGTTCATGGTAGCCGCCTGACACAATATTGTGCTGTGAATAAGGATGTTTATGTCAAGGTAGTAGCTGGCATAGCGGCCCTCGGCGGGCTGCTTTTTGGATACGACACCGGAGTGATGTCCGGTGCCTTGCTTTTTATTAGCCCCGCATTCGACATGAGCGCCCACCAAGAGGGGTGGGTGACCTCGATGCTGCTTGTGGGGGCGGCTGTTGGTGCGCTGACAGCCGGGCGCATCGCCGATAGGTTTGGCCGCCGCTTCACACTGATTGCGGGTGGCATCATTTTCGTGTTGGGCTCCATCTGGTGCGCCCTGTCCGGATCGGTGGGCATGCTGGCTACGGCACGCACGTTCTTGGGCTTTGCTGTAGGTGCGGTATCCATCGTTTCGCCCATGTACATCGCGGAGATCGTGCCTGCCAAGGTGCGCGGGCGCATGGTCTCTCTCAATACCCTGGCGATTGTGGTGGGCCAGTTGATGGCCTACCTGGTCAACTCCGCGCTGGCCTCTACTGGCAGTTGGGAGTGGATGCTGGGCTTGGCCGCCGTGCCAGGACTAGCGTTGGCGCTCGGAATGGTGTTTCTGCCAGAGACGCCGGTATGGCTAGCGACGAACGGCAAGATGGCTCGTGCCCAAGAAATTGCCGGGCGCGCTGGAATGGATATCTCGGAGCTGACGTCGCAGGAGACCGCACGCAAGTCCAGCGGGTCTGAGTGGAAGGCGCTTACCGCCAACCGGTGGATGCAGATTACGGTGCTGCTGGCCATGCTGATGGGGCTAACGCAGCAAATTACCGGTGTGAACGCCATCGTGTACTTCGCGCCGACCATGATGAATCAGGTGGGGATTTCTACGGCCAATTCGGTCTACACCTCCATCGTTATCGGCACGGTATCCGTGCTCGCCTGCTGGGTTGGCCTAAAGGTAGTAGACCGCATTGGGCGCAAGCGCCTATTGCTCATCGGCCTGACCGGCAACGTGGTCTCGCTATTCATTCTTTCCTTCGCCTATTCCCACGCCCAGGATTCCACCGCTATGGCCATGGTCTCGTTGGTATTTATGGCGCTGTTTATTGCTTTCCAACAGGCGGCGGTCTCACCCACGACGTGGCTGCTTATCTCCGAGCTAGTACCGCTGCAGGTACGTGGTCTAGGCATGGGCATTGCGGGGCTATCGTTGTGGGCCACCAACTGGGCCGTGGCGCAGTACTTCTTGCCGCTAGTGGAGTGGCTGACTGGCCCGGTGGCGTTTATGGTCTTTGGAGTCTTTGGTCTCATCGCCATTGCCTATACCCGCATTTTGGTTCCAGAGACAATGGGACGTAGCCTGGATGAGGTAGGCGAGGAGATGAAGTCGCGCTACGAGCGCGAGTCCGCAGTCGTCAAGCCTTAGTGTTTTGGTATTGACGGCCGTGTGAGGTAAAATTTTTCCTCGTGTCATGGCTGGGGATTCCCAGTCCGTGCTTTACTTATTCAACCGCATGTAGATTGCGCATAACGAAAGGAGCGCCCGATGAAGGTCCGTAAGTCCCTTCGGTCGCTGAAGAAGAAGCCGGGCGCCCAGGTTATTCGCCGCCACGGTAAGGTCTTCGTGATCAACAAGAAGGATCCCCGTTTCAAGGCTCGTCAGGGCTAATTGATTCGCGATTCCATCCGCTCCCTCCGGCTATCCGGAGTGGGGCGGATTTTTTATGGGTGAATTATGGCACAAGGGATAATTTTCTCCAGGGCCACGGGGAATAAAGAGACATGTATGAATATAATCAAATCGCCGTTATGTGTCGTGAGAAAGAAGAATAATGTCCCGGCGAATTGTTGCTGTGCTTGCTGCTGCAGCCCTTGGGCTATCCGCCCCTATTGCTAATGCCTCTCAGTCGGAGTGGGAATCCTCTGTTCCAGAGTCCTTTGGGATCAATGACCCTTCCTGTGTGCCTTCTGGCCAGATTGTTGAGCCGGTGGTGCTACTGCATGGCACCTATAACAACGCGGGTGTGTGGAAAAGCTTGATTCCGATGTTGAAGGATCAGGGTGCGTGCGTATGGGCCTTTGATTATGGAGCGGATGATGTTTCTTTGCAGAATGCCTCTCCCTCAACGAAGGCCATTTCAGATTTGGATGATGCGGCCGAGGAAATAGCGCGGCACGTGGACTATGTCCGAGCGGTAACCGGCGCAGAGAAAGTGGACTTGGTAGGCCATTCCCAGGGCGGTACCCATATTAAGACCTATACCCAAATGTACGGCGGGGCTGAGCACGTCGCTCGGGCTGTGGCTCTAGGCGGCAACTTCCACGGCACCACGCTGGGTGGGCAGGGCGAAGGTCTGGCCAAATTCATCGCCTTCGCACCCCGCCTCGCCGCCTTCTTGGCCAGCACGGCCGGCATCCAACAGGTGGTGGGTTCGGAATTTATGCAAAGGCTCAATGCGCTGCCGGACACCGCGCCGGGCGTGCTCTACACCTCCATCTACTCGCCGGCGGATACGACGGTAACCCCGAATAGCTCCTCGCAGCTGGTAGCTGTCGACGGCGCCGATGTGGTGAACCTCGACCTTGGTGAGGTCTGCGGCGTGGCTCCTCGGCACGATAAGCTGCTGACTGACCGCACGGCGCTGAGCCAGGTCATTTTTGGCCTGAAGCGCGCCCCAGGGGAGGGGCCGCGGCCGTCGACCTGTGTCTCCGGGGAGTCATCGACGGTCGGTTCCTGAAGCGAAGCGCCACACCGGAAATGTGAACTTTGACACACAAAACGGTGAATTCCAGGTAAACCCGCAGGAATCTCATTGATGTAGTTTCATGGCTGTCCTTGGGTGTGGTCAACATGTGGGGCCTGGGGGTGTGTCATCCTGGGAATACCATGCTTGTAACTACTACATATTGTGTTGGTTGCGGGTCTTTCCCCCAAAGTATAGTGTCGTTGATGTTGTTCAGAGCGGCGCAGGAAGCGCCCGAATAGGCGGGAAACGCTCCCCGTTCTGACGAGTTTTCAATGCAGGAGCTTTAAGGATCTATATGTCTATCACCGTTTACACCAAGCCAGCGTGCGTCCAGTGCAACGCCACCAGGAAGGCCCTCGATCGTGCCGGCCTCGAGTATGACCTAGTTGATATCTCGGCCGATGACGAGGCTCGCGACTACGTAATGGCATTGGGTTACGTTCAGGCCCCAGTAGTTGAGGCCAACGGTGAGCACTGGTCTGGTTTCCGCCCAGACCGTATCAAGGGCTTGGCTTCCCTAGCGGCATCCGCCTAAGGGGTAGGGGAGGCCAGTAGCGATGTTGGTCGTGTATTTTTCCTCCGCAACGGAAAATACGCACCGGTTCGTGCAGAAACTGGGCTTTCCCAGCGCACGCATTCCGCTGCGCCGCACGGAGGAGCCCCTCAAGGTCAACGAACCTTATGTCTTGGTGTGTCCCACCTATGGCGGGGGCGCGTCCATTAGCCATCAAAATTCCCGTCCCGTGCCCTCACAGGTAATTAAGTTCCTTAATGATGAGCACAACCGCAGTTTCATTCGCGCGGTAATCGCGGGTGGAAATAGCAATTTCGGTGCCGACTTTGGCAAGGCTGGTGACGTCATCAGTGCCAAATGTAAAGTGCCCTATGTATATCGTTTCGAGTTGCTGGGAAACGATGACGATATAAAAATTTGTCGTGAAGGCTTAATGGCTAACGCCGCCGAGCTTGGGCTCGAGGCCGCGGCCTAGCACCCACCACGACTTAAATAAAGATCCTGATTTTTAAGAAAGGCCTTGTCAGCTGTGAGTACGCAATTGGGGAAGACCGTCGCCGAGCCAGTAAAGCCGGAAGAGCAGTTGGACTACCACGCTCTCAACGCGATGCTGAATCTCTACGATGCAAACGGCAAGATTCAGTTTGATAAAGACCGCGAGGCCGCAAACCAATTCTTCCTGCAGCACGTTAATCAAAACACGGTCTACTTCCATGATCTGGAAGAAAAGATCGATTACCTGATTAATAACAAGTACTACGACCCACGAGTCATCGAGCAGTATGACTTCTCCTTTATTAAGGAGCTTTTTAAGCGCGCTTATTCCTATAAGTTCCGCTTCAAGTCCTTCCTAGGCGCGTATAAGTACTACACCAGCTACACGCTGAAGACCTTTGATGGTCGTCGCTACCTCGAGCGCTTTGAGGATCGCGTCTCCATGACCGCCCTATTCTTGGCAGACGGTGATACTGGCTTGGCAGAGCGCCTTGTGGACGAGATTATGAACGGTCGTTTCCAGCCGGCCACCCCAACTTTCCTCAATGCCGGTAAGGCCCAGCGTGGCGAGCTCGTGTCCTGCTTCCTGCTGCGCATCGAGGACAATATGGAGTCCATTGGACGCTCCATCAACTCCGCGCTGCAGCTTTCCAAGCGCGGCGGCGGCGTGGCCCTGCTGCTGTCTAATATTCGTGAATCCGGCGCGCCCATTAAGCACATTGAGAACCAGTCTTCCGGTGTTATCCCGGTAATGAAACTGCTGGAGGATTCCTTCTCTTATGCCAACCAGCTTGGTGCCCGCCAGGGCGCTGGTGCGGTCTATCTCAATGCGCACCACCCAGACATCATGGACTTCCTGGATACCAAGCGTGAGAATGCGGACGAGAAAATCCGCATTAAGACCCTCTCGCTGGGCATCGTCGTGCCGGATATCACCTTCGAGCTGGCCAAACGCAATGACGATATGTACCTCTTCTCGCCGTATGACGTAGAGCGCGTCTATGGCAAGGCCTTCGGTGACATCTCCGTTACTGAGCACTATGAGGAGATGGTAGAAGACCCACGCATCCGTAAGAAGAAGATCAACGCCCGTCACTTCTTCCAGACCGTGGCAGAGCTGCAATTCGAGTCCGGCTACCCGTACATCATGTTCGAGGACACCGTGAACCGCGCCAACCCGGTAAAGACGTCGTGGATCAACATGTCCAACCTGTGCTCGGAGATCCTGCAGGTTAACTCCGCTTCCGAATTCAATGCGGATCTGACCTACCAGGAGCTGGGCAGCGATATCTCTTGTAACCTGGGCTCGCTGAATATCGCGATGACCATGGATTCGCCGGACTTCGCCACTACGGTGGAGACTGCCATCCGTGGCCTGACCGCTGTGGCGGATAAGACGTCCATCGATTCCGTGCCGTCTGTGCGCCGCGGAAACGACGAGTCCCATGCCATCGGCTTGGGCCAGATGAACCTCCACGGTTACTTGGGTCGCGAGCACATCGAGTATGGCTCGGAAGAAGGCTTGGATTTCACTAATGCCTACTTCGCGGCCGTGCTGTATGCGGCGCTGCGTGCCTCTAATAAGATTGCCCGCGAGCGCGGTGAGTACTTTAAGGAGTTCCCGCAGTCCGAGTACGCCTCCGGCGAATTCTTCGACCGCTACGATCCGGAAGAGTTCAAGCCGCAGACAAAGAAGGTCCAGGAGCTTTTCGAGTCCTCTTCGATCCACACCCCGTCCGCCCAGGACTGGGAGGAGTTGAAGCAGGACGTGGCCAAGTACGGACTATATAACCGCAACCTGCAGGCAGTGCCGCCAACGGGTTCGATTTCCTATATCAACAACTCCACCTCGTCCATCCACCCGATTGCCTCCAAGATTGAGATCCGCAAGGAAGGCAAGATTGGTCGCGTCTACTACCCGGCGCCGCACATGGATAATGACAACTTGGAGTATTTCAAGGACTCTTATGAGATCGGCTTCGAGAAGATCGTCGATACCTATGCCGTAGCCACCAAGTATGTAGACCAAGGTCTATCGCTCACCCTCTTCTTCAAGGACACCGCAACCACCCGCGATGTCAACCGTGCGCAGATTTATGCGTGGCGCAAGGGGATTAAGACCTTGTATTACATCCGCCTGCGCCAGATGGCGCTGGAGGGCACCGAGGTCGAGGGCTGCGTATCCTGCATGCTCTAAACCGCAGCTAGGGCGCCTCGATGCACGTCGTGGGGAAGGACGTGCATCGAGGCGTTTAACCGTTTTCTGCCCTGGTGCGGTCGAGGATGGTGCGGGAGGTGCTTTCGGCGGCGTCGGCAAGCCCAGCATCAATGGCGCGGGCCAGCTCCATGTGCAGTTGTGTGGTCCCGCCTATGGGATCGCGCTTGCGGGAACCAAAGACGGACTTGCCCTTGAGCATCGCTACTAGCGAAGGGGCGAGCGCGGCCAGCATCTCATTGCCGGAGGCCCGCAAGATCAGGGTGTGAAAGCGCAAATCGGTTTCCAGTTCCTCACCCACGCGCGGGGAAGGAGTGGATTCTAGCTCGGCTAAACGCGCGGCGAGGCGAAGGAGCTCCGCCCGCTGCTGGGCGCTGGCATTGCCGGCTGCGAGTCGGGCCGCCACCGGTTCAATTCCCAGCCGCAACTCGTTGAGGCGTGCCACTTGCTGCCCGCGGGTTTTGTCATCATTTAACCGCCAGCCGATGATCGCCGGGTCATATACCGCCCAACTATCCATCGGCAGCACCGTGATTCCCACGCGACGCCCAGAGCGGACCATGCCGAGGTGTTCGAGCGTGCGCATGGCCTCACGGGCCACTGTGCGGGAGATGCCAAAGCGCTTTTCGACGTCCCCCAGACGGAACCGCTCGCCCTCGGCGATGTCTCCGCTTACGATCTCGGCGCCGAGCCTATCCACCACGGAACCCAGCAGGGGAGGGGTGGCACTCATGCGGAAATCCTTTCTTTGCATGCTCCGAAGTAACTGGAATCAGTATAGGTAAGTGGTATCCAGCACAATGGCTTAGAGGGCGGGCGAATTGGGTATGCTGGAGACCTGAATTTGTCCGTTTTTAGTATTGGAGTGACGCCGCGTGTCGCACGAGTACGATGACTACGTTTCTAGTCATGAAAAGCCAGTTAAGGCCATTAACTGGAATAGCATCCCGGATGAAAAGGACCTCGAGGTATGGGAGCGCCTCACCGGTAATTTCTGGCTGCCAGAAAAGGTCCCAGTCTCCAATGATCTTCCTAGCTGGAAGACACTGACGGAGAAGGAAAAGGAAACCACCATGCGGGTCTTCACCGGCCTGACGCTGCTGGATACCATCCAAGGCACCGTCGGTGCGATTTCCCTCCTCCCGGATTCTCAGACTCTGCATGAGGAAGCGGTGTACACCAATATCGCCTTCATGGAGTCTGTGCACGCCAAGTCCTATTCCAATATCTTTATGACCCTGGCGTCCACACCCATGATCAACGATGCCTTCCGCTGGTCCGAAGAAAACGAGAACCTGCAGAAGAAGGCCAAGATCATCTTGTCCTATTACAAGGGCGAGGATCCGCTGAAGAAGAAGGTGGCCTCCACTTTGCTGGAGTCCTTCTTGTTCTACTCCGGTTTCTACCTGCCGATGTACTTCTCTTCCCGCGCGAAGCTCACCAATACCGCCGATATCATTCGCCTGATTATCCGCGATGAGGCCGTGCACGGCTACTACATTGGCTACAAGTTCCAGCAGGCCTATAAGCAGCTGGATGAGGAGCGCCAGGCGGAGCTGAAGGAATACACCTTCGACTTGGTCTACGACCTGTATGACAATGAGATCGACTACACCGAGGATCTCTACGATGACTTGGGCTGGACCGAGGACGTTAAGCGCTTCCTGCGCTATAACGCCAATAAGGCGCTGAATAATTTGGGCTTCGAGGGACTCTTCCCAGCCGATGAGACTCGCGTTTCCCCGGCTATTTTGTCTTCGCTTTCGCCGAATGCTGACGAGAACCACGACTTCTTCTCTGGCTCTGGTTCCTCCTATGTCATTGGCAAGGCTGAGGACACCACGGATGATGACTGGGACTTCTAAGCATTCCCGCTGATCAGCGTGGTCTAGCGGCACACCTTCTGCTCTAAATCAATCGAAAGGTTGATAACGAGCGGGGGTGTGTTTTCGCGTTTTGAGGGTGCACAATTCAGTCCATCTGTGACATATAGCACGGTAATTGGGGGCCGAAAATCCGTGCCGGAATTGGCGGCCGCGCCACGTGCAGGGCCTATGTGAAAGATGTGGTTAGTGTCGAGGCGTGGTCGTGCGGCTCATCATTGGGGGAAGCTGGAAAGAACAGGGGAAAATGGCCTAATATAATGCGAGTAAACCTAGGTGTAGGTGGGCCCTGCCCACAGGCACTTTGTTAATCAGGAGGATTTTATGACCGCTGTGGCGCCACGGGTCGACGATTACGTCGCCCCTACACGTCCAGAGCCAACCGGTAATGCGAAGACCGGTTCAAAGGCTTGGGTATTTCTAACCACCACCGACCACAAGCAGCTGGGCATCATGTACTTGATCATGTCCTTCAGCTTCTTCTTCCTCGGTGGCTTTATGGCACTGTTGATCCGTGCGGAGCTGTTCACCCCGGGTCTTCAGTTCTTGTCCAATGAGCAGTTCAACCAGCTGTTTACCATGCACGGCACCGTGATGCTGCTGCTGTTTGCAACACCAGTTGTGTGGGGCTTTGGTAACTACATCCTGCCGCTGCAGATCGGCGCGCCGGACGTGGCCTTCCCCCGACTGAACGCTTTCGGCTTCTGGGTTACCCTGCTGGGCGGCACCGTGATGCTGCTGGGCTTCGTCACCCCAGGTGGTGCAGCTGACTTCGGCTGGACCATGTACATGCCACTGGCTGATGGCGTCCACACCCCGGGCATCGGCGCGGATATGTGGATCGTCGGCGTGGGCGCTACCGGTGTCGGTACCATTGCCTCCGCTATCAACATGATTACGACCATTCTGACCCTGCGCGCACCGGGCATGACCATGTTCCGCCTGCCGGTATTCAGCTGGGCCGTATTCACCGCATCCGCCATCGTGCTGATGATCTTCCCGCTGCTGACCGCTGCCGCATTGGGCGTCCTGTATGACCGCAAGCTGGGCGGCCACATCTACGATTCCGCTAATGGTGGCGGCATCCTGTGGCAGCACCTGTTCTGGTTCTTCGGCCACCCTGAGGTTTATGTCCTCGCGCTGCCGTTCTTCGGCGTTGTTTCTGAGGTTGTTCCGGTCTTCTCCCGCAAGCCGGTCTTCGGCTACATCGGCTTGGTCTTCGCACTGCTGGCCATCGGCGCCCTGTCCATGGCTGTGTGGGCTCACCACATGTTCGTTACCGGCGCTATCCTGCTGCCGTTCTTCTCCTTCATGACGTTCCTTATTGCGGTGCCTACCGGCGTTAAGTTCTTCAACTGGGTCGGCACCATGTGGAAGGGCCACATCACCTGGGATACCCCGATGATCTTCGCTATGGGCTTCATGGCAACCTTCCTCTTCGGCGGCATGACCGGCGTTATGCTGGCATCCCCGGCATTGGACTTCCACTTGGCTGAGTCCTACTTCTTGATTGCTCACTTCCACTACACCCTGTTCGGTACCGTTGTGTTCTCCGCCTTCGCGGGTCTGTACTTCTGGTTCCCGAAGATGACCGGCCGTATGCTGGATGAGCGTTTGGGTAAGATTCACTTCTGGCTGACCTTCATCGGCTTCCACGGCACCTTCTTGGTTCAGCACTGGGTAGGCAACATGGGTATGCCGCGTCGTTACGCTGACTACTTGGAGTCTGATGGCTTCACGGTCTTCAACCAGATTTCCACCATCTTCTCCTTCGTCCTCGGCGCCTCCGTCATCCCGCTGATTTGGAACGTATTCAAGTCCTGGCGCTACGGCGAGATTGTCACCGTGGATGACCCATGGGGCTACGGCAACTCCCTCGAGTGGGCAACCTCCTGCCCACCGCCGCGCCACAACTTCGTGTCCCTGCCGCGTATCCGCTCCGAGCGTCCGGCCTTCGAGCTGCACTACCCGCATATGGTTCAGCGCATGCGCGAGGAAGCACACGTGGGTAGCCACTAAAGCGAAGTAACTCGCACAAACTCCTGACTTAAGCCGCCTCCCAGCCCTTAATGGGCAATGGGAGGCGGCTTTGGCGTATCTTCTGTACCCCCACGTGCGATAATGGGCGGCGTGAGTACTCAAGCTGATACCAATGCAGTCATCACCACCAGCGGGCCGGATAAGACCGGGGTCTCGGCGGCCTTTTTCCGCGTTCTGGCGGCCCATAACGCCACGCTTGTCGACGTCGAACAAGCCATCTTTTCCGGCCGCATTACCCTCGCTGCCCATACCCGCATTCCTGGGGCGCGCGCCGAGCAAATTGCACAGGGGCTGCGCAATACCTTGAGCATTTACGGTCAGCAGGTATCCGTAGACCTGCGGGAGGAAAAATCCACCGCTCGAGCCCGCTCGAGCTATGTGGTGGTCCTCATGGGCACGCAGGTTACCGCCCATCACATGGAGGAAGTTGCCCGCGTACTGGCCAACTTCGATGCCAATATCGATCGCATCCGCGGGCTTTCGACCTCTCCGTTGACCGGGCTGGAGCTTTTCCTATCTCTCGATGGTTCCGCCGCACCTGTGCGCCAAGCATTAGCGGAGCTGGCGCAGCAGATCGGCATCGATATCGCCATTGAGCCCGCGGGCCTGGGTCGGCGTTCCAAGCGTTTGGTGTGCTTCGACTGCGATAGCACCCTCATTCAAGGCGAGGTCATCGAGATGCTGGCCGCCCATGCGGGAAAGGAGAACGAGGTTGCCGCAGTAACAGCCCGGGCCATGCGCGGGGAGCTGGACTTTGAGGCTTCCCTGCGTGAGCGCGTCGCCGTGCTGGAAGGGCTGGATGCCGCCATTATCGATGAGGTGGCCCGCGATATTCAATTGACTCCAGGCGCCCGGGAAACCATCGCCACGTTGAATCGCATTGGCTACCGCACTGCGGTGGTCTCCGGCGGGTTCATCCAAGTTTTAGAAGGCCTAGCTGCGGAGATGGAATTGGACTATGTGCGCGCCAATACCTTGGAGATCGCAGATGGGAAGCTCACCGGCCGGGTGACCGGCACGGTGGTTGACCGCAAAGCGAAGGAGGAATTCCTCCGGGAGTTCGCTGCGGATTCCGGGGTGAGTATGCAGCAGACGGTGGCCGTGGGCGATGGCGCCAATGACATCGATATGATTTCTGCTGCTGGGCTGGGGATTGCCTTCAATGCTAAACCAGCCCTGCAGGAAGTGGCAGATACCTCTGTGAACCACCGGCGGTTGGATGAGGTCCTGCAAATTTTGGGTATTCCGGCCGAGGAGGTTGTTGATGAATAAATTCGACAGAGCGCATCAGCGTTTGGTGGAAGCCTGTGATTCACGCTCCTGGCGCGATGATCCCGAGAACCCAGATGATCCGGCCACGATTCAAGCTATGCAGATTGCGCTTAATCTGCCGAAGCAGGAGCCGCCGACACGTACGGCGGTGCTAGAAGCGGCCGCGCGCGCTGTGGTGGCGGTGTGCCTCGACGAGCGCGCGGGCGAGGACGGCGCCTTCGCGCAGGCGCTGGGGCAGTGGTATGGCCACCGCATCCGCAAGATCGCCCGCCGCGCGCGCAATAAAGCGTGGCGCGATGTACAAAGCCTGCCCGGCGTGACCGTAGCGGACCGCGCCCGCGCTTTTGCGCCCTCGGCCGTAGCAGAGGTGGATCCTCTCATTGCCAAGCTGCAGATCGGCCACACCGACCTTGCCTATGACGAACCCGGAGCCCCGCTTAGCGATGCCCCCGTTATCTACGTCGACCGCAGCCTCGACATGTCTGCGGGCAAAGTCGCGGCACAGGTAGGCCACGGCTCGATGATGCTGGCCGCTGCGATGTCGGTGGATGAAGCACGCGACTGGGCAGAAACTGACTTTCGGCTTTCGGTGCGCGAGGTTTCCGCGACGGATTTTCGCACCGCCTGCGCACAGGACGGCGCCGTGGTCATCGTTGACGCCGGCTTTACGGAAATCGCGCCAGACTCGGCTACCGTGTGCGCCCTGCGGCGACCAATCGCTTAAGCGCACCTCGGACCGTGCTCGCGTCAGTGGTCTGCCAAAAGCGCGGCATGGAGGCCTTGAGGAAGCTGCCGTAGCGCTTATACTCCAGGCGGTTATCAAGCACGGCGACCACGCCGCGATCGGTCACGTGGCGCAGCAGACGGCCGGCTCCCTGCGCCATCAGCAAGGCGGCGTGATTGGCGGAGACCTCCATGAACCCGGAGCGGCCGGCGGCATCGGCTGCTTGGGCGCGCGCCTGCATGAGGGGATCGTCTGGGCGAGGGAATGGAATGCGGTCGATGATGACCAGCGAGCACGCCGGCCCTGGCACGTCCACGCCCTGCCATAGGGTAAGCGTTCCGAAGAGGCAGGAGTTTTCCTTCTGCGAGAATTTCTCTACTAGCGCACCGATGGAATCTTCGCCCTGCACGAAGAGGTCAAACGGGATACGGGGTTTGAGCGCGGCGGCTGCTTCTTCCGCGGCCCGGCGAGAGGAAAACAATCCGAGAGTGCGCCCGCCGGCGGCCATGATGAGCTCATAGATCTCCTCGATCGATTCTTTAGACAGCCCATCGCGGCCCGGAGCGGGCAGATGCTTGGCGGTGTATAAAATGCCGGATTTGGCTGGGTCGAAGGGCGTGCCTGCGTCCAAGGTGTCATAGGTGCCGCTCGGCATGCCCCACTGTGCGGCCATAGCATCAAAGCGGCCGCCGAGGGCGAGAGTGGCCGAGGTAAGCACAACAGTTTGTTCCCCAAAGAGGTTCTCGCGCAGCATGTGGGCGATGGACAGGGGTGCCACGGCGAGGGTTTCGGCGTCGCTGCGCGGATCGCGTTCGAGCCAGACTACGTCGTCCTGCTTGGCTGGGTCATCGGTGGCGAAGACCTCCAGCATGCGTGATACGGCTTGCGCGAGGTCGGCGAGGTGGTTGCTTAAGTTCTGGCGCTCGGCGTTCTTTTCTGGGTCATCGGTGGCCTCGCCTTCGGGTGCGCGAGAAATGAGGGACTTAACGCGCAGGAACTCTTCGGCGAGCGCGCGCAGGTGGCCCTGCGAAGTTTCATCCAAGTCGGTCCACCGTCCGGGCTCCTGGATTTTCATCAGGTCATCGAATTCCTCGGCCAGATCCGAAAGATTGCCGGCATTGCCTAAGGACTTCGCGCGGTTGGCGGCCATCTTGATGGCGCGGGTAGTAATCTCCGCGGTGGACACGGAGGTGATCCGGCCGTCGAGCTCGTGGGCCTCATCGATAATGGCCACGTCGTGTTCGGGCAAAATATTTGCCTCAGAGATAGCGTCGATGGCCAGCATGGCGTGGTTGGTGACCACGATATCGACGTCGGCAGCCGCCCTGCGAGCTTCTTCCGCAAAACAGTCTGGCCCGTGCGGGCAACGCGAAGCCCCCAAGCACTCGTTGGACGTTACCGACACCGCCCGCCACACTAGGTCCGGTACACCTGGCTCGAGGTCATCGCGGTCACCGGTTTCGGTTTCTTGCGCCCATTCGTGGATGCGGCGCACGGCCTTGCCGCGGCGGGAGATCTCGGATTCGTCGATAAGAGCTTCCGGGTCATCCGGGGTCGCCGCAATCTTATTCATGCACAGGTAGTTATTGCGGCCCTTCATGATGGCGAAAGTAGGAGTGCGCTCCATAACGGGGGCAAGGGCCTTCGTGAGCCGGGGCAGATCGCGCTCCACCAGCTGGCGCTGCAATGCCAGGGTAGCGGTGGAGACGATGACGGTGGACCCTGAGTTCATTGCATGCCGGATAGCTGGGACTAGGTAGGCTAGCGACTTACCGGTGCCGGTACCGGCCTGCACTGCTAGGTGGCGCTCCTTGTCGAGCGCGGCCGCGACGGCTGTGGCCATGCGCACCTGGCCTTCGCGCTGGCTACCACCCAACGCAGCAACGGCCTTGTCTAGCAGCGTTTCCGTGTCAAGGTTTAGGGGTTCATCGGCGTGCTCACTCACCCCACACAGTCTAGCGGCCTACTTTTTAAAGCCCACCATCCGTGTAGGCACGGCCGCTTCATCGCGGGAGAGCGCTAGGCCTTCCCACGGCAGGGTCTTGCGGGCCTGATCCAAATATTCGCGGGAGGTATGCAGATCCGGCAGGTCGTCAACGATGTGTCCATCGCGCATGAGCGGAATGGTCATCTCGCGGGTATCGAGCTGGCCGGTATCTGGCGCGGGCGCGTCAAAGGGATAGACGATCTCTTCCACCGCCACGCCCGAGGAACGGTAGGTGCGCAGAGCACGCTTGGCGCCACCTACGGATTGCTTGGAAGTAGAGCGCTTCGCCACTGGGATGCCGTCTACTTCTACGACCTTGTAGACCATGCCGGCGGTGGGCGCGCCAGCCCCGGTTGCCACAGACGTACCGACGCCGTAGACGTCTACCGGATCACCGCGCAGGCCGGCGATAGCGAACTCATCAAGGTCAGAAGACACCACGATATTGGTGTTGTGGTTGCCTAAATCATCGAGCTGTTTGCGCACGCGGCGGGTGACTGCACCCAGATCGCCGGAATCGATGCGCACGCCGCCCAGTTTCGGGCCGCCTACTTTCACTGCGGTTTCTACGCCCTTAGTGATGTCATAGGTATCGACCAGCAGCGTGGTGTCCACACCCAAGGTATCGATCTGGGAACGGAAGGCGGCCTCTTCGTTCGGAGTGCCATCCGGGTTTGTGTGCGCCAAAGTCCAGGAGTGGGCCGCGGTGCCGGAGACAGGGATGCCGTAGCGGTAGCCCGCCTCCAAATTGGAGGTGGCTTCGAAGCCAGCCAGGTAGGCCGCGCGGGCGGAGGTTACCGCCGCATACTCGTGGGTGCGGCGCGAACCCATCTCGATAATCGGGCGGCCATCGGCCGCCGTGACCATGCGGGAGGCGGCCGAGGCCACCGCGGAATCGGCATTCATGATGGACAAAATAACGGTCTCCAAAATGAGGCACTCTCCAAAGGTGCCGCGCACCGTCAAGATGGGGGAGTTGGGGAAATAGAGTTCACCCTCGCGGTAGCCGTCAATCTGCCCAGAAAAGCGGTAGTGACGCAGGTATTCCTTGGTTTTCTCATCCAGGAAGTCCATCTCTGCCAATTGATTGGCTGAAAAGCGGAAATCCTCCACCGCCCGCAGGACCCGCTCGGTGCCGGCAACCACGCCGTAGCGGCGCTCATTGGGCAGACGGCGGCCGAATACCTCGCAGGTGACCTGGCGGTTTGCCGAGCCGTCTCGCAGCGCGGCCTGGAGCATAGTGAGCTCGTATTTATCCGTCAGTAAAGCGGTGGAGCGATCATTAGGAATAGCTTTGTCATTCACGTGAGTGATAATACCCACTGACTAGGTGTTTTTCAGAGGTTTAGATTCTTTGGACCTAGATTGTCCGCAGCCAGATCGGGCTGGCCCACAATAAATCCCCAAAAGTGGTTAGGCTAGAAAGCATGAAGGCGCAATTTCCCGTAGTCCGCATGAGCTCTCCTATGGCTACGCCCGAATTGGACGAAGAAATCGACGTAGATGTGGCCACGAGCGAGAACCTCCCGTGGATGTGCATCGTGTGGGATGACCCAGTCAACCTCATGAGCTACGTGTCCTATGTATTCCAAACGGTTTTGGGATACGACAAGAAGCGGGCCAATGAACTCATGATGCAGGTCCATACTGAGGGCAAGGCCGCCGTCTCCAGCGGCGAGCGAGACAAGATTGAAGCGGACGTGAAAAAGCTCCAGATCGCTGGTCTGTGGGCGACGATGCAGCAGGCAGGTTAACTAGATGCAACCGTGGAAGAAAAAGAAGTCCCTTATGCGCGCGCCAAAAATTACGGCTGTCTTCGAGCCGATGGAGCGCGAGGTTTTGGGAGATCTCACCGCTACCGTCTCTGAGGCGATCATCGAGCGTGCGCAGTCTGCACCTAAGGATGAGCTAGCAGAGATGCTGGATATGCCTACTGGGCATACGGAAGCCCCAGAAGATCCTTCACTGGCCCGCCTCTTTCCAGACTTTGAAATGCCCGGCGATGAGGAATACGAAGGCGATGCTTCTTTGCTGCGTTCGCTGCACGAAAATGACATTGCGCGCGCCAAATTGGAAAACCTCCAGGTGATCGGCACGGCTCTCGGCCCCACCGGTGGGGTAGAGGTCAGCATTAATGAGCAGGAGGCCCACGCCTTCGTTGCCGGCCTAAACGATCTGCGCCTCTACGTTGCGGCGGGCGATGTTTCTGATGACAACCTGATGTTGGACCGCGATAGCCTGGTGGAATGGCTTGCCTTTTGCCAGGATTCGCTACTTCAGGTGCTGATGGATTAATGCTGGGCGGCATTAGCATCGGGCATTTTAGCGGCACCGATACCGGCGTCACGGTGCTCTATTGCGGGCCGGGCGGCGCGCTCGGCAGCGTCGACGTGCGCGGTGGCGGACCAGGCACCCGGGAAACGGATCTCTTGCAGCCACATAATACCGTCGAGCGGGTTCACGCAGTGGTGTTGTCGGGCGGCTCCGCCTTTGGCTTGGCAGCCGCGGACGGCGTGATGAATGAGCTGGCAGAGCAGGGGATTGGCTTCCCGGTCTTTGGCGAGGAAAAACCCGGTCCGCGTGTGCCCATCGTTCCCGGTGCCGTCATTTTTGACCTCTTGGTCGGGCCTTCCCGACCCGGGCCGGAAGAGGGCGCGGCCGCGCTCCGAGCCGCGCTGGCGGGCAATGATGAAACCATGGGCACGGTGGGAGCCGGCGTGGGTGCTACCGCCGGCAAGCTGCGGGGTGGCTTCGGCCTAGCTACGCGCCGGGTAGGAAATTACGAGGTTAGCGCCGCGATGGTCGCCAACCCTGTGGGTGAGGTCATCGATCCGCAGTCCGGCCGGCTCTACGGTGCGCCAGGGAGCACCGCGGTCAATGCTGCTGCCTACCGCGCCTTGCCACATCCAGCGGAGTCCAAGCTCAATACCACCATCGGTGCCGTGCTCACCGACGCCCCCATTAACACTGCCCAAGCCCAGCGCTTGGCCATGACTGCCCACGATGGCATCGCCCGCGCGGTGCGTCCTGCGCATTCACCGCTAGATGGTGACACCATCTTTGCCTTATCCACCGCGCAGCGCCCGGCCGAACTCAGCACGCAGATAATGACCCAGATTTGCGCCGCTGCCGCCGATGCCGTGGAGGAAGCGATTGTCAACGCGGTTACCGCCGCCGAGCCTGGCTTGGGCTTGAGCGTGTACCGCGATCTGCTGGACTAAGATAAGGCGCATTATGACTTCAGGTGGAACATTTAACTACCGGCCGGCGCCCGCGGGCCAGGTCAATCGTGGCGATTCCAAAAACTACACTCGCAGCGGGCGCATCACCACCGGATTTTCTATAGCTTTTGGCTTCCTCGTGGTGGAGTGGGCGGTCCACATTATTAACGCGTTCCTTTTTGGCGGCCAGCTATCCAATTACGGCATTCGCCCGCTGGACTTCAACGGCATCTGGGGCATTTTTACCGCCCCACTGCTGCATGCAAACTTTGAGCACCTCATGTCCAATTCGGTGCCCGGCGCCATTTTCTGCTTCCTTATCGGCCTGTCCGGCCGCAAGGCTTGGTGGGAAGTTACCCTGATTACCACTCTGGTCGCAGGCCTTGGCACGTGGTTCATTGGTGGCCCCGGTACCTCCCACATCGGGGCGTCCAGTTTGGTCTATGGCTGGCTGGCATATCTGATTGTGCGCGGTATCTTCAATCGATCGCTCATCCAGACCATTTTGGGCATTGTTCTCGGCTTTGCCTATTCCGGCTTGGTGTGGGGCGTGCTGCCCGTCTACGAGGGAGTGAGCTGGCAAGGCCACCTTTTCGGCGCCATCGGCGGCATTCTAGCCGGCATGACCATTACCTCGGACGATCCGGTTAAGGCAGTGAAGCGCTAATGCCTACCGCAACCTCTCCAATTGGCATCTTTGATTCCGGCGTGGGCGGGCTCACCGTGGCACGCGCAGTGATGGAACAGCTGCCGCAGGAATCTGTCATCTATACCGGCGATACTGCCCATAGCCCCTACGGACCGCGGCCTATCTCAGAAGTCCGCGCTTTTTCTCAGGACGTGGCGGATCGGCTGGTGGAACGTGGCTGCAAGATGCTGGTCATAGCCTGCAATACGGCCACCGCTGCCTTCTTGCATGATGCACGCGAGCGCTACGATATCCCCATTGTGGAGGTCATCCGCCCCGCGGTGCGCCGTGCCATGTCCACCACGCGCAACGGAAAAATCGGCGTCATCGGCACCGAGGGCACCATCAAATCCGGCGCCTATCAGGACCTTTTTGCGCTCAACCCGAAGGTGCAGGCATTTGCTACCGCCTGCCCGGATTTTGTTCCCTTTGTCGAGCGCGGTATTACCGCCGGCCGCCAGATCCTCGGCGTCGCTGAGGGCTACTTGGCCCCGCTCCAAGCACAAGGAGTAGACACGCTGGTCTTGGGCTGTACGCATTATCCGCTGTTGACCGGCATCATCCAGCTAGCTATGGGCGATAATGTCTCGCTGGTGACATCTTCGGAGGAAACCACCAAGGACGTTATGCGGATTCTCACGGAAACCGATATGTTGGCCCCTGCGGATACTCAGCCGGTCCACACCTTTGAATCGACCGGTGACCCGGAAGCCTTTGCCCGCCTTGCCACGCGCTTTCTCGGCCCGCGGATTGCATAAGTAGGTGCAAATTTCTCCCCCGTTTGCACGTTGAGTACGCATGCGGGGCGATTTCATGGAACTATTGAGCCCATGAAGCTGACCATCTTAGGCTGCTCCGGTAGCGTCCCCACCGCCCAGAACCCCGCCTCCGGCTATTTGCTGTCCTTCGATAATGCGCCGTCCATCGTCCTCGATATGGGCCCTGGCACCTTAGCGCAGCTGGAACAGCAGCAGGATCCTTGCGATGCGCACGTGGCTTTTAGTCACCTGCATGCCGATCACTGCCTGGATTTCCCCTCTCTGATGGTGTGGCGCCGCTTCCATCCCACGGCGCCCGCGGCCTCAAGAAATATGTGCTTCGGGCCGGAGGCTACGCCGACGCACCTGGGCCGCCTGTCTTCCGATGAGGTCGATGGCATCGATGACATGTCCGATACCTTCGCCTTTAGCGCATGGGAGCCGGGCGAGCGCCAGCTTGTCGACGATGTATATATCACTCCCTTCCCGGTCACCCACCCGGTAGAGGCCTATGCTTTGCGCGTGGAACATACTAAGACGAGCCAGACCATCACCTACTCCGGTGATTCTTCATATACGCCCGCGCTTGTCGACGCCGCACGGGGCGCCGACATTTTCCTCTGTGAGGCAGCCTGGGGCGCGAGCTCGGAGGGGATGGCACCGGATATGCATATGTCGGGCGCGGAAGCTGGCAGGGCGGCGCGCGAGGCGGGCGTGGGCAAGCTCGTGCTCATCCACATCCAACCGTGGGGCGATGCCCAAGCTACCTTGGAGGCCGCTCGCTCCGAATTCGACGGTGAGATTATCCTCGGCGCCGCGGGTATGGAGTTCTAAGATACGCTGGACGGCATGACTGAATTTACTCGTGCCGATGGGCGCGCGCTGGACCAGATGCGCAGCGTCCGCATTACCCGCAATTTCACCACCAACCCGGCCGGCTCGGTGCTGGTGGAGTTTGGCAATACCCGCGTCATGTGCACCGCATCCGTAGAATATGGCGTGCCTCGCTTCAAGCGCGATTCGGGCGAAGGCTGGCTGACCGCCGAGTACGCCATGTTGCCTTCCGCCACCCACGACCGTATGCCGCGCGAATCCATGAAGGGCAAGGTCAAGGGCCGCACCCATGAGATTTCCCGCCTCGTCGGCCGCTCCCTGCGCGCCGCAGTGGACTTGGAGGAGCTAGGGGAGAACACCATTCAGCTCGATTGCGATGTCCTCCAGGCTGATGGCGGCACCCGCACTGCCTCTATCACCGGCGCCTATGTTGCGCTGGCTGACGCCATCGCGCACCTCAAAGCCGAGGGCGTCGTCCCCGGCGAGCCGCTACTTGATCCCATCGCTGCAGTCTCGGTAGGCATCATTGACGGCGAAATCTGCCTTGATCTGCCTTATGAGGAGGATTCCCGCGCCGAGGTCGACCTGAATGTAGTGATGCAGGAATCCGGCGACTTCGTTGAAATCCAGGGCACCGGTGAGCACGGTCTCTTTGGCCGAGAGGAGCTCAACGAGATGCTCGACGTAGCGCAGAAGGGTTGCCGCGAACTCATCGCCGCACAGAAGGCGGCGTTGGGGTGGTAATTCTCGTCGCGTCTAATAACCCTAAGAAGCTCGGCGAGCTGGAACGGATTCTGGCTGATGCCGGCATCGAGGGTGTCGAGCTGCGCCCGCTTTCCGCCGTGGAACCTTATCCAGAACCGGTAGAAGATGGCCGCACTTTTGCCGATAATGCGCTCATCAAGGCCCGTGCTGGCGTGGCCGCTACCGGTTATGCCACCGTGGCGGATGATTCGGGCCTCGCTATCGAAGAGCTCAACGGCATGCCCGGCGTGCTTTCCGCCCGTTGGTCCGGCCAGCACGGCAATGACCAGGCCAATAATGACTTAGTCTTGGCGCAGATGGCCGATGTCCCTGATGAGCGCCGTGCCGCAGCCTTTGTCTCGGTCTGCGCGCTCGTCACGCCCGAAGGCGCAGAGCACGTGGCCGAGGGCCGCTGGGAAGGCCGCTTCTTGCGCGAGCCGCGCGGGGAAAACGGCTTCGGCTATGACCCACTCTTCCAGCCGGAAGGCGAGTCCCGATCGGCTGCAGAGATGTCCCCAGAAGAAAAGAACGCGGTCTCGCATCGCGGCCGCGCTCTTAGTCAACTTGTCCCCGCCATCGCGGAGCTTGTCCACAACTCTTAGAGTTGGAACTCCTCCGTGATTTCCTTGCGGCGCTTGTGCTCCATCCAGAAGGACAGGAAGGGCACCACGCCCGCAAGGGCGGTGGTAAAGAGCTTGCCCACCGGCCACAGCGCGCGCGGGCCGAGGATGAGGATGGACAGCAGGTAGGTCATGTACGCGATGCCGTGCACGATCGCGATATAGGTGGCCCACTCGGGGATATCCATGCCAATGATGTACTGGCAGACCATGCGGATGACCAGGATGATCAAGAAGATACCGGTCACAGTGGCCGCGATGGAGAAAAACTTCAAGGGTCCGCGGATGCGGGCTTGGCGGGCGGGGTGAACTTTATTGGTCATAATCAGCTTTCTTCATTCTCGCCGCGCCGGCGGCGCGGGGTATTCATGGCGTTGAACGTTTCCACATCCATCTGGGGCCGCTGGGGCAGGAAATCCTCATCAATTTTGGTTTCTGCCTGCGGCTGTGTGGGAGCGTCGGCCGGGGCGGTTTTGTCTGTGTCATCCATGTCGCGGACTTCTTCCTCGGCCGCGAGGCGCTCGTTTTCATAGCGCAGCGTGGTGCGATAGGCATAAACCACGAACACGGCAAACAGTGGCCACTGGAAGGCATAGCCCAGGTTTTGGAAGGTGCCCGAGCCGGAGCGGAAGCGGGTCCATTGCCAATAGGCCAGGAATAGGAAGAGCACGACGAAAAACGCGATGAGGAGGACGTGCCA
Source organism: Corynebacterium nasorum (assembly GCF_032821635.1). NCBI lineage: Bacteria > Bacillati > Actinomycetota > Actinomycetes > Mycobacteriales > Corynebacteriaceae > Corynebacterium > Corynebacterium nasorum. The sequence continues at coordinate 54,028 of NZ_JAVBIE010000011.1, read as the reverse complement.
CCATCGCACCTGCACGCGCTTGTTTTTCTGTTCCTCTTGAGTGCTCACGCGTTCCACCCTACCCACCAACGGCCGGAAAACAGAACACCCCTGGTTTCTGGATTACCCGCCCACCGTGTACACTATGTCAAGTCCCCCGCGCCCGTGGCGGAATTGGCAGACGCGCTAGATTTAGGTTCTAGTGTCTTATGACGTGTGAGTTCAAGTCTCACCGGGCGCACCATAGGCGCCGTCGACCCTCGTGGTCGGCGGCGTTTTCGCATATCACCGTCCGTATTTCACCCTAAGATGGGCATTATGAAAAAGCTGTTTTCCACCCTTATCGTTGTCATTCTCATCGCCGCCCTGGCGGTAGCTGCGGTGGTGGTGTGGCAAGTCCGGGAACCGGTGGACGTGGAGACCGAATCGAGCAATACCAAGGTCATCAAGGCCGTGGAGCGCGAGGAACAGGTGGTGCTCGTCTCCTTGGGGATTGAGGGAATATCGGAGGAGTCCGCTACCAGCACGCTGTGGAATTGGCAGGTCCCAGGCAGTGAGCGTACCCAATACATCAAGTACTCCTACCGCGCGAAGCTCGGCATTGAAGGATCCCAGGTGCACGTAGAAGAGGAATCCCCGCACCACTTCCGCGTGCAGATCCCAGAGTTCATTTTCATTGGCCACTCGGATGAGAACTTCGAAACCGCGGTGGAAGATAATGGCGCGCTGAGCTGGATTACCCCGGATATCGATAAAGCGGAAACCATCACCAAGATTCTGGATGAGGACAAAAAGAAAAAGGACATCGCGGATAATCGCGATGTCCTCCAAAGCCAGGCCAAGCAGTTCTACACCGGCATTATTTCCGGCGTGGACCCGGAGGCTGAGGTAGATTTTTCCTTCCGGTAGCTAGTCCACCTCGGTGAACTTGCGGTCCCAGGAAGAACGGACCGGGTTGGCATCGGCCAGCAAGATATCGAAGCGGTCGTTGGCAATCTCTACGATCTCACCCATCGCGGTGCGGTACTCCTGCTCCGGGGAGTTGGCCAGCCTGCGTACGCCGGCGTCAATGACGCGGTCAACGGTGTCATTGGTATCTAGATAAGCCACAAAGGGCATATCGAAGCGCTCGCGGTAGGCGGCGGAAAGCTCGGTAATGCGCTCGGTCTGCACATCATCCAAGTCGGTTAGTCCCAAGGAGCCGCGGTCGGCGGAGATGGTGGCGGCTTCGTCGGCGTCGGCAAGCAGCAGCTCATCCATGGCCGGGTAATCGTGGATGAGGGCAGCACGGCGGGAATCATCCGCGGTTAGCACGGCTACCTGAATGGCGGCGCGCAGCTCATTGATATCGCTGAAAGGCCGCGACTCCCACGCCAGTTCGAGCGGCCACGTCTCGTTATTGAATAGCGGGCGCAGCGCGGAGACGAATTCCTCGCGGGAGGCATTGTTGAGCTGCTGTAGGCTTACGCTCTTGCCGACGGCCCGAGACACCTGCGTGCCCTGCTTACCCCCGGTGTGGAAGAACAGCAGGTTAAGCACGATGGCCGTAATGGCGCCGATGGACATGCCGGAGGAGACGAAGGTTTGCGCCCACTCCGGGAAGGCGGAGGCGATATCCGGCTTGAAGGTCACCAGCATGGCCAGGCCGAGCGCGGAAGTGACGATGACGGAGTTGCGGCCATCGGAAAGATCGGCCTTGGCGATGGTCTGTAGGCCCACCCACGCTACGTTGGCGAAAAGCGCCAGGGAGGCGCCGCCAAGCACAGGGGACGGGATGGCGGCCACGACCGCACCGGCCTTGGGCAAAATGCCCAATACCATCATGAATCCGGCGGCAGCCACGGCCACCCAGCGCGATTTCACGCTGGTCAGGCGGACCAGACCGACGTTTTGTGCAAAGCAGGTATACGGGAAGGAGTTCATTACGCCGCCCACCAGGGTGGAAAGGCCATCGGCGCGGATGGCGCGCACGACATCATCGCGACGGATGCGCTTTTTTACAATCTCGCCGGTGGCAAAGACATCGCCAGTGGTCTCCACCATGGTGATGATCATGACAATGATGAGCGAGAAAATAGCCACCACGTCGAACTTTGGCATGCCGAAGTAGAACGGGGTGGTGATACCGAGGGCGGGGGCGGAGGAGACTTCGCTAAAGGAGGCGTCGCCTAGCACGAGCGCTACGCCCGTACCCAAGACTAGGCCGATGAGCACGGCCAGGGTGCCTAGGAAGCCAGAGGAAAAACGCTGCACCAAAATGATGACCGCGAGCGTGCCAAAACCGTAGAGCAGGTCACGGGTGGCTGGAACTCCCTCGGCGTAATTGACAAAGTCATTGGCCGAAACCCCCAATAGTGAAGTGCCCATCACCAGCAGGACCGAACCGGTGACCACCGGCGGGAAGAAACGCAGCACTTTGCCAAAGACCGGCGCCGCGAAGAAAGTAAACAGGCCGGCGACGATGATGGCGCCATAAATGGTCGGCAGCGAGGCCACCCCGCCTTCGCCGTCGGTTGCGCCCAGGCCGATGGCGATGATCGGGGAGACGGCCGTTGTGGTTACGCCCTGCACGATGGGCAGGCGCACGCCAATGCGCTTGCCGACGCCCATAGACTGAATGATCGTTGCTATGCCACAGGTCAAAAGGTCCGCATTGATGAGGTGGATGGTGGTTTCCGCATCCAGGTTAAGCGAGCCGGCGATGAGCAGTGGAACGATAACCGCCCCGGCATAAAAGGCCAGTACGTGCTGCACACCCAAGGCGGCTAGTTTGGGGGCGGGTGGGACGGTATCTACTGGATGCTTGGGCTGGGAAGCCACGAAGTCCTCCTTTGTGCGGAAGCGAAGCTGAACGGGTTTAACAGTAGAGGTTCGTGCAGGTAGCGACCAAAAAATCGGGGTGATGAGGAACACGTTCGGGGCTAGTCCACCCCCGATCTAAGACGTACGTGCGTTCTGCATGAAATCACTAACCAGCGAAACAACACGACCGGTTTATATTTAGCCTTTCCAACGTCTGCTGAACTTGTTATTACCGCTGATGTAGTCAACAATTGAGGCCAGAGGGGCTTGGTGCTGTGGCTCGAAAAAGCGGCATTTACCCCTGATAGAAATTCGCCCGAAAGAAGGGAATTATGACTACCGCAACGCAGCCTCAACAGTTTGAAGCGTGGAAGGGATTTGAGTCCGGTCCATGGACCGAGGGCATCAACGTCCGCGACTTCATTCAGCGTAACTACACGCCGTACGACGGCGATTCCAGCTTCCTGGCGGGCCCGACCGAAAAGACCAAGCGCGTCTGGGAGACCCTGGAGAAGAACTACCTGTCCGTCGAGCGCGAAAAGCGTGTCTACGATGTTGACACCCACACCCCGACCGACATTGACGCTTTCCCGGCCGGCTACATCTCAGACGACGATGACGTCATCGTCGGTCTGCAGACCGATACCCCGCTGAAGCGCGCCATGATGCCGTTCGGTGGCTGGCGCATGGTCAAGCAGGCCATCGCCGAAGCAGGCAAGGAAGTCGACCCTGAGGTGGAGAAGATCTTCACCCGCTACCGCAAGACCCACAACGATGCGGTCTTCGATATCTACACCCCGCGCATCCGCGCTGCTCGTTCATCACACATCATCACCGGTCTGCCGGATGCTTATGGCCGTGGCCGCATCATCGGTGACTACCGCCGCGTGGCTCTCTACGGTGTGGACTACCTGATCGAGGAAAAGCAGGCTTCCCGCGATTCCGTCGCAGACGCTGGCTTCTCTGAGCACTGGGCACGCTTCCGTGAGGAACACTCCGAGCAGATCAAGGCCCTGAAGAAGCTCAAGAAGATGGCTGAGTCCTACGGCTTCGACATCTCCAAGCCGGCTAAGACCGCTCACGAGGCAGTACAGTGGACCTACTTCGGCTACCTGGCATCCATTAAGTCCCAGGATGGCGCCGCAATGTCCATCGGCCGCCTGTCCGCCTTCTTCGATTGCTACTTCGAGCGCGACCTCGCCGCTGGCATCATCACCGAGGAAGACGCCCAGGAAATCATCGACTCCCTGGTTCTCAAGCTGCGCATCGTCCGCTTCCTGCGCACCATCGATTATGACCAGATCTTCTCCGGCGACCCGTACTGGGCAACCTGGTCTGATGCTGGCTTCGGCAACGACGGCCGCCACATGGTCACCAAGACCTCCTTCCGTCTGCTGCAGACCCTGGTAAACCTTGGCCCCTCACCAGAGCCAAATATCACCATTTTCTGGGATCCAAAGCTGCCAGAGGGCTACAAGGAATTCTGTGCCCACATCTCGATTGAGACCTCCTCCATCCAGTACGAGTCTGACCGCCAGATTCGTGAGCAGTGGGGCGACGACGCCGCAATTGCCTGCTGTGTTTCCCCGATGGAAGTGGGCAAGCAGATGCAGTTCTTCGGCGCTCGTGTGAACGCCGCTAAGGCTCTGCTTTACGCCATCAACGGTGGCCGCGATGAGGTAACCGGCAAGCAGGTCGTAGAAGGCTACGAGCCCATCAAGGGCGATGGCCCGCTGGACTTCGATGAAGTTTGGCAGAAGTACGAAGAGATGCTGGACTGGGTTGTTGGCACCTATGTTGAGGCCCTCAACATCATCCACTACTCTCACGACAAGTACGCCTACGAGGCAGTCGAGATGGCGCTGCACGATTCCAATATCGTACGCTCCATGGGCTGCGGCATCGCCGGTCTGTCCATCGTCGCCGACTCCCTGGCTGCTATCAAGTACGCCAAGGTCACCCCGGTCCGTGACGAGACCGGCCTGATTACGGACTACGTCACCGAGGGCGAGTTCCCGTTCTATGGCAACGACGATGACCGCGCCGATGACATCGCCGCAACCATTGTCCACACCGTGATGGAAAAGATTAAGGCCATCCCGATGTACCGCAATGCCATCCCAACTCAGTCCGTGCTGACCATTACCTCGAACGTGGTCTACGGCAAGGCAACAGGCGCCTTCCCGTCGGGCCACAAGGCCGGCACGCCGTTCTCCCCAGGCGCTAACCCTGAAAACGGTGCCGACAGCCACGGCATGGTTGCTTCCATGCTGTCCGTTGGCAAGCTGGATTACAAGGACGCCTTGGACGGCATCTCGCTGACCAACACCATTACTCCTTCCGGATTGGGCCGCACCCCAGAAGAGCGCATCACTAACCTGGTGGGCGTTCTGGATGCCGGCTTCATCATGGAGAAGTAAAAACCACTCAACCCTCAACCATCTCGAAAAGGAGAAAATCATGGCAACCCCAACTTTCGAAGACCGTATGTCAGCAATGAAGGCAAACCGCGATGCACACCAGATGAACTCTGGTCTGTACCACGCCAACATCAACGTGCTGGACAAGTCCACCCTCGAGGACGCCGTTGAGCACCCAGAGAAGTACCCGAACCTCACCGTTCGCGTCTCTGGCTACGCTGTCAACTTTGTCAAGCTGACCAAGGAGCAGCAGCTCGACGTTATCTCCCGCACCTTCCACCAGGGTTCTTAATCATGGCTGATGGCGTTACTGGTGTTGTCACCCTCTCTCCGGAAGAAGGAGAGCGTGTCCGCGGCGTAGCTGCGGGCCTGGGAGATAATGCACAACTCGATGACATTACCCGCCCGGAGCTCATGGAGGCGCGCCGTACCGGCGATATCGCCCTCGTGCACTCTTGGGAGCTCGTGACCGCCGTCGATGGCCCGGGAACCCGCATGACGATGTTCATGTCCGGATGCCCACTGCGCTGCCAGTACTGCCATAATCCAGACACCTGGGAGATGAAGACCGGCACACTGGAGCGGGTCGAGGATGTGGTCAAGCGCATCAAGCGTTATAAGCCCATCTTCCAAGCTTCCGGTGGCGGTCTGACCATCTCCGGTGGCGAACCCCTCTTCCAGATTTCCTTCACGCGCAGCGTGCTTAAGGAAGTCCACGATGCGGGTATTCACACCACCATCGATACGGCTGGGTACTTGGGCTCGCGCTTGCGGGACGAGGACCTAGACAATATCGACCTCGTGCTTCTCGACGTCAAGTCGGGCGACGAGGAGACTTACCGCAAGGTCACCCAACGCCAGCTCCAGCCAACACTGGATTTCGGCGACAGGTTGAACAAGATAGGTAAGCCGGTATGGATCCGCTTCGTAGCGGTGCCTGACCTCACGGACTCGCCAGAGAACGTGGAAAATGTGGCCAATATCGTGGCGCGTTGGAAATCTAACGTCGAACGCGTCGAGGTCTTGCCCTTCCACAATATGGGCAAAGACAAGTGGGAAGGTCTAGATATGACCTACCAGTTGGCAGACACGAAGCCACCAAAGCCGGAGGACGTGGAGAAAATCCGCGACGTCTTCCGCTCGAAGGGCTTGGAAGTCTACTAGCCTGGGAGGGCATGACCGACTACCGCCGCTTTGGCCACACAATTAAAGAGCACCACCTAGAAGTCCCGTGGGATTATTCCAATCCCCACGGGACTTTTGGGCTTTATGCCCGCGAAATCATCCCGCCCGGCGGAGAGGGCCTGCCCGCGTTGCTTTACCTCCAGGGCGGGCCTGGTTTCCCAGCACCCCGGCCGCTGACACCCACGGGGCTTATTGGCAAGGCACTGGAGCGGTACCGCGTGATCCTCATGGACCAGCGCGGCACCGGCCGATCGCACCGCATCGATGCACTGAGCCCGGCCGCGGAGCGCACCGCAGCGCACTTGGCGTTGCTGCGCCAAGATAATATCGTCCGCGACGCCGAACGTTTGCGCGAACACCTCGGCCTGGAGAAGTGGTCGCTATTCGGCCAATCCTTCGGCGGCTTTTGCATTACCGCCTACCTGTCCCAGGCCCCCGAACACGTCGAGCATGCATTTTTCACCGGTGGCATCCCCACGCTGAAGGGTGCAGACGATCTATACCGCGCCACTTTTAGCAAGCTCAAGGCTCGCCAGCAGCGTTTCTACCGCGAATTCCCGTGGGCCCAGGACAGCATTGAGGAGATCATCTCCCACTTGGACAATTCGGATGAGCGCCTTCCCACCGGAGAGCGTCTGTCCTCGCTGCGGTTTCGCACCATCGGTATTGAGCTCGGCCGCGGCACCGGTTTTGATTCGCTGGCTTATCTGCTGGAAGAGCCTTTCCGCACCGTGGCAGGGGAGAAGCGGCTGCGCGGCGATTTCTTGGTGGACGTCGGCCAGCGCGTGAGCTTTGCAGACGGCCCGCTGTATGCCGCTATCCATGAGTCAATCTATGGCGGCGCCGGTGGGCAGGCCGTTACTCATTGGGCGGCGCATCGTGTGCGCGAGGAATTCCCGGAGTTTGCGGAGTCCGGCACGTGGTTGACTGGCGAGCATATCTTTCCCTGGCAGTTCGACGAGGACCCTGCTCTGCACGCGTTTGCCGACGCCGCCCACGGCCTCGCCCGCCACGAATTCTCCCCGCCCTATGCGCTCGGTGAGGTGCCGACCACGGCCGCGGCCATATATGTCGATGATATTTTCGTTCCGCTCGAAGAATCCTTGGCTACCGCCGCCCACCTGGGGGACCTGCGGCCGTGGATTAGCAACGAGTTCCAGCACAACGGCATTCGCGAAGACGGTGCGACCATCCTGGGCAGGCTTTTTGCGCTTATCGACGATCACTAGCGTTTCGCTATTTCCTATGCGAAAATATTGGTGATTGTCACGACATTTAGGGAGATATTTTGATCGCCACCATAGTTATAGTCCTCATCCTGTTGCTTATCTTGGGAACCCTCTTTGATGGCTATTTCATCGTTCGCACTCGCGAAGCTGCCATCTTGGAGCGCTTGGGTAAATTCCAAAAGGTGGCGCATGCTGGCCTGCACTTCAAGATGCCGTGGGTAGACCGCGTACGCGATAAAATTTCGCTGCAGGTGCGCCAGCTGGATGTGATGGTGGAGACCAAGACCAAGGACAATGTCTTCGTCCAGATCCCTGTGGCCGTGCAATACGAGGTAGTTGAAGGCCGAGAGCGCGAGGCATATTACATGCTCTCCAACCACGAACAGCAGATTGTGGCCTACGTGCAGGATAATGTTCGTTCCTCCGTGGCGAATATGGACTTGGATGATTCCTTCTCCTCCAAGGACACCATTGCTCGCAATGTTGCGGCTTCCCTGCGCGATAATATGGCCGAGTACGGCTGGAACTTTGTCAACACCCTGGTTACCGATATCCGCCCCGATTCCCGCGTACGCGAGTCCATGAACTCCATTAACGCGGCGCAGCGTGAGCGCGAAGCGGCCGTCGCCCAAGCAGAGGCCGAGAAGATCCGCGTGGTCAAAGAGGCCGAGGGTGCCGCCGAAGCAAAGAAGCTGCAGGGACGCGGCGTTGCGGACCAGCGCAAGGAAATCGTCGAGGGCATTGCCCAGCAATACGAAATGCTTCGCGACGCCGGCGTGGAAGAATCCCCCGAGGCGCTCATGCTGGTCTCTCAATACCTTGACGCGATGGTCGATGTCTCCCACAACGGCCAGGCCTCTGTGCTGTACATGCCCTCCAACCCGCAGGGCATGGGTGACCTCTTCAGCGGCATGCGCGACGTGCTCATGGCCAACCGCGCCCTCGACTCCGCCGAGGGGGCGCCTCAGCACCGCCGCCCGCAGCCGCACAAGCCATCCCGCGCCGAGGAAATCGAGCGCGAGTCCAAGCGTCAGGCAGAGCGTGCCAAGCGCGAAGCCATCGCTGCCTCCCAGCGTGCTGAGCAGGAGCGCTCCGAGCAAAATCGCGGTGAGCAACAGGCGCAGCAGGGCCAGCACTCCACCGCGCAGCCCCAGGCTGCCCGCGAGTACTTCCAGCAGCTGCGCGACCAACTCAAAAACGAGGACTAGCCCTGAGCATCGATAACCTCTTTGACGCCTATACCGCCCAGCGCGGTATTACCCGCCGCGCAGAAGTTGTACCCGACCACGAGTGTCAGATTTTCCCCGCCGAGACCAGGGCTGCCTCACAAGTCGATGCCTTAAACGCTGCCCGAAGCCTCGTTCACGACGCCCTTTCTGCCGACCAAGAGCATGAGTCCCAGCGCGACGGGGACAATTCCGACAACAAGTAGGTAGGTCCGCTCCGCACCCGCCGAGGAAGGGTCATACAGCGTCGACAGCGTTCCCGCTAGCGAGGTTCCAATGGCCATGGTGAGGAAATACAGCGCGGAAAAGCGCGTCGCGTACGCTCGCGGCGCGTGCGCGGCCGATGCCGCCATACCCACCGGCCCGATAAATAGCTCGCCGAGCGACATCAACAAGATGGTCACGGCTAACACCACAAATGGCGTTGAATTTTCTCCGCCCCCGACGAACGGCAACAGCACAAACATTCCGGAACCTGCCACCATGATGCCTACGGCCATCAGCACACGCCGCGAGCATGCCCACCGTGACATGCTCGCCGCCAGCGGTAGGGACAATGCCAGGATGAACAGTGGATTGAGTGATTGCGTCCATGCCGCCGGAATCTCAAACCCGCCGACCATGCGGTCTACACGTTGATCCGAGTACACGGCTAGCACCCCGTAAATCTGCGGCTGGAGAGTCCAGTAGGCCGTCGAGCAGAAAAAGAGCGGGATATACGCCAGAACCTGCTTCCGCTCCGGCACGCTGACCCGCGGGGATCGCAGCATGCTGGCGAAGAGGGTGAGGGCGGCCGCGATCGTCGCAAAGAGCAAAAGCATGGCGAGCTTGTCTGGTGGAACCATCACCGCGACCGCGACGCTGCCCACTACAGCCACCACAGCTACCGCCGCGGCCTTGCTTGGTGCGGCAGTAGGGTTGGGAGGCCGGTTATCGAACTCCGTGACTACCCGCTGGCGCAATAACCCGTAGAAAACACACCCGCAGCACATGAGGCCTGCGGCTGCGAGGAAACCGGCATGGTAGCCGTACTTTTGTGCCAGCCAGCCCGTGAGCATCGGTCCGAGTAAGGCGCCGATATTTATCCCCAGGTAAAAGATTTGAAAAGCTCCATCCCGTGCGCCGGCCGTGGGAGGAAAAGCCGCGCCCAGAATGGTAATTGCCGCCGTTTTAAGCAGCCCTGAACCCAGCGCAAGCGGCAACAGTCCGGCCACGAGGCCCGCCATACCAGGCACCAAGGACAGCGAAAGGTGCCCGCACATGAGCAGACCCGCGCCGGCAAGCAACGTGCGTTCGGCGCCCAGGAGCCGGTCGCTGACCCACCCGCCAACGAACGTGCACAGGTAGAGCAGACTGCCGTACGCTCCGACGAGCGCCGTGGCCTGCGCCTGGTCCATGCCGAGTCCGCCGGAGGTGGAATAGAGGTAGTAGGCGAGGATGGCCTGCATGCCGTAGAAGCTAAAGCGCTCCCACATTTCAATTCCGGCGATAGCCGGCAAAGCCACCGGTAAACGCCGAATTGAACGATGTTTAATAATTGTCATAAAAGCACTATAACGGCCGAAAGTCTGTGATAAACCTAAAATCATGGATATTTCAGCGGAGGACATTGCCGCTCTCGACGCACGCCACATTTGGCATCCCTACGCCGAGCCAGGCGAGCCCACGCTTGTGGTGGACTCGGCCGCCGGCGTTTATTTAACACTCGCGGATGGCACCACGCTTATCGACGCCATGTCTTCCTGGTGGGCTGCCGCCCACGGCCACAGTCACCCACGGCTCAAGGCGGCAGCGAACGAACAAATCGAGAGGATGAGCCACGTCATGTTCGGCGGACTCACCCACGAACCGGCTACGCGGCTTACTCGTAACCTCATGGAATTAACGCGTGGTGATTTTGAGCAGGTCTTTTATTCCGATTCCGGATCTGTATCGGTCGAAGTAGCCATCAAAATGGCACTGCAGTATGCCCGTGGCGCAGGGCACCCAGAGCGCTCCAAGATGTTGACGTGGAGGTCGGGGTATCATGGCGATACCTTCGCGGCGATGAGCGTGTGCGATCCCGAAGGCGGCATGCACTCGATGTGGACCGGTACCTTAGCGCAGCAGATTTTTGCCCCGGCGCCGCCTACTCGCGGGGCTAGCCCGGCCGAGCGCGCGAACTATCTGCGCGAGCTGGAAGCGTGCATCACGGAAGAAGTTGCGGGGCTAATTATTGAACCTGTAGTCCAAGGCGCGGGTGGCATGCGCTTTCACGACCACGAGCTGGTCCGCGGGGCCCGAGAAATCTGCGACCGCCACGGTATCGTGCTCATCGCGGACGAAATCGCCACCGGGTTCGGGCGAACCGGCGAACTTTTTGCCACCCAAGCCGCTGGCGTTGTGCCAGATATCATGTGCGTTGGCAAGGCGATGACCGGCGGTTTTATGACCATGGCTGCCACGCTCGCCACCGCGAAGGTGGCCGTGGGGATGCGTCCGCGCGCGCTAATGCACGGACCAACATTTATGGCTAATCCACTCGCTTGTGCCGTTTCGGCCGAGGCAACTGCGCTCATTTTGGAGGGCAATTGGCGCGAGCAGGTAGCCGGCATCGAAAAGCAGCTGCAACGAGGGTTTGAGGGCCTGTCCGAGGAACCTGGGGTAGCCGACGTGCGCGTACTTGGCGCCATAGGTGTGGTGGAAATGGAATGCGATGTAAATATGTCCGCAGCGACGGCCGCAGCCGTAGCCCAAGGTGTGTGGTTACGTCCGTTCGGCCGGTTGATTTATATCATGCCGCCGTTTATCAGCACCGCAGATGAAATAGCGCAAATGTGCCGCGGCGTGCGCGCTGCGGTGGCAGGAGGACGACAGTGATAATTTACGTGACGGGGACGAATACTGACGTCGGTAAGACTGTGGCCACGGCCGCGCTCGCCAGCGCGTTCAAGCAACGCGGCCGCGAGGTCATCTACGCCAAACCGCTGCAGACGGGAGAGCCGGAAGGCAAGGGGGATGCGGCGACCGTCGGCAAGCTGGCGGGGGTGGAGGTAGCAGAGATGGTGCGCTTTCCGGAGCCACTGGCGCCGAATCTTTCTGCGCGCCGGGCCGGCATGCCCCAACCCGGCCTGCAGGAACTTAAAGAGTGGATTGCCGCCCTTGACGCACCCGGCCGTGTGGTGCTCGTGGAAGGCGCCGGCGGGCTCCTCGTGCGTTTAACGGACGCCTATACGCTTGCCGACGTCGCCGATAAGCTCCTCATCGTCACCTCCCTTAACCTAGGAAGCCTCAACGCGGCCGAGCTGACCGTGCGCGAGGCACAACGCCGTGGAATTGAGGTGCTCGGGCTAGTTGGCGGCTCGCTGCCGGCCGATCCGGACTTGGCTACGCGCCTGAACCTGGAGGAGATGCCGGAGGTGACAGGCTGTACGTTTTGGGGCAGCCTGCCGGAGGGCATGGCGCGCATGGCACCGGCCGAATTCGCTCGGGTAGCCGCGGAAGTCTACGCGGACTTTGTCGAGCACGCCGAGTAGCGCTACCTCGCAGAGGCAGCGCTAGCGGACCCAACGAACCTTGCCATTGACTCGGGCAAGGTGCCCACGCAGCGGCGGGGCATTCGGATCATCTTGGTTGACCCCGTTGTGATACGGGCAGCACACCGTGAGGTTGTCCATATTGGTCAGTCCTCCGTGCTTCCAAGCCTTCAGGTGATGGATCTGGGCCTTGTCCGCAGGGTGGTTGCACGGCGGCCACGGGCAGGTAGGGTTTTCGGCCGCGGCCATCTGCCGCTGTTTCTCGGTGGCGTAGCGCGAGGTGCGATACAGGTTGACGGGGCCTTTAACGGGATGGATAAGGGTGGCTAGTCCGTGCTCGGTGAAGGTGCGCTCGACCAACTCGGCGCCGGTAATCGTGGCGCCATTAGTCAGCCGCAGGGTGACTTCTTCACCGTCGCCGTCCAAGATGCGGTCCAGCGCGTTGAGCGGGATGATGACGTTGGTTGTGGTGCGCGCCGAAGGCGCACCCGTGCCGCGAAGGAGATCGCGCAGGGAATCGAGTGGGCGCGCGGGGTCGAGCGCGGCGTCAAACTCCGCGAGGAAGGCCGAGGGGGCGGTAATCCGCATGGTCCAGGGGCCATTCGGGCGGCGAAGGAGCTGGACCCCTTCGCGGGGCGGCGTGCGGCGCGGGCGGAGGTCGCGCAGGCGTTGCTTGGCGCGGCGGGCGATTTCAGAGGCGGGGCCTCGCAGGCGGCACAGCTCTACCCGCAAGTTCCACGCATCGCGCTGTGTGCGCACGCGGGAGACATATTTTTCAATCAGCTTGAGCGTTATGAGGTCATGGTGGCGAGCGGCCGTGGTGGCGTGGCGTTGCTTCCGGCTGAAGCGGGTTGGGCCGTAATAAACTGCGGCAAGCGCGCGGAGGTTGCGAGCTTCTACATCTGGTAGACCCAGCTCGATGAGGGCGCGCTCAGACATGCCGCGGGCCTCGGCGAGGATATCCATCGCCGAGGCTATGTGGGAGGCATAAGTCTTCAGTGCGCTCATGGCCGCAACTCTAAACAGGACCGGCAGTAGAACCGAGTCGTAGACGGCCGCAGCTGTGGATAGCTTGTTTAAGTGTCAACTGCCTGCGGTGGGCGGAAGTGGCACAAAGGCGCGAAACGAGCGCGCTTTAGATCGCTACCACCGTGCTAGAAAGGCCCCCGGATCGCGCGCAGTTGCGCAATTGCACCGTACGGCCAGGCTGTGGATAAGGAGACCGGCCCGGTCAATGCGTTCGTCACTGCGCTGGACGACGCCGCGCTAGCTTAGGCCCTTCATCACGCGGGCGACGTGGCCGGTGGCCTTGACATTGTAGTGCGTCTGGCCGATGGTGCCGTCCGGCTCGACCAAGAAGGTGGAGCGGATGACGCCCTGGACGACCTTGCCGTAATTCTTCTTCTCGCCAAAGGCACCGTAGGCGGTCATAACGGACTTATCCGGATCCGACAGGAGCGGGAAGTTCAGCTCATGGTCCGCGCGGAATTTTGCCAGCGCCTCTGGCTTATCGGGCGAGATGCCTACGACGGCAATATTGAGATCATTGAGCTGCTCCAAGGAATCACGGAAATCGCAGGCCTCCTTGGTGCAGCCCGGGGTATTGGCGCGGGGGTAGAAATAGACGAGTACGCGTTGGCCTGCGTAATCGGCGAGGGAAACGGTGTTTCCGGCGTCGTCGGCGAGCGCAAAGGCAGGGGCGGTATCTCCAACGTTCAATCGGTTTTCAGTCATGGTTCCCACCATACTTACCGGCCGGGCTGCACGCTTTTGCACCGGCGGGGTAGAATGATCCCGTTAAGAGCGAACCTAAGTTAAGAGGAGAACTTCGTGGCACGCAATATTGAAGACATTCAACGCGATATCGAGCGCACTCGCCGCCAGCTGGCCGGCACCCTGGACGAGCTTGCGCAGCGCAGCAAGCCGCAGAACTTTGCCAACGAGGCCAAGACCGCGGCTACCGATAAGCTGCAGGACCGCAACGTGCAGATGGCCCTTGGCGGCGTCGGCGCCGCTGTGGTTGGACTAATTGCTTTCTCGATCTTCCGTTCTCGCCGCCGCAAGAGCGACTTGAAGGAGCTGCAGCGCCTGCTGTCCGAGCGCCACTAATTACTAATTAAGGAAGTCCCCGCACACCGCGGGGACTTTTTTCGTAGGCTGGGTTGGGATGAAGACACCAATCCCTTTTTATTTGCAGGAAATCCTCAATAAGGTGCGCGATAATCGCGACGGCACCGTGGCGGATTATATTCCGGAGTTGGCTAAGGCGGAGCCCGAGTACCTCGGCGCCGCGATGTGCACCACCACCGGCCACGTATATTCCGCGGGCGATGATGAGGTGGAATTTACCCTGCAATCCCTGTCTAAACCGTTTGTTTACGCACTGGCGCTGCAGGAGCTCGGCCTTTCCGCGGTGCGCGAGATAGTGGGTATGGAGCCTTCGGGGGAGGCTTTCAATGAGCTTTCGCTCAACCGTGATGACCACCGGCCGGTCAACCCCATGATTAACGCGGGCGCGATTGCGGTCACGCAGTTGATTAATGGCGTGGATTCGGAGCCGGCCGCGCGCGTGGAGCGGCTGCGCACCTATTTCTCCCGGTTGGCAGGCCGCGACTTGCTTATCGACGACGCCATGCGCTCGTCCGAGCTCGATGTCAGCGAACGCAACCTTTCGCTAGCGCACATGCTGCGCAATTACGACATCATCCAGGACGAGGCACACGATGCGGTCTCGACGTATATCGAGCAGTGCTCGATTGTGGTGACGGTGCGGGACTTGGCAGTGATGTCGGCAACCTTGGCCAATGGTGGGGTGCAGCCGGTAACGGGAGACAAGATTTTGGATGCGGACGTGTGCCGACTGACGCTGTCAGTGATGAGCTCGGCCGGCATGTATGACGGCGCCGGCCGGTGGATGGCCGAGGTGGGAATCCCGGCGAAGTCGGGTGTTTCAGGTGGCCTCTTGGGTACTCTGCCTGGCCAGCTGGGTGTGGCGACGTTCTCGCCGCGGCTGAACAAGGAGGGCAACTCGGTGCGCGGGGTGGATGCGTTTAAGTTGTTGGCGAAGGATATGGGCCTGCACCTAATGTCTACGGATGAGCGCTATGGCGTGAACCCAGTGCGCAAGGTGGAGCAGGATGCCGAGCTGACCGTCATCTATCTGCAGGGCCTGATTAACTTCAACGCGGCCGAGACCATCTTGTACGAGCTGATGGAGTCGGATTTTGGCGAGGGCACGGTGGTGCTCGAGCTATCGCATATCACCGGTACGAACCGCATGGGCCGGCGCATGCTGAAAGAGGGGCTGCGCCGAATTCGCGAGTCCGGCTTCGATATTGCGATTGTGGATCCGGATGGAGAGTTGGAAAACCGCACCATGGCGGACGGAACTGAGGTGCCCAAGGGAGAGCCGGAAGACTACACGATCAACGGCGAACCCGTTTAGGTTTGGGTTACCTTACTTAGTCAGGTTAGGATGTCCTATGTAAGGCCCATCGCGGCTGCTGCGAGGGCATCCAACAACCAAGGACTAAAAAATGGCTCATACCCCCTTCAAGGTGATGGCGGTTGTGGCGGCATCGGCAACCGCACTCGTCGGCTGTGGCGCAGCTGAGGAAGTAACTGGCGGCTCCAGTGGCGATGCCGAGTTCTCCTTCACCGATATCACCGGCCGTGACGTGGAACTGGATAAGGATCCCGATCGCGTGATTTTGGGGGAGGGCCGATCGATTTTTGCCACCGGTGTACTCGACCCCGATAATCCACTGGACAAGGTCGTTGGCATCGGTACGGATCTCAAGCAGAACGTGCCGGATTACTACAAGGCGCTGGAAAAGGAACTGCCGTCCGTAAACGAGGTTCCAGAGATTGGCGGCTTTGCCAAGGGCGATGTGACCGTGGAAAAACTCGTGAGCCTAGACCCGGACCTCATTGTGCTCTCGCTGGATCAATACGATGCCTCCCGCGAAGCTGGCCTGACCGACAAGATGGACCAGGCTGGTTTGAAGTATGCGGTCACCGACTTCCGCCGCGACCCGCTGGAGAATACGCCTAAGACCATGGACATCTTCGGCGAGATCTTCGGCCAAGAGGAGCGCGCTGAGGAATTCAACGCGGACTGGCAAGAGACGGTGGATCTGGTTGAAGACCGCGCAGAGAAGGTAAAAGATAAACCAAAGACCTTCGTTTGGAGAGCAGCAGGTGTCTCCGATTGCTGCGGTTCGTGGAACGATTCCAATATCTCCCAGCTGGTCAACGCGGCCGGCGGCGAGAATATCGGCGATAAAGTCATTCCGGGCGAGTCCGGCACGATCACCCCGGAAAAGGTCCTTGAATCTGACCCGGACATGGTTATTGCCACCGGTGGCGATTGGTCTGAAATGAAGGACGATGAGGGCCACCCAGTCGGCTATGCGGCAGTCGGTTATGGCATTGATGAAAAGAAAGCCAAGGGCAGCGTCGCCAAGCTGCCGGGCAAGCAGGCCGGCTTCGATAAGCTGCGTGCAGTCAAGGAACACAACCTGCACAGCATGTGGCACCAGTTCTATGATTCGCCGTTTAATTACCTGGCGCTGCTGCAGGTGGCGGAGTGGATTGACCCGGAGGCGTATGCCGATATGGACGTCGCCAAGCAGTGGATGGATGCGCAAGAAAAGTACTCGCCGGTTTCCGGCGAGGGAACCTTCTTTAGCACCAACTAATGGAGGGCGCAGAGGTAGCCGCGCTGGCGCGGCAGCACAAGAAATTAACGTGGCAACGCATCGGCATTGTTGCGGGCCTGACCCTGATCGCAGCCGTGGCTTTTATTATCAGCAACTTCGTGGGTGCGATCGATATCAGCCCGGGCGAGGTCATGAAGGGCATAGTCAATCCTGCGGGGCTGGATGACCAGACGCGCACGGTGCTGTGGCAGCTGCGCCTGCCTATGGCCGTGATGGCCGTGCTCATTGGCATGGCGCTGTCTATGGCTGGCGCGGAGATGCAGACCATCCTTAATAACCCGCTAGCCGAGCCGTTCACGCTGGGCATTTCGGCGGCCGCCGCGTTTGGCGGCGCCAGCTCCATCGTGCTCAAATGGCAGCTGATTGCGCAGCCGCAGTTCAATCTCGCGTTGGTGGCGTGGCTTTCGGCCGCGGTAGCCACCGCGATCATCGTGATTGCGGCTGTTATTCGCGGCGCTAAAGCGGAAACTATGGTGCTGCTGGGCATCGGCTTGGTGTTCTTCTTCCAAGCCATGCTGGCGCTTATCCAATACCGGTCTTCGGCCGAGGCGCTGCAGCAGATTGTCTATTGGTCCATGGGTTCTCTGACTCGCGCCAACTGGGCGGCCAATGGCGTGCTGGCGGCCGTGCTCATTATCGCCCTGCCTATCCTGTGGGTGCTGGGCTGGCGCCTGACGGCCTTGCGGCTTGGCGACGCCCGCGCTACCGCCATGGGCATCAATACCTCGCGCCTGCGCGTAGTGGTGCTTATCGTGGTCTCGCTGGTCGCGGCGACGACCGTGGCCTTCGCAGGCATCATCGGCTTCATTGGCTTGGTGGGCCCGCACATCGCCCGCATGCTGGTAGGCGAGGACCAGCGTTACTTCCTGCCGGCCTCCATGGCGGCGGGTGCAGCCGTGATGTGTGCAGCGCATGCGGTGAGCCTGATGATTAAACCAGGCTTGGCTATTCCTATTGGCATCGTTACTTCGCTGCTGGGCGTGCCATTCTTCATTGCTATCGTCATGACCCGAAGGAGGGCACTGTGGACGTAGAACTGACTATTTCCGGCCTGAGTGCGGCCTATGGCAAGCATCGCGTGCTGGAGTCCGTGGATGTGGAAAAGCTCCACGGCGGGCAGCTAGTTGGCCTTTTGGGGCCGAATGCCTCTGGCAAGACAACGCTTATTAAGTCCCTAGCCGGCGTGCACCGCGGCTGTGACGGCGAGGTGGATTTCCGCGTCGATGGCACGGCCCCGCGCGGCAAGCGACGCCGCCAGCTTATCGGCTACGTGCCGCAGGACCTTACGAGCACGGCCGCGCTGCGGGCCTTTGAAGCCGTGCTGATTTCCGCGCGCCGGGAGTCCTGCGAAGACCCGATTACACGCACGGGTGAGGTACTGCACTCCTTGGGGCTGGATGCGATTGCTTCGCGCTACCTCAATGAGCTCTCTGGTGGCCAGCGTCAGCTTGTGGCGGTGGCACAGATGCTGGTGGGAAATCCAGGCCTCATGCTTCTCGACGAACCCACGTCCGCCCTCGACCTCCATCACCAGATCTTTGTCTTGGATGAGGTCCGTGCCAAAGCACAGCGCGATGGCAGCCTGGGCCTTGTGGCCATCCATGACATCAACCTGGCCGCGCGCATGTGTGACCAGCTGGTGGTGCTTAAAAAGGGTCATATTCGTGCTCAAGGTAGCCCTGCGGACGTTCTCACGGGGGAGCTCGTGGAGGGCGTGTATGGGGTAGAGGCGGACGTCGTCCAGCATGGCGGCGCTCCACTCATTGCCCCGTTGCGGGTGAGATAGCACAAGGCCGGGTAATCGCCCGGCCTATTTTTATTAGTTTTAGTGGTGAGCCATCAGGCATCTGGTTTCTTGGCGCCGTGAGCACATAAGTCATGTGCGGCGCGGTGACAAGGACTGGCTCATAAAAAGAAAAATCTCGAGGTGCCGTTCTAAGAACAACGCCTCGAGATTCGTATTGTGCGCCATCAGGGAATCGAACCCCGAACCCACTGATTAAGAGTCAGTTGCTCTGCCAATTGAGCTAATGGCGCATTGTTGACTTCCTGCCGTGTGGCTCTCTGTGCAACGAGTAGATACTCTAGCAGCCATTCTTTAAAAGTGTAAAATCGCCTGGTCAAAGCGGTTTTTAAAGGGTGTATAACAAATTGGTTAATGCCTGAAGTGGCTTCTGGTAATTGGCGGAGGGAGACGCTAATCTATGTTGGTCTGTGAAAGCAGCAATTACGTGTCTAAGGGCAACTCAGTGAAAAATTCCCTCCCTATCGCGCGCCGTCTCGTAGCGGCCGTGGGCGTTGCGTGCATTTCCCTAGCCGCCGCCTCCTGCTCCTCTGATTCCTCAGCCGAGAATCAGGCTGCCGACCAAGAATCCACCGCCGCCGCACATGCGGATGGAGACAAGGATGGCGGCAAAGAGTCCGACAAAAAGAAAGACGGCCTTGTAGCCTCCGTAAAGGACGGGGCGACGGATGTAGATCCGTCTAAGCCTGTCACCGTGGAGACCACGGGCAAGCTCAAGAGCGTCACCATGACCAATGAAATGGGCGTGGAAGTTAAAGAAAAGCTCTCTAAAGACGCCAAGACGTGGTCTACTGCGGAGGACTTGGGCTATAACCACACTTATTCCATCGCGGCCTCCGATGTAGATGGCAACAAGAAGAACCTCAGTTTTTCCACCCCGCAAGCAGCGGGTGTTGCCGAAGTCTCGCTTACCCCTATTCCGGATTCTGAGGTTGGCGTAGGACAGGTCATTGGTGTGAACTTCGGTGTTCCTATTACGGACCGGAAGGCGGCTGAAAAGACCATTACTGTGAGCACTAACCCCAAAGTGGAAGGTGCTTTCCACTGGGTCAATAACCAGGAGGTGCGCTGGCGTCCGAAGGATTACTGGGAGCCGGGCACTAAGGTTGAAGTAAAGGTGGACCAGTATGGCAAGGACCTAGGTGGGGGAATCTATGGCGGTGAAAACGCCAAGACGAATTTCACCATCGGTGACCGCACGGTGGCCATTATTGATAACGCCACCAAGACGATGAAGGTCTTTAAGAATAAGAAGTTCTTGCGTGCCATCCCGGTCTCGCTTGGCCGCGATTATCAGTACGATACGCCCAATGGCCGCTACGTTATCGGCGATGAGCACCCGCAGCTAGTCATGGACTCGGAGACCTTTGGCCTAGCCCATGACGCGGGCGGCTACCGCACGACCGTGGACTGGGCTACGCAAATGTCTTATTCCGGCATCTATGTCCACTCCGCTCCGTGGTCCGTGTGGGCGCAGGGAAATACCAATACGTCCCACGGTTGCGTCAATGTGACGCCGGAGGCTGCGCAGTGGTTCCAGGAGACGATGAAGCGTGGCGACGTGGTGCGGGTATTCAACACCTACGGCGAGACGCTTAATGCGTTGGACGGTCTCGGTGACTGGAATATGTCCTGGGACGAGTGGTCTAAAGGTAACACGGACGCTAATCAGTAGCGGCTAAGGGCCGCGCAAGGCACAAGCGCATGGCTACAGTGGTGGCCATGCGCTTTTCTGTTTTGGACCGCGGGGCAGCCGGCCCACTGGATCAGGTGGCCGAACACGCCCGGCACGTAGAGAAGTTAGGGTTTCAGCGCTTTCTAGTGGCCGAACATCACGGTGTGCCGGGAATACCAGCGGGGCAGCCGGGGATGCTCGCGGCGCACGTTGCGGCACGGACGCAGCGCATTCGGGTGGGCACGGCCGGCATTATGTTGCTCAATCACCCGCCGTTTCTGGTGGCCGAGCAGATTAATCTCCTCGAGGCGCTGTATCCCGGGCGCATTGATATAGGGATTGGCTCCTCCGTCGGGTTTACCGCGCCGGTGCGAAAGGCGCTGCGCCAGGGGGAGCCGGCCGAGGTGAAGCAGCGCTTCGAGACGGAGCTAGCCACGCTCTTGCGCTACCTGCGCGGCGAAGAGGCGGTGACGGTCAGGCCTGAGTATAGGGGCACCCCGCTCTATGTTTTGGCGGGCTTTCGCTCGGCAATGGTGGCGGCAAAGTTGGGACTTGGTGTCATTCTGGGCGGTCCTGTAGCCACGCAGGAGGCCGCTGCGCGAGTGTATCGCGAACATGCGCTTGCCGACGCCCCGCCTATTATCTCTTCGCTCAATATCGCCGTTGCCGAGACGTCCGCGGCCGCCCGTGATCTCTTGTTGCCGGAAGCCTATGCGAAGGTGCGAGCGCAATCGACCGGCGAGTTCGCGACCTTGCGGCCGGCGGGCGAGCTGGACATGGATGCCCTCACGGGGCAGCAGCGACGGCGCATTGAGGAGGCGTTGGCCCATGACGTTTGGGGAACGGTGGAGGAAGTGAGGGAGGAACTAAGGGGCGTCGGCAAGCGGCTAGGCGTTAGTGAGTTTGTGGTCACCGGAGATATGCCAGATGTTGCTGGCCGGGCTCGTTCGGAGGAGCTGTTGGCGAGCATGCAGGTAGAAAACTGAAAAAGCCCGAGCGCGAGGCTCGGGCACTTGGGGTGGCTGACGGGACTCGAACCCGCGACACCCAGGATCACAACCTGGTGCTCTACCAGCTGAACTACAGCCACCATCGCTGCTTTAAAGCAACGAGATATAGGTTAACTCACGCCGCCTAAATTACAAAAACGCCTGGTAATCTGCGGTGGTTTCCGCCTTAATCTGCTCCGCCTCGGGGGAGGTAGGCCCCTCATCGGTGCGGAAGACGCTGCGGCGGTAGAAGTCTAGCTCGCGGATGGATTCGATGATGTCCTGCAGTGCGCGGTGGGCCATGCCTTTATCGGGCTGGTTGAAATAGGCGCGCGGGTGCCAGCGGCGGGCAAGCTCCTTGATGGTGGACACGTCGATCATGCGGTAGTGCAGGGCACTATCGAGCCGGGGCATATAGGTGCGGATGAAGGTGCGATCAGTGGCGATGGAATTGCCGGCCAGGGGAGCGGGGTGCTCCGGATCGCAGTACTCGTTGATGAGCGCAAGTACGGCATCTTCGGCCTCGCCGATGGAGGTGGTGGACTCGCGGATTTCTTTATCCAACCCGGAATTGGCATGCATCTCGGTGACGAAGGAATCCATCTGTGCCAGCTCCTCCTCGGTGGCGTGGACGACCAGATCGATGCCCTCTCCCAGGATGTTGAGATTGCCATCGGTGATGACGGCGGCGACCTCGACGATGACATGGCGCTCGGGGTCCAGGCCGGTCATTTCCAAATCGATCCAAACGAGGCGGTCGTGCTTTGCGGCAATGTCGGAATGTGGCATGCGGCCCATTCTACTCCCGCCTCCTTTTACCCCTAGATGGGGTACGGGCGGGGTTGTTCTGGAGGGGTGATTGCCACTGGGGAGGGCGGCCTTCCCGCGAGTGTGTTTCCATCCTGCATAAAAATAATTGGTGATTTGCCTCATATACTAGTGTGAGTTAGGGCATACTCTGGGTTATCGCTCTTCATTCGGGAGGTGCGACAGACTTAGGAGAGACCAGATGGCAAACTTCCTCGATGCCCTCAATACCGTAATTTGGTCCCCCGTCTTGGTGTTTTTATGCCTCGGCGCGGGTATTTATTTCACCGTGGTGACACGCGTTTTGCAGGTGCGCTGCATTCCGGACATGCTCAAGCAGATCGTCAACGGAGAAAAATCCGCAGACGGCGTTTCTTCCTTCCAGTCCTTGATGGTTTCGTTATCTGGCCGCGTGGGTGTGGGTAATATCGCCGGCGTGGCCACGGCCATTGCCTTCGGTGGACCTGGTGCCGTGTTCTGGATGTGGGCCGTAGCGCTACTCGGCTCGTCCACCTCGTTTATCGAATGTACGTTGGCCCAGATCTACAAGGAAAAGGACCAAGACACCGGCGAATACCGCGGAGGGCCTGCGTACTACATCGAGAAGGCCTACAAGCACACTAAAGCCGCACCCTTCATGGTGGTCTACGGAATCGTCTTTGCCGTCGCTATGATCCTGGCAACCAGCTACTTCCTTCCCGCAATTCAGGCCAACGCGGTAGCTGCTGCGGCCGATACCGCGTGGGGTGTGAACTCTACCTGGGCGGCCGTTGTCCTGGCGGGCATTTTGGCCATCATCATTATCGGTGGTGTTAAGCGTATTGCGAACTTCGCCACCATCGTCGTGCCATTTATGGCGGTTATCTACATTGTGATTTCTGTGGTGGTCATGTGCATGAACTTCTCGCAGATTCCAGAGGTCTTCGGGCTTATCTTCAAATCTGCTTTCAATATGGAAGCCGGCTTCTCCGGCATGCTCGGCGCGGCCATCATGTGGGGTGTAAAGCGCGGCATCTACTCCAATGAAGCCGGTCAAGGCACCGGTCCGCAGTCCGCTGCAGCCGCTGAGGTTTCCCACCCAGCTAAGCAGGGCTTCGTGCAGTCCTTTGCGGTCTACGTCGATACGCTCTTTGTCTGTTCGGCTACCGCGTTCATGATCATTTCTACGGATATGTACACCGTCTTCCGCG
Organism: Corynebacterium nasorum; assembly: GCF_032821635.1. NCBI lineage: Bacteria > Bacillati > Actinomycetota > Actinomycetes > Mycobacteriales > Corynebacteriaceae > Corynebacterium > Corynebacterium nasorum. The sequence continues at coordinate 30,486 of NZ_JAVBIE010000011.1, read as the reverse complement.
GTAGCTCCGAGGATGGTGAAGTGGTCTAGCACGGTTCGCTGCCAGAAGGCGTTGAGGTGGGGCCTGGCTACGTGCAGTCCGGTCTCGATAGCGTCTTTGCAGGATGGGGACCCACCTTCATCGCGGTCTCCATTGCCTTTTTCGCCTTTACGACGGTCCTAGCGTACTACTACATGTCCGAGGTTAACCTGACCTATTTCAACCGGTGGGTACGCTCCCGCGCTGTCCGCCGTGGCCTGATTTGGGTGCTGCGCGCGCTGATTATTGTCTCCGTCATCGTCGGTGCTACCACCAGTCCGGGGGCGGCGTGGGCGCTCGGTGATATCGGCGTTGGCACGACGGCATGGCTTAATATCATTGCCATCCTCTTCCTCCAGGTTCCTGCCATCAAGGCACTCAAAGACTATGAGAAGCAGAAGAAGGCTGGTAAGGATCCGCAGTTCGACCCGGAGGCCTTGGGAATCAGGAATGCAGACTTCTGGGTAGAGCGCAAGCGAGCACGCGGCGAGGACAGCGTGCTCAAAAACAAGGATCTAGAAGACGCCGGGGCTTAGCCCATCTTGGCGTAGAAGCTGCCCACCAGCGGTGCAATTACCGGGGTGGGCAGCACTTGGCTGAGGGTATTCATAGCCTTCGACAAGGGCCCTGGCACCACGCGGCGCTGGTTGCGGCGCATCGCTGCAATTGTTTCTTGGGAGCAAGACTCATAGGTGGTCCACAAAAAATCTGGAACTACCTTGTCCACGATTGATTGGTCTTCTTCGGCGATGGTGGCCTCGCGCACGGGGCCGGGGGCAAGCAGGGTGCAAGAGACCCCGGTGCCCTTCAGCTCGTAGTGCAGGGCCTCTGTAAACGCATTAACGCCGGCCTTGGTGAAGACATAAGTGGCGTTATTGGGGATGGGGATATTGCCCGCGGCAGAGCCGACATTGCAAATGGCGCCGCTGCGGCGCGGCAGCATCCGCTCCAAGGCAGCCCGCGTAAGACGGTGGACGGCAGTGCCGTTCAGCTCAAACTGGGTTGTCTCATAGGACCAGTCCTGGTCCATGAAGGGGCCGAAGCTGGCGATGCCGGCGGAATTAACCAGGATCGACACCTCGTGGGTGGCGATGGTGTCGGTTACGCGGGCGACGTCGTCAGCCACGGCGAGATCCGCCGGTAGGGCGATGGCGTCAATATTGTGGCGCTGCTTGAGCTCCGTAGCGATGGACTCCAGTAACTCGCGGCGGCGGGCCACGAGGATGACGTTATAACCCAGGGCAGCGAAATCCTGTGCCATGGCTTTGCCAATGCCTTGGCTGGCTCCCGTGACGAGGGCATAGGAGGTGCGGGAGGGGGCGGGAAGTGACATGGTTATTCCTTTCCGGGGTGGGGCATGGTGAGACCTAGCGTAAACAAAAAGCCTTGAAGCGGCGAGAAACTCGGCGCCTCAAGGCTTCACACGGTGCCCCCAGCAGGATTCGAACCCGCGACACATGGGGTAGAAACCCACTGCTCTAATCCACTGAGCTATGGGGGCTTATGACCCACTTATAGTAGCCCACGACGGCGGGGAAACCTAAGCCAGGGTGCGCTGCGGGGCGCGCAGGATGTCCACCAAGTCTTGGGCGGCAGCGGTCAGCTCGCGATCCGTGCGGTAGGCCACGATGGCGTAGTAGTGCGGCAGCTCATCGGAAATTGGGCGGTTGATAATGCCCTGTGGCTGCACAGCAGGCGCGCAATTGGGCACGATACTTACGCCTAGGCCACTGGAGACCATGGGAATGGCGCTATTGAGGCTGGCTACCTCCTGGGTCCTTTCTGGCTTGAGGCCAGGGCGGCTATTCCACAGGTCGCTATAGAACTCTGCTAGCTCAGGAAGCTCGCGGCTGCGCGGCGGAATGAGCCAGGTTTCGCCGCGCAGGTCCGCGAGCGAGACGGGAGAGTCTAGCCCTGCAAGGCGTTGGGGTAGGGCGACGGAGTAATCAAACGTGGCCACCTGGTGGATGGTGAGCTCGTGGGCGTAGCGGCGGAGGAAGGCTTTTGGGTCGGATGTCGGCAAAAGCGCTAGGTCTACCTGGCCATCCAGCAGGCGTTTGATGGCGGTGGCCGGCGCGGCGTCGTCCAGCGAGATAGTGGCAGTGGGGTAAATCCGCTTCAGTTCGGCCAGGGCGGAAGGGGTAAATTCCCAGTTCAAAATGGGGGCGGAGGCGAGGGAAACGGTGCTGGCCTTGTCGCCGGTGATTTCGCTGATATGGCGCTGGGTTTCGTTCAGTAAAGCGTCAACCTTGACGGCCGTTTCATAGACATAATCGCCGGCCTCCGTGGTGGAGACGCCGGAGCGCCCGCGCGAAAGGAGCTGGGCATTAAGTTCCTTTTCTAGCTTTCGTATGGAAAGGCTCAGGGACGGCTGGGTCATGTCGAGGGACTCGGCAGCGTGCGTGAAAGAGCCATTGTCTACAACGGCGCGAAAATAAAGAAGTTGACGGGTGTCCATAAGCTCCATCATGGCACATGTAAAGACAAAATGTGTGTTAGGTGGGGAACTAGGTTGCGCTATACAATGCGCACTATGGCAAATGAGCAGGTTAACAGTGTAAATAAGGCGGGGAAGAAACCTCGTTCTTCCTGGGGAATTTATGTCGCAGCGATGCTTATTGCCGGCTTGATCGCTGGTTTCATTTCCCTGTTTCTCCTCGCCGATTCCCTAGCGGCCCTGGGAATTCCGGACCCCGGCCGCATTACCACCTTTGGCCTGCCGCTCTTTCGCGGCTTGGCTTGGATACTCATGGCTTTGTCCATCGGCTCGTTCCTCGCCTCGTCGTTCCTCATTGCTCCGCGTGGAGACAACGCTGCGCTTATCGACGCCCCCTTGTCCGTCGACGGCCACATCGCCGCGCGCACAGGTACCTGGGCTTCCTTCGGCATGGCGGCCGTGGGGCTAGTGGAAATTCCGCTCATTATGTCCGATCTCACCGGAGCGCCATTTTTTCAGGTATTTGAACCTTCCACTATGAAGATGGCGTTGACGGAAATTTCTACCACCATTGTGTGGGGAATCTCCGTACTCATCGCCCTTGTCGTGGGCGTTCTTGGCCTGTGCGGTCGCGGCTGGTCGATGCAGCCGGTGCTGCTTTTCTTGTCCATCTTGCAGGTTGTGCCCATCGGCATGGAAGGCCATTCCGCGGCTGGTGGTGACCACGACTATGGCACCAATTCGCTCCTGTGGCACTTGGTCTTTGTCATGCTGTGGGTAGGCGGGCTCATGGCGCTAATCGCCCATGGTCGGCGCCTTGGCCCCAATCTCGCCTTTGCGGTAAAGCGTTACTCCGGCATTGCCTTCATGGCCATTGTGGTGCTGGCAGTATCGGGCTTGATCAACACCCTCATCCGCATGAATATCTCCGATTTGGTGGATTCTGCCTACGGCATCATCTTGATCACTAAGTTCGTACTCACGATTTTGCTGGGAATCTTCGGCCTTGCTCACCGCGAGCTCACCATCCCGCAGCTGGGCAAGGATCCGCGCCTTTTTATCCGTATCGCCATTGTGGAAGTAGCGGTTATGGCCGGCACCATTGGCGTGGCCATTACGCTGGGGCGCACCGTGCCCCCAGCGCCGCGTGATCCGAACCTCAACTCGATGCAGATTTTGATGGGTTATGAGCTCTTTGAAAAGCCCACGGTGCTCAACGTGTGGACTATGTTCCGCTTTGACATCATGTTCGGCACCATTGGCCTGCTCTTGGCCGCGGCGTATGGTTACTGCGTCTACCGCGTGCATAAGCGTGGCCTGACGTGGAACAAGGGACGTACTGCATGGTTTATGAGCGGCGCGTTGGGTATGACCCTCGTGATGTCTACCGGCCTGGGACTTTATATGCCAGCGATGTACTCGATGCACATGTTGGTACATATGATTTTGTCGATGGCGGTACCGCTTCTGCTCGTCCTTGGTGCGCCACTGACCCTGCTTATGGAGGCCTTTGAGCCTGGGCCGAAGGGTCAGCCGAGCCTGCATGACTATGCGCTGGCGGCCACCCAATCTAAGGTCGTCGCGTTTATTACCAATCCGTTTGTCAATCTCGTGCAGTACCTATTTTTCCTGTACGTGTTGTATTTGTTCCCGAGCCTGTATCAATTTGCCATCTCGGAACACGCAGGCCACCTCATTATGAACTTTGCGTTCATCGTTTCTGGCTGCTTCTACTTTTGGGAAATCATCGGGCCGGACCCGCTTCCCAATCGTCGATCTACCCCATTCCGCTTGGCCGTGCTATTCCTTTCCATGCCGTTCCACCTTTTTGCTGGTGTATATCTCATGCAGCTGCAAAGCGTGCTGGGTGCCGACTTCTATCAGTATTTGGACCTGCCGTGGGATCAGGATCTGCTCCAAGATCAGCGCGTGGGCGGCGGCATTGCGTGGGGCTTTGGCCAGTTCCCGCTGGTCATCGTCTTTGGCAAGCTCTTCCTGGATTGGCTGGGCGATGACCGTGCTACCGCCCGCCGCCATGATATGCAGGCGGATGCGGACGATGATGCCGAATTGGAACGCTATAACGCGATGCTGCAGGATATGGGACACGGCGATGAATCGAGCTTCCGCGGGCGCTAGCCTGTGGATAACCGTTTAAAAATCTCCCCAAACTCTGTCCTTCGTTGACGGATACAACAAGTTATTCACAGGGTTGGGGTCGCCGGCATGGTGTGGCTTGTGCGCGGGCATCAGGATGTGCAAACGAGCGAGGAAAACCACACTCGCCAACCCAACTATCCAGCAAAGGATTTTCTAGCACTATGTCCCAATACCCAATTACCTTGACCGGTCGCCTTACTCGCGACCCAATCTTGACCAAAACCTCCACTGGGGCCTATAAAGCCAAGCTGCGCGTCGCCTCCTCGCGCCGGATTCCGGACCGCCAAGCCGATGCCGGTATGGACAATACGGAAGGGCACAACACCAAGGCGCCGCAGTGGCGTGACGTGGATCATCTTTATATCGACGTCGAGATGTGGAATCAATTCGCCATCAACGTGCGCAAATCCCTGGCAAAAGGCATGCCTCTAGTCATCGTAGGGTCTCTCGTTACCGAACAATGGCGTGATGACCAGGGTGCCGATCATTTCCGCACGTATATTAAGGCGCAGTACGTGGGCCTGGACTTGAACCGTCACGTTATCGGTACAAAGCGCCTCGCCCCGCAGTACAACCAGGAAAATATCGCGGTCCCAGAGCTGGGGGACAATGCTATCGAACCAGACGTGGACCACAGCCTGCCGTCGCAGCAGGCGGGGCAGGGAGACACCGCTGCCGATACCGCAGCGGACCGCTACCTTGCCGAACGAGCCGCAGCTGCACGCGGTGGGGAAGAAGATGCCTTCGACGCCGAAGTGGAAGAGGAGGCTGCCGAGGCAGAATCTGCCCCAGTGAACGCTTAAGCGTTTCCTCCCTGGCTTGATCGCCTCGGGCGTACCTGACCCGAGGCACTCGAGCGGTGGTTCTGATGTAGTGTTTGTGTAGATAAATACGTCTCCCAAATTTTTGCAAAGGGGTAAAAGTGGGCGAATTCATCTACACGATGAAAAACGTGCGTAAGGCAATTGGCGATAAGGTCATCCTTGACGATGTAACAATGGCGTTCTACCCAGGTGCCAAGATTGGCGTGGTCGGCCCCAATGGTGCCGGTAAGTCCTCCATTTTGAAGATCATGGCCGGCTTGGACCAGCCTTCCAATGGCGAGGCCTTCCTAGATCCGGGCGCCACCGTGGGTATCCTGCAGCAGGAGCCGCCGCTCAACGACGAGAAGACCGTGCGCGGCAACGTCGAAGAGGGCTTGGGCGAAATCTTTGAAAAGAAGCAGCGCTTCGAGCAGATCGCCGAAGAGATGGTCACCAACTACAGCGATGAGCTCATGGAAGAAATGGGCAAGCTGCAAGAAGAGCTCGATGCTGCTGATGCATGGGAGGTCGACTCCAAGATTGAGCAGGCAATGGAAGCTTTGCGCTGCCCGCCTTCCGATGCCCCGGTGACCAACCTTTCTGGTGGTGAGCGCCGTCGCGTAGCGCTGGCTAAGCTCCTGCTTACCGAGCCGGACTTGTTGTTGCTCGATGAGCCTACGAACCACTTGGACGCCGAGTCTGTGCAGTGGCTGGAAAAGCACTTGGCTGATTATCCGGGCGCTGTCTTGGCCGTGACCCACGACCGCTACTTCCTCGACCACGTCGCGGGCTGGATTTGTGAGGTTGACCGCGGCAAGCTCTACCCATACGAGGGTAACTACTCCACCTACCTGGATAAGAAGCAGGAGCGTCTGGAGGTTGCCGGCAAGAAGGACGCGAAGCTGCGCAAGCGCTTGAAGGACGAGCTGGAGTGGGTACGCTCCGGTGCGAAGGCTCGCCAGGCCAAGAACAAGGCCCGTCTGGAGCGCTACGAGGAGATGGCTGCAGAAGCCGAGAAGTACAAGAAGCTCGACTTCGAAGAGATCCAGATTCCTACCCCGCCGCGCTTGGGTAATAAGGTCGTGGAGGTCAAGGACCTGCAGAAGGGCTTTGATGGCCGCACCTTGATTAAGGACCTCTCTTTCACCCTGCCGCGCAATGGCATCGTGGGCGTTATCGGCCCGAACGGCGTGGGTAAGACCACCCTGTTTAAGACCATCGTTGGCCTGGAGCAGCCGGACGCCGGTTCCGTCGAGGTGGGCGATACCGTCAAGCTGTCTTACGTGGATCAGAACCGTGAGAATATCGACCCCGAGGCAACTGTCTGGGAGGTCGTCTCCGGCGGCCTGGATTATATTCACGTGGGCCAAAACGAGATGCCTTCGCGTGCCTACCTATCCGCTTTCGGTTTCAAGGGCCCGGATCAGCAAAAGCCGTCCAAGGTGCTCTCCGGTGGTGAGCGCAACCGTTTGAACTTGGCGCTGACCCTGAAAGAGGGCGGTAACCTGATCCTCCTTGACGAGCCGACCAACGACTTGGATGTGGAAACCCTCGGCTCGCTGGAAAACGCGCTCGAGAAGTTCCCGGGCTGTGCCGTGGTCATTTCCCACGACCGCTGGTTCTTAGACCGCACCTGTACCCACATCTTGGCCTGGGAAGGCAATGTGGAAGAAGGTCAGTGGTTCTGGTTTGAGGGTAACTTCGGCGATTATGAGAAGAATAAGGTCGACCGCCTTGGTGAAGAGGCAGCCCGTCCTTCTCGCGTGACCCACCGCAAGCTGACCCGCTAAGTAGCTGAAGCCTTTACTGAGGAGAATGATGGCAACCCCAAGTGTGCACACGTATCGTATTCAAACCCGCTGGTCGGATTTTGATATGTACGGCCACATGATGAATGCAAACTACATCGAGCTCGCCCAGGAAGCGCGCTTGGCCTTTGCGAAGGAACATATCTATTCCAAAGGCCTTGACTTCATTGCGTTCGTGCGCCACCTCGATGTGGACTTCCTTCGCCCGATGGAGTTTAAGGACACCACTACGGTGGAGGTAGAAACTACCATTTCGCAGATTGGTACCACCTCGTTTACCACTACCCAGCAGGTCAAGGATGACCAGGGTGAAGTCGCGGCAACCGTGGAGTGCGTGCAGGTAGTCATTGATCGTCAGCAGCAGACTCCTCGTCCGCTGACGGAACAGGAAAAGGATATTCTGCAAAATACCGCGGCCAATTAACCGCGGAACGGAGCGAAGATGAGAAAGGCAGGGCCCGAAGGCATGGTCACCGAGACTCTAGAAATTGGAAGCGGTGGACCTGGCCTTCGGGCCCTTGTCACGCGCGCGGTTGGCTTGGATTCGGGTGCTTCGGTGCGGCTACGCCAGCTGACTGACGACGTCGTCGATGTCTTTGTCACCACACCTTTCGAGGTGGTTGCCTCCCGCCGCGTGCAGGGCGTCGTTTCCCGCGACGGGGCAGTGGTTTCTGCGGCTACCCTGGCCGAGCTGCTCAAGGAGCAAGAATCGAGCGGAACGCTAGATTTGGGACCTGCCCGCGATGCGTCGTGGCCGGGAGCGCTTCCGCCGGCCACTGGCTACAGCGTGGTCGATACCTTGCCGGTTACCGTGGTGCGCGAGCTCTCCGATAAGGGTCAACAACTGACCCGGCAATTTTCTGGCCCCATGGGCCCGCCATCCAGCTTGCTGAATCAGACCGTTGTCACGGTCGAGGGGGAAGGTGCCACGGTGGAAATCCCTATGCGCATGATTTTTGCCTGCACCAATTTGGGTTTGATCCCTGGTTTTTCCGCACCGATGGATGTGCCGAGGCACCTGCGGGTGGCTCAGCTAGGCAGGTGGGTGCGCCTCGACGCCCCCTTTGGCAGCATCTACCGTTCCACCCGGCTGTCGTTGTTTTAACTTCCGTCGCCTAGCGCACACGGGTTGGGCCTGCGTCCATTGTTTCTGTTCAACAAAACGGCGCCCGGTGATCTCATTTCGAGTAAAGGCTTCGCAAAAGTAGTCCGTCTTAGGGGTAGGCGACTTTTAGCGTAGTGGCGAGAATTCTCTATTGAGCTGCGTAATTACCTGGGATGTTGGTGGCTTGTTACCCCCGCTTTGTGAATTCAGGAACATAGTGCCGCACACAAACGTGTCCTGCGTTACCCTTACGTGGTCGATATAATTTACTCCACCCGCAAGGAGATTGTGTAATGCGTATTGCTGTGCCTAAAGAAATCATGAATAACGAGAATCGCGTGGCTCTCACCCCGAGCGGCGCTCAGACCCTCGTTCACGACGGCCATGAGGTCCTCATTGAGACCGGTGCTGGTGAAGGCGCATCCTTCCCGGATTCCGAGTACGAGGCCGCCGGTGCCAGCATCGTTGGCACCGCGGAGGATACTTGGGCACAGGCGGAACTGCTGCTGAAGGTCAAGGAGCCGCTCGAGTCTGAGTACCAGTACCTGCGTCCGGACCTTACCGTCTTTACCTACCTGCACCTTGCCGCGGACCGCCCTTTGACTGAGGCGCTTGTTGACGCCAATACCACGGCCATTGCATATGAGACGGTTACTGACCGCCACGGTACCTTGCCACTTCTTACCCCGATGTCCCAGGTGGCAGGCCGCCTTGCCGCAATCGAGGGCACCCACCACCTGCTGTCCACGCAGGGCGGCCGCGGTCTGCTGGTTTCTGGTGTTCCAGGTACCCAGCCAGCACGCGTCGTCGTGATCGGCGGTGGCCAGGTTGGTGCGTCCGCCGTTGCCATGGCCCACGGTCTGCGTGCCGAGGTCACCGTACTGGACCTTGATCCGCACGTTTTGCAGCGCTTCGATGACCAGTACGCCGGCAGCGTGCGCACCTTGATTTCGGATCCGGCCACCATCGATAAGGAACTGCAGGAAGCTGACCTCGTCATTGGCGCGGTACTCATCCCAGGCGCCGCTGCACCAAAGCTGGTGCGTGAGGAGACCGTAAAGAAGATGAAGAAGGGTGCCGTCCTCGTGGACGTCGCCATCGACCAGGGTGGTTGCTTCGAGAACTCCAAGAAGACCTCCCACGATGACCCAACCTTCCAGGTCCATGACACCTTGTTCTACTGCGTGGCGAATATGCCGGGTGCGGTGGCCAATACCTCCACCCGTGCCTTGTCCTCCGCAACTCTGCCCTACATTCGCGCGGTGGCCAATGACAGCCTGGATGCCGCCATCAAGCGCTTCCCGGGCCTAGAGGGTGGCGTAATGACTCGTGGTGGCCGTTTGGTCTCCGAGCCTGTACGTAAGGCCTTTGACTGGGAAGACTAAGCATCAGGTCCCCATAGTGTGGGCTAGATAAACCACAAGCCCGGTTCCTCGCTAAATAGCGGGAGCCGGGCTTTGTCTCTTGGGTGGGGCAAGACGGTGCGATTATGGTGCCTTGTTGATCATCATGGCGGCCACGCGCTGCATATGATCCCAGATCATTTCGCGGTAGGCCGGTGGGATGGTTTCCTCGTCGATTTCCGCGAGGGAGTTACCCATTAGCTCTAGCCACCGGTCATGCGCGGTTATATCGATGGGGTAGGGGGCGTGGCGCATGCGAAGGCGCGGATGGCCGCGGTTTTCAGAGAAGAGCTGCGGGCCACCCCAATACTGCGCCAAGAACCAAGTGAGGCGCTGCTCGGCGCCTTCCCAGTCATTATCGGGGTACATCGGACCGATGACATTGTCCTCTTTGACCTGGGAATAAAAGCCGTGGACGAGGCGCTCAAAGGTCTCCATGCCGCCAATAGCCTCATAAACAGAATCCATTTACTCTTCTTCTTCCTTGCGGGGATCGGGAATGCCGATGCCGTGCGGGTAGGGGGTAGTAATGCCTTTAGTGTGCATGACATTGAGCACGCGGGATTGCAAGAAACGCTGGACGTCCCACTGCTTGCCCGGCAGGGTCTTTGTAGACACGCGGAAGGAAACATAATCCGGTTCGAAACCGGACATGCCATCCACACGAGGCGTGCTGAGGATGAGCTTGCGTACCTTATCGTCCTGCGCGGCTTCCTTCACTGCGTCCTCGATGACCTCGCCGGCGAGCTCTGGGTCATTAGAAAGGCCCACAGGAATCTGGATGCGGGCAACGGAGTACTCATCGGAGTGGTTAGCTACCTGGAGGATTTCGCCATTGCGCACGTACCACAGAGCACCGTCGATATCGCGGACCGTGGTGATGCGTAAGGAGATGGACTCGACATCGCCAAAGACGCCGTTGCCAAGGTCAACCACGTCGCCAATGCCGTATTGATCCTCAATGAGCATGAAGATGCCGGAAAGGAAATCCTTCACCAGTGCCTGGGCGCCAAAACCAAGGGCGACGCCAATAACACCGGCGGAGGCGATAAGCGGTGCCACGTTAACGTCTAGCTCATCCAAGATGGCAATAACGGCCCATACCCACACGAAGATAGCGGCGGCGGAACGGGCCACTCCGGCTAGCGTCTTAATGCGGGAGGCGCGCCGGGTTTCGCGGGTATGGCGCATGGCCTCTTCTTGCTGGGTCGGTTCGGGGCGGTTGGCTCGACCCTTGAATTTTCCGCGGAAACGCTGCTTATCCAGCCCGGAAGATTTGATGCTGTTTTCGGCCACCTTGTTGATAATGCGGTGGAGGAGCCAGTGGGCAATGACGGCCAGGATAAGGATAACGGCGATGCGAATCGGGCGCTCGATAAGCCAGCTTTGCACCTTCTCGTCATTCCAAAAACTAGAGACGGACTCGACGGCCGAGTCCTTGGTGGAAGCGGCTGAGGCTAAGAATTGCGTATTCATCATTCTTTCTTAGTCGTGGACAATGGGAACCGCGCCCATTGTAAAGGCCGAGCCTGAAAACGCGATGAGTGGTGGGTGGCTAGGTGGGTGAAAATAAATACCTATCTTTCCTTAGCAAGTGAACAGCTTGGTCTAGACTGTGTTGCTATGACAGAACGCAGCACGCAGAACCTCGCTCAAGGCTTTACGTCCCGTTCCATCCATGGCGGCTACCACCCAGACCCGCACATGGGCTCTATCAATGTGCCGATCTATGCGTCAACCACGTTTGCGCAAGATGGCTTAGCGCAGCTGCGCGGCGGGTTCGAATACGGACGCGTGGCAAACCCCACCGTGCGCTCGCTCGAACGCACTCTAGCGGCGCTAGAGGGCGCTGAGTATGCCCGCGTGTTCTCTTCCGGCATGGCCGCCGCCGATACGCTGATTCGGATCTTGGTGCGCCCAGGGGATCACGTCATTTTGGGTAATGATGCCTATGGTGGTTCCTACCGGCTACTGAATGATTTCACTGAGTGGGGCGTGGAGATGTCCATCGTTAATACCAGCGATACCGCCGCAGTAGCCGCGGCGGTCCAGGACAATACCAGGCTCATCTGGTTGGAAACGCCCACCAATCCGGCGTTGAATATCACCGATATCGCCGCGGTGGCCAAGATTAAGGGCAACGCGCAGGTCCTAGTGGACAATACTTTTGCTACGCCTTACCTGCAGAACCCATTGGAGCTCGGCGCGGACCATGTGTTGCACTCGACCACCAAGTACCTGGGTGGGCATTCCGATGTACTGGGCGGTGCGGTGGTTACTAATGATGCCCACGTGGACGAGCGCCTGCTCTACTTCCAAGGCAATGTGGGTGCGGTGAGCTCGCCTTTCGACGCCTACCTTACGGCTCGCGGAATCAAGACTCTTTCGGTGCGGATGGATCGCCACTGCGCCAATGCGCAAAAGGTGGCAGAGTTCCTGCAGGGCCGCCCCGAGGTAAAGCAGGTGCTGTACCCAGGGCTGAAAGATCACCCAGGGCATAAGTTGGCAGCACAGCAGATGCGCGGATTTGGCGGCATGATGTCCGTGCGCTTTCATAGCGCGGAGCATGCCAAGCAGATCTGCCTCAATACGCGGCTTATCTGTCTAGCGGAATCGCTGGGTGGGGTGGAATCGCTCATCGAGCACCCGAAGAATATGACGCACGTATCCGCGGAAGGATCCGAGCTGGTGCCGCCAGATGATATGGTGCGCATCTCAATCGGAATCGAAGATATCGATGACCTGCTCGCGGACTTGAAGCAGGCCCTCGACGCGCTATAGGCCGCGGGACCGGGGCCAGGACCGGGACCGAGCCCTTAGCGCGGTGGTGGCTTAGGAGCGCACCACGGCGAGGAGGGAACCGGCGGTTTTATCGGTTTCCTGCAACATGAGTGGGTCGGTTCCCGGCATCGGAGAAATAGTGGTATCCGGCCACTGGGAATAGGTGGGGATGCCCACAATGTGCAGGCGCGCATCCAGCTCGCCGTTCGGGTGAACGGTGCGGCGGGTCGTCCCATCGGTTTCCGGCGAACCGGTGGGTTGTCCGTGATCGGGGAAGGGGCGAACGCGGCCGGAATCTACCAGGCAGCGGGTCATGGAATCGCCGGCGGTGCGGATATCGGGGCGATGCATAAAGGCGTCGACAAGCGTGGGTGCAGAAGCCGAGCGTGGGCCGGAGGTTAGGGTGAAGTGATCTGCCTCGATGGCCAGGGTGGGGTGATCGCCTAGGAAGTGGGCCAAGTCGGCGTCAACAAGCGCGAGCAGCTGGCGCACGCGGAAGAGCGGCGGGCCGGAACCTATCATCTGGCCAAAGGACATTACTTGGGCATAGCGGCCGGTGCGGGACTCGCGGGTATAGCGGCCCTCCGAGCCAAGGATGGAGGCGGGCTTGCGCGATTGCGATAGCGACCATAGCGCGGCCTTGATGGGGGAGTCGTGGCCGGCGGAGGCCTCCCGGATATCGCTTTCCATGGACTGGGCAATATGCTCGGTGAGCTCATCTATGTCCCCGGTAAACCCGGCAATTTGGTACATGAGATCGTTCATGTCCCACGGCTCGGTAACCATGGGCGCAATAGCCGCGCCTAGCTCATCCGGGGCGGTGGCATCGATGACCTCGAGAATGTCAGCGCGCGGGCGCAGCAAGGAATCCGGGCGCACGCGCTCCAAAGTGGTGATATAGGCCTCGTAGCTATCGCGGGCGATAGCGGGCCAAACCTGGGCGTCAAAGTCGATGTCATGGGTGCCGTTGAGCTCCGCAATGACATTCTTCAGACGGCGGCGTGGCATGGTAGGCGGCAGCTCACCGTATTCGGACTTGGGGTGGTAGGGATAGCCGCGGCCGGAGGAAATGATGAAGTTGGGCTCGTCGCCGCAGGGCTCATAGCGCAGGCCGGAACGTGTGGAAGAATCCTCCACGAAGGTGCCGCCGCGCTCGATGGTGGTCAGCGCCATGATGTCATAAAAGCCCATGCCCAGCCCGCGTACCAGCACGTCTTCACCGCCGGGGATGGCGGCGTAGTCCTGCTCCACTGGGCTATCGGGAGCGATCCAGTTCAGGCCGGAAGCCGCCAGCTGCTTTTCCTGCTCGTTGTACTCCGGAACCATCCAGCCATAGGCCAGCACGGTGGCATCGGTGCGCACCTCGGAGCCATCGGCCAAGCGGAGCACGTCTACGTGGCCATCCTCGCTGATGGTTTCCAAACGGCTGAAGTGGTTCACGGTGGAAATGCTCTTAGGTAGGCGAGCAATGACCACGTCATAGACCCAGCGCAGGTACTCGCCATACAGCGCGCGCGAGGGGTTGGATTCGGGGCGGGTAGCGGCAAGTTCTTCGCGGTAGTCCTGGGCAATATGTGCGGCCGGAGGATACTTCTCAAAAAGCTCGCGCTTGGCGGCGGAGACATTGTCGCCATCGCCGCGCAGGAGCTGAATCCACTCGTATTGGATGGGCCCCTCGAGCACGGGGGCGTCCACGGTGGAGCCGGGCTCGGTGAAAAGGGTGACAGCGCCGGCGCGAGTATTCATGCATAAGGTCTTGGTTTGATCCGTTTCCCAAATGCGGCCGGCACCATGCTGGGCATCATCGATGAGGTGGACGGTTATGGGGTCGCTGGAATCGTCCATGCGGGCGGAGAGGCGTTCCAAGATGGAAATGCCGCGTGGGCCCATGCCGACGATTGCGATTGCTGGAGTAGACATACTACCTATCGTGCCACATCCAGACCCTTCCACGAGCATCGGACCCAGCGGTGGTATTTAAATAGACTAAACAGTCTATACAAAAGTTTCTTTCCCCTTGTTATGGCAGGTAATAGGGTAGACCGTCCAGTCTTGTATTTGTGGGTATGGATATGCTCTAATGGGCGAGTACTACTTAAGAATTAAAGGAACTCGAGCTTTTATGAAGCAACTTTCTCGGCTCCTGAGACCAGTGGCCGCGGTCTTGGCCAGCGGTGCGCTAGCTCTCTCGCTAACCTCCTGCGCCTCTACTTCCCATGCCGCGGAAGATGGCATGGTCACCTACGTCGAGCCCAATATGTTCAATAACCTCTATCCCCCCTCCGGCGGCTATTACCCCAACGGTGGCGTGCTCAATAACATCACGGACCGCCTGCTGTGGCAGGATCCGGATACCCTCGAGCTGCACCCGTGGATTGCGGAGGAGATGCCTAAGGCGAACAAGGACAATACCGAGTTCACCTTTAGGATTCGCAAGGGTGTGATCTATTCTGATGGCTCCCGCCTCGATGCCGCGAACGTAAAGAAGAACTATGACCTCTACGCCCTAGGCGATGAGGACCGCATGCTCACGCCCTCGGAGCAGCTTCCCAACTATGAAAAATCCGAGGTTATTGATGATTACACGGTGAAGTTCTACTTCAGTGAGCCCTCCCCAGGCTTTCCTCAGTCCACCTCCGTGATGAATCAGGGCCTGCTTTCTAATGCCACGCTGGATTTAGATGACACCGGCTTCGCGCCGGGCAATGCCACCGCTATTTCTGGTTCGGGCCCCTTCGTCATCGAGGAAGAAGAGCTGGGCACCAAGCTGGTGCTCAAAAAGCGGGAGGACTATGACTGGGCACCACCGGCCCGCAAGGACCACCAAGGGCCGGCCGACATTGAGGGCATCAATATTGTTCTCGCAGCCGAGGATTCCGTGCGCGTGGGATCGCTCGTGGCGGGGCAGTCCGATATTGCTCGCCAGATCGAAGCCCCCGATGAGAAGCACCTCAAGGATCAAAACCTGGAGATTTTCGCCGCGCCCACCCGTGGCGTAAACAATAGCTTCCACTTCCACTTCCGCCACCCACTCTTGGCGGATAAACGCGTGCGTCAGGCCATTATTCACGCCATCGACCGCGATAATATTCTGAACACCCTCTTTTCTGACTCCTATCCCAAAGGCACATCGATCCTGGCCAAGACGGCTATTGGCTATAAGGATCAAGCAGCGAATTATGCCTTCGATCCAGAGGAATCTAAGCGCTTGCTCGATGCAGCCGGTTGGCGCGAAGGAGAAGATGGCATCCGCGAGAAAGACGGCAAGCGCCTGTCCGTGACCTTTAATGAGGCAGTCCCGCAGCCGCGCTCTAAAGAGATGTTCACCAAGGCCCAAGAGATGCTCAAGAACGTCGGCATCGAGGCCAACCTCAACCCAGGCGACCGCTCCGCGCAGCAGAAGGCCATGAAGGACCAAGACACCGTGCAGGTACGCCACACCATGACCGGCCGCGCCAATGTGGATACCTTGGCCACGTGGCTAGATGGCACGGGCCGCAATTCTTTCCTCAACTATGACGAAAAGACCGATAGCTTCGGCGATAAGAAGCTGCAGAAACTGGTGGAAGACTACTTCGACCTCAGCAACGAAAAAGACCGCCTAGCTATGACCGGCCGCATGCAGGACTACCTTTCCGAACAGGCCTATATCCTGCCCATGTTTGAAGAGCCGCAGGTCTATGGTTTCCAGCCTTATATCGAAGGCTTTAGTACCGAGGCCATCGGCCGCCCATCGTTTTATGCGGTAGACATCAACACCGCAGAAGGGGAGGAGTAATCCATGAGCCTGAAATCGATTGCCCTACGCATCGGTCAAGCCGTGCTCGTAATCTGGGCTACCTTCACCCTTTCTTTCATCCTTTTGGCGGCGCTGCCTGGCGACGCCGTGGCGACCCGCTATGACAACCCCACCCTGGGGCTCAACGCCGAGCAATTGGCCGCTATCCGTGAGGTTTATGGTGCCGATGAACCGATCTTGAGCCGCTACTTCAGCGCGCTCGGTGGATTCCTCACCGGTGATTTCGGCTTTTCCGTCGCCACCGGCACTGCCGTATCGGAGATGCTAGCGGATGCCCTTCCTTCCACACTGGCGCTGGCTATCCTTGCCTTCCTCCTAGGAGTGGCCCTAGCCTTCCTCATGGCCATCGCCTCCACCTTTGGTCCATTTTCCTGGCTCCGTAGCTTCTTCCGTAGCCTGCCGTCCGTGATGGTTTCCCTGCCCACCTTCTGGATCGGCATCATTTTGATCCAGATATTTTCCTTTGGTTTGGGATGGGTGCCGGTTATCGGCGCGAGCGATGCCCAAAGCCTTATCCTGCCGGTGATTACCTTGGCCATCTTCGTGGCCGCACCGCTGGCACAGGTGCTCCTGCGCTCCATCGATGAGGTAATGGATATGTCCTTCGTGCAGGTAGTGCGAGCCAAGGGTGCTAGCGGTGCCTGGTTGCTGTGGCGCAATGTCCTGCGTAATGCGTTGCTGCCGGCGCTGACCATGGCCGGCCTTACCTTTGGTGAGCTCGTTGGCGGCTCCGTGGTGACGGAAGCAGTTTTTGCCCGCCACGGCATTGGCGCGTTGACCGTGGATGCGGTGGCTAACCGCGATACCTCCGTATTGCTCGCCATCGTGGTGCTGGCCGCGGCTGTCTTTGTTCTTATCAATCTCATTGTGGACCTGCTCTACCCAGTGCTTGACGTGCGCCTGCGCGAGGTCAACCACGATAGCGCACGCAGCACCACCACCACCGCCAATACTCCCGCAAAGAACGAGAAGAAGGTCCAAGCATGAAGCTTAAATCCACACGCCTGAAGCTCACCCCGGGCACCATCATCTCGCTTATTGTGCTGGGCCTGGCGGTGCTCTGCGCACTGTTCCCCCAACTGTTTACCTCCCAGGATCCTAACCAGGGCGGTGACACCACAGCGCTGCTGCAGCCCAGTTTCCAACATTGGTTCGGCACCGATGCCGTAGGCCGTGATCTCTATGCCCGCGTGGTCTATGGCGCGCGCCAATCCCTACTCGGCGCGCTATTGGCGGTACTTTTCGGCCTGATCGTTGGCACCGTCTTGGGAATTGTCGCCGGAGTGCGCCGTGGCTGGGTAGATGCCGTCATCATGCGCATCGTGGATGTGCTGTTGTCTATTCCTGGCCTCTTGCTTTCCCTGTCCGTCATCATCGTGCTCGGACACGGCATCTTTAATGCTGCCATCGCCGTGGGCATTACCTCCGTGGCAACCTTTGCGCGCCTCGCGCGCTCTCAGGTTCTTAGTGTTGCCGGCTCCGATTTCGTCGAGGCCGCCTACGGCTCCGGCGGCTCTGCCTTCCAGGTGCTCGTGCGCCATATTCTTCCCAATTCACTCACCGCGGTCTTTGCTGTAGCAGCACTGCAATTTGGCCTGGCCATTTTGCAGCTAGCCACCCTAGGCTTCCTGGGCTATGGCGCTCCGCCCCCAACACCGGAATGGGGCCTGCTCATTTCTGAATCACGCGACTATATTGCCACCGCCGGCTGGCTGACCATCGCCCCCGGCATCGTTATCGTCGCCGTGGTCCTCGCGGCCAACCACCTCAGCCAGACACTGCGAAAGGCGGCCTAATGTCCCTGCTTAGCATTAGTGATTTATCCATTACGTACCGCACCGCCCACGGCGAGATGGAAGCGGTCAGCGGCATTGAGCTCGAAGTGAACCCCGGGGAAATGACCGCCATCGTGGGCGAGTCCGGCTCCGGCAAGTCCACCTCCGCCATGGCCGCCATTGGCCTGCTGCCAGACAATGCCTCGATTGTCTCCGGCACCATTACTTTCGACGGCCACGATGTCACCCATTTCTCCCAAAAGCAGTGGCGCACCCTGCGCGGCCGCCGCATTAGGTTGATTCCGCAAGATCCCAATAACTCGCTCAACCCGCTCAAGACCATCGGAGCCTCGGTGGAAGAGGGCATGGCCATCCACCGGCAGGGCGATAAGGAGTCCCGGAAGAAGCGTGCTCTGGAGTTGCTGGAGCGCGTGGGCATTGATGATCCACAGCGCCGTTATGATCAGTACCCGCATGAGCTTTCCGGCGGCATGAAGCAACGCGTGTTCATCGCTGCCGCTGTGGCACTGGAGCCAGAGCTCATCATCGCCGATGAGCCTACTTCCGCGCTGGATGTCACCGTGCAGAAAATCATCCTGGATCTCCTTGATGAAATGCGCGAAGAGCTCACCATGGGCATCCTTTTTATTACCCATGATCTGGCCGTGGCGGGTGACCGCGCCAATAATATTGTGGTGATGGAAAAGGGCGCCGTCCGCGAGTCGGGCGTAGCCGCCCGTGTCCTCACCGATCCCCAGCATGCCTACTCCAAGCGCCTGCTTGCCGACGCCCCCTCGCTCACCGCCCCTACTTCCTCCCAGACCGCATCTCCGGTGTGGAATAGTACGCCCGCCCAGCAGGAGACGTTACTCGAAGTCGAGGGGCTCACCCAGCGCTTCGGAGATTTCACCGCGGTAGGTGACATCAACTTTTCCGTAGCCCGGGGCACTACCCATGCCTTGGTGGGGGAGTCCGGTTCCGGAAAGACAACTACCGGCCGTGCCATATCTCTGTTGAGCACGCCTACCTCGGGAAGTATTCGCTTGGCGGGGGAAGATATCAGCACCGCCCGCGGCAAGCGCCGCCGGGAGCTGCGCCGTTCTATCCAGATGGTCTACCAAAATCCTTTTGGCTCGCTCGATCCACGATTGAGTATCGGCGATACCATCGCTGAGCCGGTGCGCAACTTTACTGGGGCCTCGAAACGCGAAGCCCGAGCGAAAGCACAGGAGTTTCTTGATTTGGTGGCCTTGGATTCTTCCATGGCAGCCCGCCGTCCTCGTGAGCTCTCCGGCGGCCAGCGCCAGCGCGTGGCTATCGCCCGCGCCATGATCATTGAACCCGATCTTGTGGTGCTCGATGAGGCCGTTTCTGCGCTCGACGTCACCGTACAGGCACAGATCCTGCGCCTGCTCGATGAGCTGCAGCGCGAGTTGGAGCTTACCTATATCTTCATCTCTCACGACCTCGCGGTAGTCAACCAGATTTCCGATACCGTCTCCGTGCTCTCCCACGGCACACAAGTGGAATCCGGGCCCACGGCGCAGGTTTTTGCACACCCAGAAACCGAATACACCCGTCAGCTAATTGAGGCCATCCCAGGCTCCCGCTACCGCGCTGGAGACCTAAACTTGGGGCTATAAACCGAGCCCTAGAAAGGTTGGACTGAGAATATGACCGACATTATTAACGAGCTCTCCCACGCCTCCGCCGAGGTGGAGCAACTGCGCCGCGCGCGCCAAGAGGCGCAGGACAATGCGCAGCTGAGCTTTAGCGCTTTGCTTGAGCCTGCAGAGCCAGGTGAATTCACCTATGCAGAGCGCTATGCCGTCGCGGCTTTTAGCGCTGCGGTCTACCAGGCGGGCGAGGCAGCAGATTTCTACTTCGACCTGCTGGGTGATGAGGTCGATGCGGACCTTGTTGCCGCCGTGCGCGCCGCAAGCCAGCGTGGCGTGTCTACCGGCCCCTACTACCAGGGTGACTTCCTTATTTTTGGCGATACTGCTGCGGAGGCAGCGCTCGGAAAGCGCCTAGCCGCTGCCTTTGACTGGGCCCACCTTTTGGCCTTCCACCCCAAGGACGCCTCCCCGCAGGCCATCGGTCACCTCGACGCCGCCGGGTGGTCGGCTACCGATATTGTCAGCCTGTCTCAGCTGGTGGCATTTTTGGCTTTCCAGCTGCGCGTGGTCCACGGTCTGCGGGTGCTCTCTGGCGAGGAGAGCGCTGCACGCCCCGCGGCCGAGCGTGCAGCCGGGGTAGCTGACCCAGGCTGGCAGGTTACCGCGAATACCCTGCAACCCGATACCGTGCTGCCGGACCACTTTGTCAACCACTCCCTGGGCTGGAAGCCTTGGGTAGAGGCACTGGCGAAAGAGGACTTCACCGCAGCGCATACCGACGCCCTCATCAAACCAGAGCGCATTGATTCCGAGTACTTCCGCTTGCTCGCCCGCGATCCCGCGGCTTTGAAGGCGCGTACGCTAACTGACTTGGACATCTTCTATAACACCGAAGGCGGCCTCTCCCGTGCGGACCGCGAGCTCGCTGCCACTGTGGCCTCGCGGTTCAACGGTTGCGAGTACTGTGCTTCCGTGCACCAGGCGCGGTGCGTCCAGGAAGGAGGCGACCGTGAAATCGTAGACCGCCTTTTGGATAAAGGCATCGACGCCGATCTGGGTTCTAAAGAGTGGGACCTTATCCGTCGTGCCGCTGTGGCGTTGACCGAAACTCCCTTCGCCTTCGATGCGCAGCTATGCACCGACCTTCGCAACGCCGGTTTCGATGATCAGTCCATTCTGGACCTCATCTACGCATCGTCCTTCTTTAACTGGGCCAATCGCTTGATGCTTACCTTGGGGCAGCCGGATGTGCCCAAGCGCTTTCGCCAATAGGTGGTGATTGGGTTGGTGCGGCAACCTCAGCGGAGGATCCCTATGATGGGGCGGCATGACTGATACTAAGAATCTCACCGCACCAGCACACTCAGAGGCCGCAGCCCCGCGCAAGGTGGCCGTCGTCACCGGCGCCACCGGTGGCATGGGCCGCGAAATCATCGCCGACTTGGCTGGTGATTACCACGTGTACGCACTGGGACGGAGCGCGGCGGACCTGCCTAAATCGGAATCCATCACGCCGATCGCCATCGACCTAGTAGCAGGTCTCGATGAAGGCATGGCGCTGCCGGAGCTGGATCGCGTAGATGTGCTCGTGCACGCCGCCGCACGGGCTACCAAGTACTCCGTGGAGGAAGCCACTCCGGAAAATTGGCGCGCGCACATGGACCTCAACGTGCACGCCCCCGCAGAGGTGACCCGCGCTTTGCTGCCGCAGCTGCGTAAAGCCGAAGGCACAGTGGTCTTTATTAATTCTGGTGCTGGCCGCCACAGCTATGGCGATAACGTCATCTATGCGGCCACGAAGCACGCGTTGTATGCACTCGCAGACGGACTACGCATCTCCGAGCCGGGAATCCGCGTTTCCACCGTCGCGCCCGGGCCTACCGATACTCCGATGCTGCAGGGCCTGCAGGATTATGATCCCTCCCAGGTCATTGCACCGGTCGAGGTGGCGCGTGCCATTCGTACCGTAGTAGAGGCGGGGCCGACCACTCAGTTGACGGAAATCCAGGTCAGGCCGCGAATCGAACTATCTCTGCGCAAGTAATAAATCAAGTGTTATTAAGGTTCATCATGCAGTGATGGGGGTTGGTTTCGGCCCGCCCGTTACACTCGAGGGCTGTGACTTCCCAAAGCCGAAAACGGCCCGCCTATCTCCTTATCTCAGATGCCCTACGTGACAAGATCGAGCGCAATGAATTAGAGCCTGGTCAGCGTTTTCCTACCGAACGCGAATTGGTCCGAGAATTTCATGTCGCGCGCATGACCGTGCGCCATGCCTTAGACATTTTGGAAGATGAAGGCCTTATTGATCGCCGCCGTGGGCGCAGCGGCGGCACTTACGTGCGCACGGTTCCCCCTACACTGAGCCTGACCAATAAGGACAGTATCGCCACTCAACTACGCGAGCGTGGGCACGAAATCACCGTGCGGGTGGTCTCCGTGAATAAAACCCATGTGCCCAAACATGTGGCAGCGGCCCTGGGGGTGAATGATGCCACCTATGCGTGGGATATTAAACGCCTTTTTATCGTCGATGGTAAGCCCGTCATCGTCTCGCGCTACACCATCCCAGTGGACATGGCTCCCGAGCTCAATCAGCACGACCTGCGCGAGCCCATCCTAGACATACTGGCAGGCTATGGCCTCCAGCCGGTCTTCAAACGCGAGAGTATGAGCGCCGCTACCGCTCGCACAGAAGAACAGAAACTCTTGGGCGTGAGCCGATCGCACCCGCTTTTGCGGTTCGTACGGCTGCTGAAGAATGAGACCGGCGTGGTCTTTGCCTATATCGAAGAGTCGCTGCGCTCTGATATCGCCAATGTAGAAGTGGTCTTGGGCGAGGATCCTGCGCCACAACCCGTACAAACCCGGGACGGCGGCGCAGGAAAGCCGGCCTAGCCAGCGTCCACCTGGCGGTTGCGTAGCGCGCGGGCCACGCGGTCGCGCTGCTCGGTAACTGTACGACGCAGACCACCGGGCAGGTCCTTCTGCAAGAAGGCATCGGCTCTGTCCAAGCCCTTGCGGGTGATGTCCCAGGAAGGGAAGAGGCCGGTAACTGTGGTCAGAGCCACCTCGGAGGATTGGGAAGCCCACACCTTTTCCGCGATATCGAAGAACTCCGCGGTGGGAAGGAACGCATCGCCATGCGGATAGAGCAATCCTTCAAGTTTGGAAGTCAGCTCGCGGTTGGTGAGATTACCAGCCACGATTTCTTCCCATACCGCGCGCTTGTTTTCCGCAGTTGCCACTGCGGCGCGAGCGCGCAGCGAAGAGTAGTAGCCGGTGGCGGAATTATCCCGCTCCAGTTGCGCATCCGCGGCAGCGGGGACGTCCTCTATCGCGCCGTCGGCGGCAAGTGCCGCGAGCGCGGACCAACGCAGCCCTGCATCCTCGGAGGATTCGAGCACGCCGCGCAGGTAGTCACGCGCGCTATCGTGCAGGCGAATTTTCGCCAGCGCCTGGGTGCAGATGATGGAGCGCTGGGCATCGGAACTGCGGGCGCCGTCGAGGAGGGCGTCGGCAAGCAGGGTGCTCTGGGCGGCCCACCGTGGATCGGCATAGTTCTTCAACGCGCTGGAGGCCTGCAAAACAATGCGCTCGAGGACGGCAAGCTCGGTCTCGGCCTGCATACCGCGGGCCACGAGTTGGATGAAATCGCGGGCGCGCATAGTCCCGGCGCGGGTCATCTCCCAGGCGGTGGACCAGCACAGGGTGCGGGCCATAGGATCAGCAAACTTATCGATATTATCCAGCAGGAATTGCAGGGAACCCGCGTCCAATTCGATGAGGCAGTAGGTCAGGTCATCGTCATTGGGCAGCAGGAAGTCAATGTCTGCTAGCTGGCGGCCGATGAGCTCTGGAATCTCGGTGGAGGAGCCATCGACATCCATCTCGATGCGATCGGTGCGCACCACCTGACCGTCCTGCAGGTTATACAGGCCCACCGCCACGCGGTGGGTGCGCAGCGTATCGCCGTGCTGGGAGAAGTAGGCATGGGTAATCGTGCCTGATTCATCCGCGTTGAGTGCCACGCTCAGCGTGTTGATGCCGGAAGTCTTAAGCCACTGCTGCGCCCAGAAGGAAAGATCGCGGCCGGAGGCCTGTTCCAGGTGGCCAAGCAGATCATCAAAGGTGGCATTGCCCCAGGCATGGGCGGCGAAGTGGCGGCGCACGCCGGCCAGGAAGTTTTCGCGGCCGACATAAGCCTGTAGCTGCTTCAGCACCGAAGCACCCTTGGCGTAGGTAATGCCATCAAAGTTTTGCTCCACGGTTTCGATATCGCTGGCATCGGTAGAAATCGGGTGGGTGGTAGGCAGCTGATCCTGCTGGTAGGCCCAGGACTTTTCTACGTTGGCAAAGGTTACCCACGCGGTATCGTATTCGGTCTCTTCCGCTTGGGAAATGGCCGCTGACCAGGTGGCGAAGGACTCATTGAGCCACAAATCGTCCCACCACTGCATGGTGACGAGATCGCCGAACCACATATGGGCCAATTCGTGCAGAATGGTATCGGCTCGGCGTTCGTATTTATAGTGCGTGGCCTGGGAGGTAAAGACGTACTCATCGCGGATGGTAACGCAGCCGGCATTTTCCATCGCACCCGCGTTGAACTCCGGCACGAAAATCTGGTCATACTTGCCAAAGGGGTAGGGGAAACCGAAATTGCGGTGATAGAAATCAAAGCCCTGCTTGGTCTCCGTAAATAAGCGCTCAGCATCTAAAGCATGGGCGAGCGAAGCACGGCAGTAGATGCCCAGCGGTACTTCGAGCTTTTGGGCCGGCTTGCCCTCTGGGTGTGCGGTCAGCTCGCCGCGCCAGGTATCGGTGACCTCGTGGTAGGGACCGGCGCACAGGGCTACCAGGTATGTCGATAGTGGGTAGTCGATAGCAGTGCTGGCCACGTCTCCTTCCCAGCTCACTGGTCCATTGCTAATGACGGTCCAATCCTCCGGCGCCTTGAAATGCAGCGCGTAGGTGGCCTTCATATCCGGCTGGTCAAAGCAAGCAAAGACCCGCTTGGCATCGGCGGTTTCAAATTGGGTATAGAGGTAGACCTTTTCATCGGCGGGATCGACAAAACGGTGCAGGCCCTCGCCGGTGCGCGAATACGGGATCTTCGCGGTGACTTCTAGCGTGTAGTCGGCCACTTGGAGGCCGGAAAGCGGAATGCCGTAGGCGGGGTTATAAGAATTCGTGGGCAGCGGATTGTCGTTGAGGCGCACCTCGTGGATTTCCTCGGCGCGCAGATCGATGAAGGTGGAGCCAATCTCGCGCGAGGTGAAGCTCACCTTCGTAGTGGAAAGGAAATGGGTATCTGAATACTTGAGGTCTAAAGTGACATCATAATGGCCCACCTCAATCATTCGGGAGCGCTCGACCGCTTCCGTGCGAGTCAGGTTTACGGAGGTCATAGCCTATATTCTCCTTCGGTTCCGAAAATAGTTCTGCATCCACAGTAGTCGCGCGCCTAGGCTGGTGGGGCAAACTTTTATCAATCAAAGGAGCAATCATGGCTGACGCGGTAAAGTTCTGGTTCGACGTATCTTGTCCCTTCGCTTGGGCCACCTCGCGGTGGATCAAGGAAGTAGAAAAGGTACGCGATATTGAGATCGAGTTCGAGCCGATGTCCCTGTCCGTGCTGAACGATGGCCGTGATCTAGACCCCACTTACATGGACATGATGAAAGCTAACTGGGGTCCGGCCCGCGCCTTTGCCAAGGTAAAGGCCGAGCGTCCAGAAAAGGTAGATGAGCTTTATACCGCTATGGGCACCCTGGTTCACACCAAGGGCAATGGCGGACGAACTGGCTTTGGTGCTTATGATGACATCATCGCTCAGGCGCTTGCAGAAGTGGAGCTTCCGGCCGAGTTCGCCGAGGTAGCCAATACCGAAGACTATGACGAGAAGCTGCGCGAATACCACCACAATGGCATCTCTTCCGTGGGTGATGAGGTGGGCACCCCGGTTATCAAGCTGGGGGAGACCGCGTTCTTCGGCCCGGTCATTACCCGCGTCCCTACCGGGGAAGAAGCAGGCGAGCTTTTCGACGCCTCCTTGCGCCTTGCCCAGTTCCCTTACTTCTTCGAACTCAAGCGCTCCCGCACCGAGATGCCGCAGGTGGAGGAGGGTTAAGCCAAAACGAGGACCATTACTCACCACACGCTCCAATAGAAGGCGCTGGTGAGTCAAATCCTTCCGCCATAGGCACATGGGGGCTAAATGGCCCACTCTTGCTGCTGGATTCGCGGGGCTGAAAAGGCTGCGATCTCAGCAGCGTTAAGCGGAGATGCTATGGGATGCAGGAAGGAACAGGGGGCATCTTCCTTGCTTGCCCCCTACTTAGTCTTTAATTCTCCGCAAAAATCGGGGAATGCATTATCCCGGATAGGATTCGCAGCCCACACCGTCCCCGTCCTCATCTCGTTCTAGCGAGTAGTCAGGGTCGCCAGGGTAGACTTTGTGCCCAATTTCGGCGCAGGTTCGACCAGATCCACCACCGGCTGGTGCTGGGTCGTTTTGTTGCTCGGCCGGCGGTGCTACGAATTGCTGTGCAACTTGTGGAGCCATTTCATCTGAGCACTGTTGAGTCCAGCCGGAGGTGCCGTCCGAGAAAAACGTTGTGCCGCGTTCATGAATCGAAGGGTCTCCACAAGAGGAAACGGTCTTCTCTGCAGGAGCTTGCTTAGCTTGTTCTTCCTCATCTGAGTCGCCCAATGCAGCGTTCGGATTATCGTGTACGTGGAGATCGTCATCGTCGTGCTCATCCTCCTCGTCAGGTTCTTCAACCTCTGGTGGAGGCGTAACCTCGCTAGATGAGGAGGTAGTGACGCTACTAGTCGAGCTAGTCGTAGAGGACGTGGTGGTGCTCGACGGACTGCTGCTGGTCGTGCTGGAAGTGGTCTCGGAGCTTTCGCCTGAATCGCTACATGCTGATATCAAAAGCGTGGTTGTAACGAGAATAGGGAGTAGTTTTTTCATGCTTTAGTCCTTTGGGAGAGAGTTTCAGACTTTACTTAGACTACTTGATCCCTCGCCATTGCAGTCCTCTTTTGGATATGAATCGTCTGATTTCTAGATTTAAAGCGACGGTAAGCGGTGCCGGAGCTGACCTTTGTCGGCAGCCTAAAGGCAAAGAAAGAGCTTCCACCCAAAGAACCTGTTTCTTGTAGCTATTGAGCGCTCGTTTCGTGCCGGCGCAGCTGAATCGCGGCGCCGACGCACAGCGCGATGGTCAGTGGGGTCAAAATAAATGCCGGCAGACCCGCGATATTGATAGCGGGAAGCTCCATGCCGGCCTGAAAGTCCTCCCACGCAACAAGTACCCAGGAAGCCCATGAGACGCCGGCGAGGAGCGCGATAATGCCGGCCGCAATAGCGCCCCCATTTGCCCGCGGATTCCCGCGCACCTTCTGCGCAATCCACCATATGCCCAAGCCCACGTGCGCCAACGTTGCTAGGGTGCTGGCGATAAGCGGCAGGAGGAAGCCTCCGCCGCCGGATACCATAACGCCCAGCATAATTAGGAAGGCTAGAAGGCTTCCGCCGTATAGCGCGAGGATCCGGGTGGTTATAGGCATAGCTTTCCTCTCTTATCGCGAAAATCCTTGTCCGCGAGCCTATCAGGAATTTGTAATGCGAAACAGGGCGGGCGCTAAGCCTCCTCGAGGCGCGCCGGGCCGGTAGGATAAAGGCCATGCGCGTATATCTAGGAGCAGACCACGCAGGTTTCGAAACCAAGAACCTGATTGCTGAACACCTCACTAAACAGGGCCACGAAGTCATTGATTGCGGCGCCCACACCTACGATGCCGAGGACGATTACCCGGCATTTTGCATCGAAGCGGCACAACGCACCGTCAATGATCCGGGTTCCTTGGGCATTGTGCTTGGCGGCTCCGGCAATGGCGAGCAGATTGCAGCCAATAAGGTCAAGGGAGCCCGGTGTGCACTGGCCTGGTCCGCCGAGACTGCCCGCCTTGCCCGCGAGCACAACAACGCCCAGCTCATCGGCATCGGCGGCCGCATGCACACCGAGCAGCAGGCACTGGAAATCGTAGATGCCTTCCTGGACCAAGAATGGTCCCGTGCGGAGCGCCACCAGCGCCGTATCGACATCTTGGCGCAGTACGAGCGCACCGGCATCGCCCCAGAGCTGCCCGAGGCCTAAGCCTTGAGAAAATAAACGCCGCGGAACAAAGGTGTTTCCGCGGCGTTTATTTGTGTTTCGGCCAAGACTAACTAAGGCGCTAAGCCTTAGGCATCATTCATGTCATTCGGGTGCGGGCCGCCGCGTCCCTCTTCGCCTTCGTCCAAGGCGGTGATGGCAGCCATCTCCTCCTCGGTTAGTTCAAAGCCGAAGACATCAAAGTTTTCCGCAATGCGCGAGGGCGTCGCAGACTTGGGGAAGAGGATGACGCCATTTTGTAGGTGCCAACGAATGATGACTTGCGCTGGGCTGACATCGTGCGCTGCAGCGGCGTCGGTGACCTCGGGGGCATCCAAGATATCGCTCTTTCCCTGCCCCAGCGGGCCCCATGCCTCGATAGCCACGGTGTGGGCGCGGAAGGCGTCCAGCTCCCTCCAGCGCTGCAGATAAGGATGAAGCTCGACTTGGTTGACCGCTGGCTTTATATCGGTCTTGAGCTCCAGCTGTTCCAGGTGCTCCAGCTCGAAATTGGAGACGCCGATGGACTTTGTCTTGCCCTGCTTCTGCAGATCAATGAGTTGCTGCCAAGTCTCAACATAGGTGCCTTTTGCTGGTGTAGGCCAGTGGATGAGGTAAAGATCCACATACTCCAAGCCGAGCTTTTCCAAGGACTCATCGAGCGCTGCGGCAGCATCGGTCTGGCGGTCATTCCACAGCTTGGTGGTGATAAAAAGCTCCTCGCGGGGAATGCCAGACTTGGCAATAGCCCGTCCTACGCCTTCCTCATTGCCGTAGATAGCAGCGGTATCAATATGGCGATAACCCACGCGCAGGGCCTCAGCTACCAAATCTTCGGTCTGCTCCGGATCCATCTGGAACACGCCAAAGCCCAGCTGCGGGATGGTATTGCCGTCATTAAGGGTGATGTTAGGTACGCTCATGCGCCCCAGACTACCTATCTATTGCAGCGGGCCGAGAGTGATGAATTTATTCCACGTCTCCCACTCATCCTGCAGGCGGGCACGCTCATGGGGCGGGGTAGCGGTGCCGTCGATAAGCGAGGCATCAATCATGCGCACTCCATTGTCAAAGAACAACGCGGCGTGCCCCGAGGCGCCATGCCGCAGCACCGGCACCAAGTTCAATCCATCAAAGGACAGTTGCGCATTAGGGCGCACGTCGAGGCCGGCAATGGCAGCGAGCGTAGGCGCTAAGTCAATAGGGGAGACCAACTCATTATTCTCCCCGCTTTCGGCTACACCTGGCCACAACACCGACATAGGTGAATTTCCACCTAGTAGCGAGCAGACGGCGATGACGCCATTGACCTCGTTGAGTTCTTCCAGGCTGGGCTGCTCTAGCAAGCGAAAGACATCGCCACCGGCCGGCTGCGTATCCTCGCGCACCTCATAACCCACGCCCGCGAAAACCTCGCTAATACGCGTGGTGGCTTGGCGCTGCGGATATTGCCCGGTCAGCGTGCCGCGGCGGGAGTCAGCGTACGTTTCCGACGGCACCCACGTGTTGTTGAAGCGCACGCCCCGCAGTGCAGTCTCAGGTGCATGGTCAAAGGTGGCAAGAGTGATATCCATAGCCATAATTCTAGGCTTGCCGGGGCGATTCAACGATTTCGTCCGCACAGATCGCCTGTTTCGTCGACGGTTGCGGTGTTTTAGATGGACGAAATCGTTGAAAGTAGCTTCCTGATGGGGCGGGGGCTAATCGAGGTCGAGGCCATCGATGCCGTGAACTGTCACGGTTTCCGAAAGTGGCGCGCGGCCTGGATTCGTTTTAAAGACCGGGCTCGATTCATCAGCTTTACCAAAGGTAATGGCGGTGACCAGCTTGTAGTCCTCGTCTACACCGAGGAATTCACGCGCAGTTGGCGCAATCAAGGAAATCATCCCCTGTGGGATGCCGTGGTAGCCGTGTGCTTCCAAAGAAAGCAGGAAGTTTTCGGTATAGGTTCCTTGGTCAAAGGCGGCGCGAATGCGGTCACCCATCGGCGGGATAAAGAGAAGTACCGCATGGGGTGCGCCAAAGAAGCGCAAGTTTTCGCGGATGAATTCCACGCGACCTGCTTTGTCCTCGCGCTCAATGCCCAGGAGGCCGTACATTTTGGCGGCTAGCTCTTGGGAGCGCTTGGGATGGATCCCCTCACCATAATCGGTGGTGAAGTCTGGGCTGAGCCCGTTGGTGTCGAATTCCTTAATAAGCGCGGCGCTTAGTTCCTTGAGCTTTTCTCCACCCACCAAATGCACGTCCCACGGTTGGGTATTGGAGTTGGACGGTGCGGATTGAGCATCCAGCAAAACCTGCTTGATGTCTTCTACCGGCATGGGTTCTGGCAGGAACGCTCTGGGCGAATGGCGGCTGCGAATAAACTCAGAATACTTATTGGTTAAAGTCATGCGCGCCACCCTACACTTCGTCGCATGTGCTCGCCGTATACCGTGAACATCCAATGATGATGGGTGGAAAACGAAAAATCGCCCACCTAGAGGTGGGCGACAACTGGAGGGAATGACGGGAATCGAACCCGCGTCTTCAGCTTGGAAGGCTGCATAGAAATGTTGTATTATGCAACAAAAGCCGCCATTTCCGCTGGTCGCCAAAAACCATAAAATGTTA
>NZ_JAVBIE010000010.1:0-109574 GCF_032821635.1 Corynebacterium nasorum | reverse complement strand
CCCCACAGGCGCCCCACCTAACAGAGCCCGCCCGCATCGTCGTCGCCGGCTCCGACGCCGCCCTCTCGGCCGTGCTCACTCGCCTCATGCGCTCCGACCGCCTCTGGGCCGAGGTTGCCTTCATCCCCGTCCCCTCGTCCGCAGCATCCTCCTCCTCAACCACCGCGCCGGCCACCTCCACTTCGTCCACCGCGTCCTCGGCCGCGCAGAACTGGGGTCTTCCCACCGCCCCGGCCGAAGCCCTCGACTTCGCCCGCACCGCCCCGGCCCGCCCAGCTCCGCTCATCCGCAACGATTCTGGCCTCGCAGTCGCTGGCTCTGCCACCATCTCGGATTCCGCAAACGGCGCTTTCACCGGCGAAATCATCATCGATGACCACACGCTCGCCGCCTCCTCCCCCAAGACCTTCGGCGCACGCCTAGTCCCGATGACCGATGCCCCCGGCATCCTCGCCGCCCGCGCTACCTCCCCCGTCGAATCCCAGGGCCGCCTCCGCTCGCTCCTGCGCAAGCCCGGCCAACTCGACCCCGAATCCGTGCGCACCGGCCGCGCCGTCCAGGCCGGCGGCCCACAGCTGCGCGTCATCGTCGATTCGGTCCCCCACAAGCGGCCGGTGACCCGCGTGACCTTCTACCGCCACCTGCGCGACCTCCAGATCGTCCGTCCTTAGCCCCCGCGCGACGTCACTCATTGCGCACGGCGTCTTTATCTACGCGCGAGGACGCTAGTCCTCGCGCCCCCACACCTCCGGCGGGTAGGCCGGATGCTGCGACGTCGGCACCAAGTGCGCCACGGCCGACTCACGCGAGAGCCCGCACACCATCAGCATGTCCACCACAATGGAACGCGTCTGGCCCAAAATCATATAGGCCGATAACGTGCCGTCCTTGTCAATGATGTCTATCCCGGCGCGCCCGCCCACGATGCGCAGACGCTGCACGAGGTCCGGAATCTCAATCGCTTCGTCGTGCCCATGCTGTTTGCCCTGGCCGTAGAGCTCGCTGATGGCGAGCATGATTTCAGAAAGCTCATCGAGCAATTCCACCTGCTCGTCTGAAACCTTGTCGCGGTCCTCCGTCAGGCCCAATGCCTGGCGGGAGAGCACGCGCACGCCGCGCACCGCGTTATCTACCGGCATGAGGATGCGCTCCAGCGAGCGAATGCTGCGCCGCGATGCCCACAACAGTGGCGAGACCTCCGAGGCCTCCCTGCCCGATTGCGCCGCACTCAGCAGGGTATTCACGCTGTCTTGCGTACCGCGCACCGCCTCGCGCGCATCTCGGATAACGGCGGGGTCTTGCTGGCGGATGCCGTACGTGACGTCGGCAAGAATGCTTGAGGCAATCTTGAGCACCTTCGATACCTCGCGCCGCGCCTCCACCAACGGGGAATTGGGAATCAACGCGATGGTTATCAGGCCAATGCCTGAGCCAATCATCGCGTCGATCGCGCGGTGCAGGCCACCCGGGCCCTCCGTGGGTGGGAAAATCGTCGCAATCAAAATCGCGCCAAAGACAATCTGGTTAGTAATCAGCGGCGACTTGGTCAAAAACGAGCCCACCACCAGGCCCGCGCCCACGATGAAGAAAATCTGGAACGGCCCCTGCCCCACAATCTGAAAGAGCAAGTCGCCTACGGCCACGCCGATGATGCCGCCAATCGACATCTCCAGCGCCTTCTTCATCCTGTCCCCACCGGACATCCCTAAAATGATGACCGCGGAAATCGGCGCAAAGAACGGCTGCGGGTGCCCCACCACATCGCCGGCCACCCAGTACGCGAGCGCCGCACCAATGGTCGCCTGGACGATGTAGACAAACCGCGCGCGGATGCGGTTTACCCGCGAGAGCACCGAGCGGTCAATCACCCGCAGCTTTTCCCGCGTTGAGACTCTTTCCTTCGCTTCCGACATGACTTCCAGCATAGAAGACCGCCCCTACCATCGCCGCCGTCCCCGCGCATCTCGGCCGTCGGCTGGCCTGTGGATAGCTCTTGCCGACGCCCCCTTCTCCCCCACCTATCCACAATTTCGCCCTTCCCGGCCGCACACCGCTTGTTCGGTCCTCGCGTGCCCTTTAGCTTCGGCCGTGTGAACACCGATTTTCTTTTGTTATGCCGCCGCGGCGTCGACCTCGTCGCCGAGTTTCAGGGCTGCTCCGAAGACTCACTCCTCAAGGCCGGAGCCAGCCCCCTTTTGGCTGCCTAGCTCGCCCGCCTGCAGCACGTCTACTTCGGCCGCACGTCCAATAGCCGCAAGCAGCGCCTCGCGCGCGACGCCGCCCGCACCCGCGCCCATGACCTCGCCACGCTCGATAGCATTGAGTCCTATACCCGCCGCGTACGCGATCCCAACCGCGCCTGGGACCTGCGCTTAGAGCTCTGCCGCACCGAGGCGCGCCTGATTCCCTCCGTGGCCAAGAAGCTCCTCAAGCAGCTCAATCCGCCCCGCCGCCCTGAGCCCGGCGTGCGCTATACCCGCCGCCCCGACGGACCCCACACCATCTCCATTACGGCCGATCCCACCGATATCGCCGATATCAAGGGCGTGCTCTCCTCCGTCAATAAAGACGATCCCCTCGCCGCCGCCAAGAAGGTCCTCCTCGAGGGCAACCCCGGCGCGCTGCCGGCCGTGCACACCAACGTCATCCTCACCCTAGACCAGCTCGACCGCATCGTCGCCGCGCCTTCCGACGCCACCGATACCACCCTCCAGCTCACCAACGGCGCCCGCATGACCGGCGCACAGCTGGTTGCCCGCGCTCTCGCCCAGCGCGGCTACGTCAGCCTCGTTCACCCCGAGCACGGCCCGGTAAACCTGTATCGCACCGAGCGCATGGCCACGTGGAAACAACGCATGCTCGCCGCGGCCGAGCACCCCGTGTGCGCGTGGCCGGGTTGTAATACGCCTGCCGACGACGCCCAAGTCCACCACCTCACCGCCTGGTCCACCGGCGGACCCACAAACCAAGAAAATCTGGTCACCCTGTGCGCACACCACAACGCCATCAACCAGGATGACCCCTCCCGACCCACAGAACGCGGCCGTATGGTGCGCGTAAGTGGCCGCATCGCCTGGGTACCGCCGTGGAGCAATACCCCGCGCTTCGTCCCCAGCCCCACCCGGCCACCGAATCGCCACACGCAGCCACCTGGTCCTTAGCCCCTCGGCCCCACCACCCGCCAGCGCCGCCCGCGAAATCCCGACCCTGGCCGAAGACATGAAAAAGCCGCCTCCCACGCGGGGGAAGCGGCCAGTTCGGCGTGCCTACTTAAGGGGCTGCCGCAGCTTAGAAACTTTACTTGGAGAGGGACTTGCCCACAGAGTGCAGGTCCTGGCAAGACTCGATGACGCGCTCGGACATGCCCTGCTCTGCCTTCTTCAGGTAGGAGCGTGGGTCATAAACCTTCTTGTTGCCAACCTCGCCGTCAATCTTGAAGACGCCATCGTAGTTTTCCATCATGTGGCGAGCAACCGGGTTGGTAAAGGCATACTGGGTATCGGTAT
Organism: Corynebacterium nasorum; assembly: GCF_032821635.1. Classification (NCBI taxonomy): domain Bacteria; kingdom Bacillati; phylum Actinomycetota; class Actinomycetes; order Mycobacteriales; family Corynebacteriaceae; genus Corynebacterium; species Corynebacterium nasorum. The sequence goes on along the minus strand of NZ_JAVBIE010000010.1, from coordinate 106,068 downwards.
CCACGTTCATCTTGATGACGCCGTAGCGAAGTGCCTCTTCAATCTTTTCCTTCTCGGAGCCGGAGCCACCGTGGAATACGAAGTCGAAGGCGTACTCGTCCTCACCCAGGCCGAGCTTCTTCTGTGCAACCTTCTGGCCCTCCAGCAGGACCTCTGGGCGCAGCTTCACGTTGCCTGGCTTGTAGACGCCGTGAACGTTGCCGAAGGTAGCGGCCAGCATGTAGCGGCCCTTCTCACCGGTGCCCAGGGCATCGATGGTCTTTTCAAAGTCCTCCGGGGAGGTGTACAGGTTAGCGCCTGCCTTTGCCTGAACGCCGTCCTCTTCGCCGCCGACGACGCCAATCTCAGCCTCGAGGATGACGTGAGCGTTCTTAGCCTTTTCCAGCAGTTCCTGTGCGATGACCAGGTTCTCGTCGATTGGAATAGCGGAGCCGTCCCACATGTGGGACTGGAACAGCGGGTTCTCGCCGCGGTCGACGCGCTCCTGGGAGATAGCCAGCAACGGGCGGACGTACTCATCGAGTACCTCCTTCTGGCAGTGGTCGGTGTGCAGCGCGATATTGACGCCGTAGTGCTTCGCGGCCTCATGAGCGAATGCGGCCAATGCCTGAGCACCCTTGACCTTATCCTTCAGTGCCAGGCCGGAACCGAAGGCTGCGCCGCCGGTAGAGAACTGGATGATGCCGTCGGACTCGGCCTCCGCAAAGCCCTTCAGAGCTGCGTTAATGGTCTCAGAAGAGGTGCAGTTGATAGCTGGGAACGCGAAGCCATTCTTCTTCGCGGTATCCAGCATCTCGTTATAGACCTCAGGGGTTGCAATTGGCATGAATTTCCATCCTTAAAAGTGGGTTTGTGGTCAAACACGTTCCAGCACCCAAGTATGCCCGTTTCACGGAATTTCTGCCGCAAAAACTCTGTGACATTTTCAACCCATCTATGCGCGCCGCACAACTGGCCCGCCCCTGCGGACTATTTAGATAGATGCCGCGTCACGCGAGCGCAGGCCTCCATCAGCATCCATCCGGAAAGTTGCACGGATAAATCGCGCTCGTCCACGCGGATGATGCCTACCTTCTCACTCATGGTGCGCCGGCCGAAGCCGTAGTTATGCGGCAGGCGCGCATCGGACAACCAATCAGAGCCGAAGATCGGCAGACCATCAACCTCTAAGCGGTGCTCCCACACCGACTCGGCCGAGGCCATCACCATGCGCGCGGCCAGCTTCTTCGTGGCACGGTTGGCGGGAGAATCGCCGGGCAGGCGCACGGCGACGTCGGCAAGATAGCGCATCAAAATGCCCTTAAACAGGCCCCCATCACCATCGCCGGTCTCCCAGTCCACCACGCCCGAGGGGGTAGCCATGCCCGAAGCCACCGTCTGCACCAGGCCGCGGATGCGGATAATGTAGTCCATCATCTCGGACGCCAGCTCGGCCTCGTGCACGCTGTCGATTTGCTCCAAATCACCGATACCGGCCTTTTCCCGCAGCGCCAGCACAATTTCCAAGCACGCACCTAGAACCACGCCTTGGCAGTAGGGGTGGATGTTTTTTACCACCTCAGGGCCGTCCATGCGCATGCGCACGCCGTCCATGATGTAGCCGTCGTCATCAAGCAGGTGATCGTAGATCCAGTCGATGATGTGGCGCGCTTCCTCAATGCGCCCCATCCGCGCCAACATGATGGCGCCCGGGCCATTGGAGGGCACGTTCATGAAATTCTCGCCGAGGCGCCACGGCAACACGCCGAGCGATTCATCGAGTCCTTCGTGGATATTGCGCTGCAGCTCCGCCAAACGCTTCGGCGTCTTCGCCTTCTTTAGCTCCTCCACGCGGCCGAAGGCCAAGGCGAGCCACCCCTTGTCATCGTAGTACTTATTCTTGGTCAGCTGCGCGAGGTTGCGGATGCGAATGCCGCGCAAGGTGTCATAGATGCGGTGGCGCCGCACCTTGGTGTTATTGCGCAGCGCCGCATCGACGAGGCAGTCCAGGTAGTGGGCCTGCCACCAGTAGTGCCAGTGGACAAAGAGCTTTTCCTTCGTGGTGGGCGGCCAGCTGACCACGGCAAGATTGGTGCGCGGCAGGCCCCATACGGAGTGCGCGTGGCGCTCATTGATGGCGGCCTCTGCGAGTTCGGCGCGGTGGGCCCACTTTTCTTCCACGGTTCCTCAATCACTCCAGTCGCACGGGTAGATATAGCTAGTGTAACGATCTTCCTACCAGGAGTTGGCCAGATCGGCGTGCTGGCGGATCCAGGCGTGCATGGCAATGCCGGCCGCGACACCCGCGTTGATGGAGCGGGTGGAGCCAAATTGGGCGATGGAGCAGGTCATCAGCGCAGCGTCCTGGGCCGCTTGCGTCACACCGGGGCCTTCCTGGCCGAAAAGCAGCAGGCTGCGCTCCGGCAGCTCGGCCGTTTCCAGGGGCACGCAACCGGGGGTGTTGTCGATGGCGACGACGGTCAGCCCCTCCTCGGCCGCCCACGCAATAAGCTTCTCGACGCTCTCATGGTGCATCAAGTGCTGGTACCTATCCGTCACCATTGCCCCACGCCGATTCCACCGCCGGCGGCCGACGATGTGCACTGTATCGACGGCGAAGGCGTTGGCGGTACGCACGACGGTGCCAATATTGGCATCGTTTTCAAAGTTCTCGATAGCGATGTGCAGGCTATGCCGGCGCTTATCGATGTCCTTTTTGATCGCTTCCCTGCTCCAGTAGCGGTAGGCATCGACGACGTTGCGACGGTCGCCTTCAGCGAGCAGCTCTGGGTCGTATTTCTCAGCCTCTGGCCCTTGCGGCAGCGGACCTTCCCACGGGCCTACGCCATGGCGGCCCTCGTTCCACTCGGTCGGGCCCTTGGCCTCGTCTGCGTTAGGCAAGGTCAAGGTCGCCCAGGCCCAACAGGGAGCGGTATTCAAGGCCTTCTGCGGCGATGACGTCGCCGGCACCAGTCTCGCGGTCTACGACGGTCGCTACGCCAACGACCTCGGCGCCGGCCTCGCGCAGCGCAGCCACGGCGGTCAGCGGGGAGTTACCGGTGGTCGTGGTGTCTTCTACGACAAGGACCTTCTTTCCTTCCACGTCCGTGCCCTCGATGCGGCGCTGCATGCCGTGCTTCTTGGCTTCTTTGCGCACGACGAAGGCGTCGATATCGCGGCCGTCGGCATGCATGATGGAAGTAGCAACAGGGTCGGCGCCGAGCGTTAGGCCACCGACGGCCGCGAAATCCCAATCGGCGGTCAACTCGCGAAGCAGCGCACCGATGAGGCGGGAGGCCTCGTGGTGCAAGGTAGCGCGGCGCAGATCCACGTAGTAGTTAGCTTCCTTGCCCGAGGACAGGGTCACCTTGCCGTGGACTACGGCCAGTTCCTTGACTAGCTCGGCAAGGCGGGCCTTCTTCTCGGCATCCAGGTTCTGGGCATTCGCGGTGTGCGCATTGGTGTTGTGAGAATCCACAGTCATCTGCTCCTTGTCGTGGTTCGTGCACGGCGGCTCGTGCGCGGCGGCAGGCCGCCAGTATCGGTCTCTAGGCTACTCTTCCCGGCGCGGGTCCGATTCCTCGGCTGCACGGGAATCGGCCGCGCCGGGGGCGGGCCCACTAGTGGAATCGTCGGAGGGGCCGTCGAAGATGGAGGCAGCGCGGAACTGCTGGCGCGGCAGGCGGGCGGTATGAGAATCGGGGGTGGGGCGCTCGCGGCCGTCGGCAATAGCGTCTACTTCGTCGCCGCCTAGCGCGCTGTGTTCGACCGGGCCGCGGGTTTCGGAGTACGCCCGGGACGGCATGTGCAAAGGCTCTTCCGGCCGCTGGATGACGGGACGCTCAAACACGGGCGCACCGGCAGCCGGCGCACCGCCGACAGCTTCCGCGATGGGCTGGGCGGGAATCTCGCGAGCTGGATCCAATTCCTCTAGTCGCACCACGTGAGTGGCCGAGGAGCGCGGTGGCAAGACACGGGCGGCGTCTGCCAATAACGCAAGCGGCGGTAGCATCGCTTCCCATTCCGCGGAGCGCGCCTGCTTCGTAGTCTGTGCTAGCACCCACTCAGTTTCCATCCACAGTGCGGTGACCGCTTCGGGCATTTGCTGCAGGGCGACGTGAACACGCTCGTCTACCATGCGCTCGGTAACAGCACTATCCGAGGAATACACATCAAACCCCTCAAGAGTCATGGCTAAATGCAGATCCTCGGAGGCCTTCGTGTCTTCGCGGTCGAAGCGACGGAAGTCCACCACCATGTCTGAGGCCGCTCCGGTGCGCATCGCCATGACGTTGACGCCATCAATATCCATCAACAGCATCTCGTGGCCATACACGTTTCCCGCGACAATGTCTTTTGGCGCCGCACCGGTAGAGGCCACTCCCCTCGTCCATTCATCTACGAGGTAAGGATCGGACTTCATAAATTCGAAGCCTTTTGCTTCTGCCCAACTGCGGCGCTCGCGACGCAACGTTCCCGGCAGAATCGGCCGATGGCGGGTGTGCGGCTTGGAGGGCGCGCGGTTCTCGCTCGCGGTCTCCTGGCTCGGATTGTGGCTTCGCTCGTGCTTCGGCTCGTTGCTCGGCTCCTGGTCTGGTCCGCGCTCAGGGGTTGGCTCAGGGTCTTGCTGGGTTTCAGACTCCGGTGCGGACTCTGGTGCGGCTTCGGCATGGGACTCGGGAGCTGGGGCAGCTGGCGAAGACGCTAGGTGGGCTGGGTCGACAGCGGGGGCATCGCTAGAGGTCGAGTCAACGGGAGCGGTATCGGAAGAAGCAGGCTCGGCGGACTCGGTGGACTCGGTCCTGGGCTCAGGCTCGGGGGAAGCGGCGTCGACAGGCGCGGCGTCTGCGGGAGTGGTGTCTGCGGGAGTGGTGTCTGCAGGAGCGGTGTCCGCGGGCGCGGTGTCTGCAGGCGTGGCGTCAGCGGGCGTCGGGTCCGTGTCGGCGGAGAGTGTAGGGGCGGAGGTGCGCTGTTTGCCTTCGTAAAGCAGCAAGGCACCGCCGACAATGCCGAGAAGTAGCGCCAAAGCAAGGATTAGAAAAGCCATCACCCCACGATAGTAGTAGGAACAAACAAGCCCTCAGCGCTCGGCGCGCGGAGGCGGGAGGCTGAGGGCGAGGGGTGAGCGTGGGCGATTAGCCGTTGACGGTAAGGCGGTCGCCGCGCTCGACAGGGTTCTTAGGGTTAGCGGACCACTGCGACCAGCCGCCGACATAGTGGCGCAGGCCGGTGAAGCCGGCGTCGTGCATGGCGGCGAGGGCGAGGGCGGAGTGGTTGCCAGAGCCGGAGTAGATGATGGCGCCTTGGACATTGTCGGGGGTTAGTCCGGCGTCGAAAAGAACTTCGCGGATTTCACCCGCAGACTTCCAGGTGCGCAGGCCGTCGTTGTGGAAGAGGCGCTCCGGCACATTGACGGCGCCGGGGATATGACCGGCCTTAAGGTCGAGGTTTTCGCGGCGGCCGGCAAAGCGGTTGCGGGTGCGGGTATCGATGAGCAGGCCATCGTGACTGCGCACGTCATCGATGGTGGCCACCGGCATCTGGCCGGGGTTTACCGTGGCGCTGGCGCCCACGGCGAAGTTGCCGGGGCCGGTCAGCGTCGTATAGCCCAGGTGGCGCCAATTGGCCAAGCCGCCGTCGAGGATGCGGACGTTGTCCAAGCCGGCCCAGCGCAAGGTCCACCACGCGCGGCCGGCGAATAGGCCGCGCCCCTCGTCATAGACCACGACGGGGCGGTCCTCACGGATTCCCCACTGGCGGAAGTGCTCCTGCAGCTTATCCGGATCCGGCAGCGGGTTGCGGCCTACCTGTGAACCGGGGAGACCGGCGAAGGAATTAGCGGTATCGCTAAACAGTGCCGTAGGAATATGCAAGGAAGTGAACTGGTTATAGCTCTGACGCAGCTGTGGCTGCCAGTGGGTGGCCAAGAGGGTAAATCGTTCGCCGTGATAAATGGATTCGCGGAGTTCTTGTGGGGAGACCAAAATGCTCATGCCCCGAGTCTAGGGGCATGAGCAGGATTTGGCGCGGCGGGCGGTACGCGGCCGACTAGCGGGCGGCGATGTCTAGCTCGGCACCGCCATCTGCGACGTCCACGTGGACAGTGTCGCCATCGACGATATCGCCGGCCAACAGCTTCTTGGCGAGCTTGTCACCAATGGCCTGCTGGATGGTACGGCGCAGCGGACGGGCACCGTAGGCTGGGTCGTAGCCGCGCTCGGCCAGCCAGGACTTGGCAGAATCCGAGACTTGCAAGGTCAGGCGGCGGGCGTCGAGACGCTCGGACAGGCCGCGCAGCTGGATGTCGACAATGCCGCGTAGAAGCTCCTCAGAAAGGGGCTCAAACATGACCACGTCATCGAGACGGTTGATGAATTCAGGCTTGAAGGCCTTCTTCACCGCATCCATGGTTTCCTCCCGGGTGCCGCCGGCGCCCAAGTTGGAGGTCAAGATGATGACGGTATTGCGGAAGTCGACGGTGCGTCCCTGGCCATCGGTAAGCCGTCCCTCATCCAAGACCTGTAGGAGGACGTCGAAGACATCGGGGTGGGCCTTTTCTACCTCGTCGAAAAGCACGAGCGTGTAGGGGCGACGGCGCACGGCCTCGGTGAGCTGTCCGCCGGCCTCATGGCCGACGTATCCCGGAGGAGCACCAACGAGGCGGGAAACGGAGTGCTTCTCCCCGTACTCGGACATATCGATGCGAACCATCGCGGATTCATCGTCGAAGAGGAAGTCCGCCAGGGCCTTCGCAAGCTCGGTCTTGCCCACGCCGGTAGGACCGAGGAAGAGGAAAGAACCGGTGGGGCGGTTCGGATCGGCCACTCCCGCACGGGAACGGCGCACAGCATCCGATACCGCGGTAACGGCTTCCTTCTGTCCCACCACGCGCTTGCCCAGCACGGATTCCATATTGAGCAGCTTTTCTGTCTCGCCCTGCAGCATCTTGCCGGCCGGAATGCCGGTCCAAGCGGAGACGACCTCAGCGATGGTGTCTGGGCTTACTTCCTCATCGAGCATGGTATTGCGCTGCTCGGTGGCCTTAACTTCGGCGGCCGCAAGATCCTTTTCCAGCGGCGGAATCTTGCCGTAGTTAATCTCAGAGGCGAGTGCGAGGTCGCCATCACGCTCGGCGATTTCTGCTTGTCGGCGCAGGTCATCGAGTTCTTCCTTGATGTTTTGCACATCATCGATGGCCTTCTTCTCATTAGCCCAGCGGGCCTTGAGCTCGCCGAGCTTCTCGCGCTGGTCCGCAAGCTCACCTTGCAGGGTGGCCAGGCGGTCTTGAGAAGCAGCGTCCGATTCCTTCTTCAGCGCGAGCTCTTCAATCTCCATGCGGCGGACGATGCGCTCGAGCTCGTCGATTTCCTGCGGGGAGGAATCGATCTCCATGCGCAGGCGGGAACCTGCTTCGTCGACAAGGTCAATGGCCTTATCCGGCAGGAAGCGGTTGGTGATGTAGCGATTGGACAGCTCGGCGGCCGAAACCAACGCGGAGTCCATAATGCGCACGCCGTGATGCACCTCGTAGCGCTCCTTCAGGCCACGCAGAATACCGATGGTGTCCTCCACGGAGGGCTCGGCAGCATAGACCTGCTGGAAGCGGCGCTCCAGAGCGGCGTCCTTTTCGATGTACTTGCGGTACTCGTCCAAGGTAGTGGCGCCTACGAGGCGCAGCTCGCCACGGGCCAGCATGGGTTTGATCATATTGCCGGCGTCCATAGAGCCGTCACCGGTAGCACCGGCGCCGACGATGGTGTGCAGCTCGTCGATGAAGGTGATGATCTCGCCCTCAGAGGACTTAATCTCATCGAGCACGGCCTTTAAGCGCTCCTCGAATTCACCGCGGTACTTAGCGCCAGCGACCATGGAACCCAAGTCCAGGCTGATGAGGGTCTTGCCCTTGAGAGACTCGGGGACATCGCCAGCCACGATGCGGCGGGCCAAGCCTTCCACGATGGCGGTCTTGCCCACGCCGGGCTCGCCAATGAGTACCGGGTTATTCTTCGTGCGCCGGCTGAGCACCTGGACCACGCGGCGAATTTCCTGATCACGGCCGATGACCGGGTCGATCTTGCCTTCGCGGGCGCGAGCAGTGAGGTCAGTGGCGTACTTTTCCAAAGCCTGGAATTGGTCCTCCGGATTCTCGGAGGTTACCTTGGCAGCACCGCGCACGGAAGGGAAAGCGCCCTTGATGGCGTCATAAGTAGCACCGCGGCCGGTAAGCAGCTCGGCGGCATCGGTCTTGGAGGCGGCGATGGCAGCCAGCAGAACCTCGGTGGAAACGAATTCATCACCAAGCTCACCGGCCAGTTCCTGCGACTGCGTTAGGACGTTGAGGCCGTCGCGGTTAAATTGCGGGTTGGCCATATTGGCGCCCTCGGCCTTGGGATAAGAATCAACAAGCTCGCGGGCTTCCTTGAGCACAGTATCCGGATCTACGCCGGTGGCCTTAAGAACCGGAGCGGCGATTCCGCCGTCCTGGCTGAGAATTGCCGCCAGCAGGTGAGCCGGGCGGATATCCGGGTTTCCATTAGAAGAGGCGGTTTGCAGGGCGTCCTGCAAGGCCTCTTGTGTTTTAGTGGTGGGGTTAAATGAGTTCATGTGTGCGTTGCTCCTTCTAAGATTTATTCACCCACTGTAGGGCTTCACTTAGTACAACGCACCCAGAGTTGAGCCTATTCCACTCAACCTAAATATTTTTGAGCGTAGGTCGCTCAACTTTGCACAGGGTGATTAAACCTGCTTGAACTCCTCGTTTTCATGGCCAAGAATCTGCAAGCCATGGGCGATGGCAAAGAAGGACACGGTTACCACCTGGATAAAAAGCGCCCACTTGAGATCTTCATTAAAGCTCTTGAAATCGCCGATGCTGCACAGATGGGCAATGCCATTGGCCCCTGCCCACACGGCCAAAGTGCTGATATAAACCAGCTGGTCGGTGGGAGTAATTCCCATCTCGATGACAAACTTGCGGAGCAGATCCATCATGATGGCGAAGTTCTTGGTCATGCCCTCATGCGAGCTACCATCACCATTGTGCGGAACTACAGAACCGCTGGCCAGCGCAATAATGGAGCTGAAACGCTCTGGGTACATCATCGCGTAGTTAAAGTAGGCGGCCGCAACAATCTGCAGGCGGTCTACCGTGGGGGTGTCATCCGGAAGCTCGGCGAGGCAGGCCTCAAAGATCTTCGCCATCTCTGTGGTGGTGAGAGTTTCTGCCACCTCACGCAGCGCGAAGTCATTGTCCACAATGGTGGTCAGGAAGTCTTTGGAGGTACCAAGCTTTTCGGCCACGTGGTCAAAGAAGCGACGGTCGACGCCGTTGCGACCAGCAACGCGCAACGCGGCCTCAATAATGACCTTCTTGGTTTCCTCCGGGTCCATTTGCTCAAGGTTATCCGGGGCCACGAAGGGCTTTTCACGTTCGCTGCCCATGACCTTTTCTACAATGCCGCGGGCATCGTTCATAATGGGGCGGCGCTGCGGGATCTGCTTATTTTTAAACCAATATTGCAGGGCATCAACCACGAGGCGATCCACCTGCTTCAGGTTAGCGGCGCGAATAACGGCATGCTGCAGGCGCAAGATGCCCACCACACTCAGGTGGCCCATGCCATGGATGAGCGACCAGAGGGCCAAAGTAATGCGGCCGATTTCCAGGGGCGAGATATCTCCGTCTGCCGCTACGACGGCACCCTGCTCTTCGGCAAAGCGCTTGACGACGTTCAGCGCCATGTCCGCACCCGGCGTGCCCGACTTTTCCCCCTTGGCAAATTGGCAGACCCGCTCCTCATCCATGGCATCGTACCGTTCGAAAAGGTAGTGGTAGATGTCGGGCTCGTCTTGCGCGTAGGCAAAGTAGGCCTCCGCCAACTGCATGAGGACATCGCCGCCAGAGTTACCCTCTGGCAGGTGACGTGCAGCCTCCACCATGTATTCAGACATGCGGCAATCCAAAAAATCTGGGATTTCCGCAAGCATGGCAGCACCGCTGCTAAATTCCTCAGAAACCGCCTCCGGCGAGAGGCCAGCCTGGTCTGCCACAGATTCCACGGTAACGGCCTGCTCGCCTTCGCAACCCGCTACATAAACAGCGGCTTCCAGGATAATCACCCGCCTGGAAGCCCCATCCAACTGGTACATCTATTTCCTCATCACGCCAGAGATTGACACCAGCTGATTCTAACAAATTTTAAGGTTTAGGGATAATCCCAATCGATTGCACTTTTCAAGTATTTTTACCCTCACCGATGTTGACGGTGGTAGCGGGGCCGATAGGCCATGGTCACGACCGCAGCCGCGTCCACCCGCCTCGCACTGGGAACCATTTTCTAAGTTTTGGTGCGCCCAATCTCATAGTTTTTTAAGGTAGCGATGCGGGAGGGGGGACGTCGGCAAGCGCGGCTATTCCCGCCTTTGTCCTACATGGCCAATACCCTCTTGGAAGATGGTGCCGCGCGGTGGCATAAGACGCATGGATTTAAAGGCGATATAGACGCCGATGGAAATCGCCAAGGAAATGGCGCCGAAAATGCCGGTAAACCCGTACATGACGGCCATTGGCGCGATGATGGTCCACGAGATTTCAAAGGGTCCGAAGCCGATATAGGCCATGCCATATTCAGACAGGGTGCCGGACTTGAGCTTGGGATCCACGATCTTCAGGATGGCAATGCCGGTCGCCACGGTGGCGGTGGCCCAACCCCAGCCAAAGATGCCGCGCTCAATCCAGCGCTCACCAAAGAACTCGGCCGGGAACCACAGCAAGAAGAACACACAGAAGATGGTGCCGAGGATAAAGAGGAGAAGAAGCGCCTGCCAGTAGGAAGCAATGGCGGCCGGAACGATGGCGGCCACGCCGAAGGCAATGAGGTAGTCCGTGGCTGCTCCGGAGATGGAGGAAATGGAGTCCTTATCTAGGTAGTCCTCGGCGCCCACGAAGTTCATAAGCGCGCGGAAGAATAGTCCCACCACCATGGACATGGCAAAGAGCGGCACGGAGACATTCTCCCAGATGCTGCTCAAACCCTGGTTGATGCCGTAGGCAGTCATCACGGTCAGGATGATGAAGCCGAAGTGCAGTGCGAGCGGCTCGATGGACGAGGGATTGGTGGTAGCGCGGCCGAGCGACGGACGATCATCAATGTTTTTGATGTAGCCGCGGCGCAGCTCTTCCGGCAGCTCCTTGGGCACGTGGGAAACCTTGCCCTTCCGGATGCCCCAGTTGCCGGCGATAACGCCGCCAATGATTGCGGCCAGCGTGCCGACGGTCGCCGAGGTAAAGCCCAGCGAGGATGCCGCATCAGCGCCTACACCTTCGAGCGCGCCACCCACGGCCGCGGCGGTACCAAAGCCGCCGGTAAAGCCAACGGGCAGCATCATGCCGAACCAATTTGGGGTATCAAATAGCGGCGCAAAGAGGAAAAGACCCAGCACGATGAACAGGCCCCACTGGCCGGTAAACATCATGGTGGAGTAGCCCCACATATTGCGCGCACCCTTGCCCATATTTCCGCCTACTTCCATGGAGTAGGCCATAGACGCAAAGACCACCGCGATGAGGATGGAGGTGTAGTCACCCAAGTTATCGGAGAAGTTAATCCAACCCAGCACGTTTGGACCAACCAGCAAGCCGATGAGGCCGGCGGTAATCGGGGCAGGTAGCAACAGGTCCTGGAAGATGAACTTCACTTGGTGACGCAGGACATTGCCGATGACCATGAGCAAAGAAATCCAGCCCACATCCAGCATGAGCGTATAAGCGGAAAAATCTTCCATGGAGACCCTTTCTAGCTGTGCAATTATGGCGGCTTGCCCCCGTTAGAGGGCAGACGGATAGGGAATACAATACCTTCCACTAAGTGATCCACAACATAGGCTCCCGTTTTCACCCCCACTACAGCTTTCAGTATGTAGCTCGACCTCCGGTGCGGCACCGACTATTAGGATGATGAGACATGTGGGAATTGGGCGAGCATTTTCGAAATTACGCAAACGAGTACCGCGATGCGGTGCACGAGCATTTCTTTAACGCGGTGCCCGAATCCCGGCAAATATTCGCCCTGTCTATGCGCGATACCCATACCTCTCTGGTCCCCGCGCTGGCGTGGGTGATTGAACGTACGGAGCCGGGACAGCCCCTGCTTTCCGAAGTCTCTGCAAAGCTCACCCAACTCGCCCGCGATCACCGCCGGCATGGGTTTCCGGCCGAGATTTATTCTCGTTTTGAACACGCCCTGATAGCGGGCCTGCGAGTCCTGGCACTGACGCAGTATCAGTACGATTTCGCCCGCGATGTCATCCACCGCATATGCACGACGATGGCCCAGGTTGCCGGAGAATCTGATGCCGCCGGCGAAGCACCGGCGCACTCGGCGCAAGTGGTGGCTGTGGACCATCCCACCCGTGATACTTCTATTATTCGCGTGGAAGCCGGCTTAGCCGTGCCCTATCAACCGGGACAGCACTTTCCCGTGACCACGCAGTACTTGCCCGGTCAATGGCGCATGCTTACTCCCGCACAGCCTAGCGACGGAACCGGCCAGTTAGTCTTCCACGTCTCCACCGCGGGTGAGGCCTCTCGGTCCCTCGCGCACGCGCAGCCCGGTGATTGGTGGACCCTTGGCCAGCCCGCTGGTGGAATAAGCCTCCACAACGCGGGCGCAGAAGAGCTAATCATCATTGCCTACGGCACCGGATGGGCCACGGCCCGCTGCGCGGCGCTCGCCGCGCTGGACGACGGCGACCACAATCACGTACCGCGCATCTTTGCCGTAGCGGGCAGCCCCGGTGCCCACTATGACACCTACTTCCAGCAAAATCTGGCAGCGCTAGGAGTCCGAGTGCGCCGCATCGTGCGGGAAGAAAGGGACCCGTGGTTGCTCAACGCCCGCGAATTGGCCCCCGGTGCCGATTATGTGGTCTCCGGAGAGCCGACCGATGTAGTAGTCAACGAGGTGGAGTTATCCACAGGCACTCCCCCGCGCTTCCTGCTCGTCGGCCCCGCCGAAGAGGTTGCGGAAGGTAAACAAGAGTTGGTTAAGAAGGGCTTGAACAAGCAGCAGATCGATGTCCTTAGCTGGGGCCGCGACGGGCGCTGGCAGCCGGAGGATTACGCAGCACTCGCCTAGTCCGCAGGGGTCACGACCGGCAAGGTGCGGCGGGTTTTCGCTACCTCATTCGGATCGATCTCGGCATAGAGGATGTCATCTTCGTAGCCAGCCTCGGCCACGCGCACCCCGTTCGGATCAACGATGGTGGAATGTCCAATGCCCGTCGGGCCGGAGGGATTGCCCGCTTTTGCGTCACCGCCTGGGCGCGATTGGCCGGCCGCCACAATGTAGCTGGTGGAATCCAAGGCACGCGCGGCCGTAAGCAGGCGCCACTGCTCCAGCTTGCCGGGGCCGTCTGCCCAGCTGGTAGGCACCACGATAAGCTGCGCGCCCTGGCTAGCTAGCTCCTTGAACTGCTCCGGGAAGCGAATGTCATAGCAGGTGGCCACGCCCACTACAAGGTCATCAACATCAAAGGCAACCAGCGATTCGCCGGCCAAGACAGTATCCGATTCGCGGTAATCGAAGGCGTCATAGGTATGAATCTTGTCGTACCCACCTAACACGCCAGACCCTGCAATAAGCGCTGTATTGCTAACCCGATTGATGGTCTTGCCATCGCGCTCAACGGTATCGGCTGGGCAAAACATGCCGGCTACGACGGTAACCTCGAGTTCTTCTGCCAGAGCTTGGATCGCCGTGGCAAACGGACCTTCGAGTGATTGCGCCTGCTCATCAAGACGCCCGGAGCGGAAATTCTGTGACGTGGCCTCTGGCAGCACGATAAGTCGCGCCCCGTTTCCAGCGGCTTCACGGATCTTTGCTAGGGCTATCTCCTGGTTTTCGGTGATATTTCCGGTGGATGTTAACTGCACTGCTGCTACCTTCATGCCTCCCAAAGTAATGAAGCGGAACCGAGTTATCCACAGGCTGCCTCTGCGCCCATAGCGCTGAACTGCGACGTCCATCAGGCTAAGGGGCATGAGCTATGTAGAAATTCCCACGCACTTACCCGATTATGTCCGTTCCCTGCTCTCTCGGCCTCCGCTGCCACCGCCGACGGCCGCGCTCGATACCGCCTGCCGAACCGCAGACGCACTGGAGCGAGCCCGGTCAGCTTGGTCCAGCACCGTGGCCGCAACTGAGAATGCCACGGCCGAGCAATTGCGCTCCGTCGCGAACTTCCTCAGCACCGCCGCCGGGGTGGATTCCCGGCTAGGCCAATCCCTAGGAGCCGCTCGATGACCCTTTCTACGGCCCTAAGAAATGGCGCCAGCCACCTGCGCACAGAGCGCTCTGAACTGCACTTTCGTTTTATAGATTCGCACCATGATTGGCTTACTCTATCGCTGGGAGGGCCTGCTGGCGACGCCGCTCGCACCAGCTTGGCAGCCTATACCGACTGGCTGGCACCGTCGTTGCACCAGATGGAGCACGTTGCCGCCACCCTTGACCGCCACGCCAACCTGCAGGCCCGCCGTGAGGAACTAGAAGACCGCATCATCGCATTCCTAGGCCAGATAGACGAGCGCAATGTCGCGGCGGCCCGCGCCGCTGGGCTCCTATTAAATCAGGTACGAGCATTGGGCGATTCCCTCGATTGGCTCTGTTCCCAAGAAATTGATGCCCTGTGTACGCCTGCTGGTGTTTCTCCTCCCGTGCGGTTTGAAGAATTTTCCGATCTACCTGTGGACACCATTCACGAGATTAACCTAGCCCAAGCCAACGAGCACGTGGCTCAGCTGGCCACGAAAAACCCAGATATGAAGGTATTAGAAGCAAGCGACGGACGGCTTGTTGCCATGGTGGATCCAGGCGAATTCCGGACCACGCCGGCATCGCTCACCACATTTGTCGAAGGAGTTCACTCCTCCGATCCAGAAACCTGGCAGCGCGCGGTGGACCGGGGCCGCAACTTGGCTAAAGCCAGCGGTGGGCCGACCGTGGTGTGGTTAGGCTACCAGGCGCCATCTTCCCTGCCTCGGGCAATTCATGCCGGCCCCGCGCGCACCGCTGGCCAAGAGCTCGTCCGGTTTCAGCGCGCGCTTGGTGCGCGTTATCCGCAGGCCAAGCGCACCGTAGTGGGATATTCCTATGGTTCAGTAGTCACCGGGCACGCCGCTAAGGAGGACAAGATTGCTGATGACGTGGTGCTCGTCGGCAGCCCCGGAACCGGCGCTAGCCACTCCTCAGAACTCCATGGCCGCATCTGGGCAGCTACCAACGCGCACGACCCCATCGCCATTGCGACGGGGCCGCACGGCGGCATCCATGGCCCCGATCCCACCACGGATGCCTTTGGTGCCACTCCCCTTCCCGGCGCAGATGGCCTCCCTGGTGACCACGGCACCTATTGGGAGGACCCACGGTTCCTGCGCGGCCTAGGCCAAGTGGCACGGGCGCGCTAGGCCGCACGACATTGTGGAACCGCCTGCACAGATTTACCCGCGGGAGGTGTTTTAGAACAGGCCGGCCGGCTGATCCGAGTAGGAGACCAACATATTCTTAGTCTCCTGATAGTGGCCCAGCATCATCAAGTGGTTCTCACGGCCAAGGCCGGATTCCTTGTAGCCGCCGAAGGCGCTGTGCGCCGGGTAGTCATGGTAGTGGTTTACCCATACGCGGCCGGCCTGAATATCGCGGCCGGCGCGGTAGCAAATGTTTTGACTACGCGACCATACGCCTGCACCGAGGCCAAAGTTAGTAGCGTTAGCGATGGCAATCGCCTCGTCATAATCTTTGAACGTGGCTACAGAGAGTACTGGGCCGAAGATCTCCTCCTGGAAGATGCGCATGTCATTATTGCCCTTAAACACGGTGGGCTCAATGTAGTAGCCCTTTTCCAAGCCTTCTACCTTGTTCACGTGGCCACCGATGAGGGTCTCCGCGCCTTCCTGCGGGCCGATCTCCAGGTATTGCTTAATCTTGTCCATCTGCTCCTCGGAAGCCTGCGCGCCCATCATGGTTTCCGTATCAAGTGGGTGGCCAATCTTGATCTTCTTCACGCGCTCAATGGCCAGCTCCAAGAATTTATCCGCAATGTCCTCGTGCACCAGGGCGCGGGATGGACAGGTGCAGACCTCACCTTGGTTGAGGGCGAACATAACGAAGCCTTCAACGCACTTTTCCAGGTAGGAATCATCTTCATCCATGATGTCTTTAAAGAAGATAGATGGGGATTTACCACCCAGTTCCAGGGTGACGGGGATGACCTTGTCTGCGGCGGCTTTGTTGATGATCTTGCCCACTGGAGTAGAGCCGGTGAAGGCAATCTTGGCAATGCGGTCCGAGCCAGAGAGTGCCGCGCCTGCCTCCTCACCTAGTCCGTTGACGATATTGAGCACGCCAGCAGGGAGGAGGTCACCGATAATATCCATGAGAAGCAGGATTGAGGCAGGGGTTTGCTCCGCTGGCTTCATAACAATGCAGTTACCTGCAGCCAGTGCGGGCGCGATCTTCCAAGCGGCCATGAGCAGCGGGAAGTTCCACGGGATAATCTGGCCCACTACTCCGAGCGGCTCATGGTAGTGGTAGGCCACGGTGTCCTGGTTGAGCTGGGATAGGCGGCCTTCTTGGGCGCGGATGGCGCCGGCAAAGTAGCGGAAGTGATCTACGGCGAGCGGAATATCGGCGGCAAGGGTTTCGCGCACAGCCTTACCGTTCTCCCAGGTTTCAGCGACCGCGATCTTTTCCAGATTTTCCTCGACGCGGTCCGCTATGCGGTGCAGGAGCAATGCGCGCTCGGCTGGAGTGGTTTTGCCGAAGGTCTCGAAGGCTTTTTCCGCGGCGTCGATAGCCAGGTTGATATCGGCTTCTTTGCCGCGAGCTACCTGACAGAATACCTCGCCGTTGACCGGACTGATGTTGTCCATATATTCGCCGTCGACGGGTGCTACCCACTGGCCGCCAATGTAGTTGTCATAGCGTTCGCGGTAATCGACGATGGAGCCTTCGGTTCCCGGAGCTGCGTACAGGGTCATGGTGCGTGTCCTTTCCTGGAGAATACGAGGATCATCGGTGGTACATGACACTCGTTATGGTTTATGTGCCATAGGTCACCTTTGTGTTGAATATACTAACCCCAAACTTTGCAACGCGCACTGATTGCAGCTATCCCCTTTGCAAGCCTTAACATCACACCGTCACTGTGCAGGCAGAAGAAAACCCCGCAGCCAGCGGCGACGCTGGCTGCGGGGCGGGATGTACTCGTCTGCAGAGTAAGAATTAGTCCTGACCGTTACCACGGCCGCGGGCGCGTTTACGCTCGCGCGCGGTACGCGGACTCCACATCACCACGGAGGTAGACCGAGGGACATGGACAAGTTCGCCGCTGCGCTGCGGGCGGCGCCCGGCGGCCTGTTCGCGCAGGGTCCGAACCTCTTCAGCTAGGGCGTCGCGCTCGGCTTCAAGGCGATCGCGTTCCTCGGTCAGCTCGATGATGGACTTGATTCCGGCAAGATTGACGCCATCGTCTTGGGATAGCGCTTGAATCTTGCGCAGCAGCTCGATATCGCGGTCGGAGTAGCGGCGGCCGCCGCCACGGGTGCGAGCCGGGGAAACCAAGCCCATGCGGTCATAGGTTCGCAGGGTCTGGGCGTGCATTCCGGATAGTTCCGCGGCCACGGAAATCACATACACCGCGGTGCCGGAATCTTCTGCCTTTCCAGTGCTCATTCCTTAACACACCTCCTACCCTAAGCCTTCTCGGCGCCGGCCCAACCCGCACGCGGGTTGAAACCGGAGTCCTTTTCCGCTTGAGCATAGGTACGCAGGGCACTGGAGGCGGCGGCATCGAGCTTGGTGGGCACGGTGACCTGAACGGTAACCAAAAGGTCACCGGAGTTGCCCCCGCGCTTGGCGATGCCCCTTCCGCGCACCCTCAGCGTTCGCCCATCCGGCGTGCCGGCGGGGATCTTCACGCGTACCGGGTTATCCAAGGTAGGAACTGCGATGGTATCGCCCAAGGCCAGCTCCGTGAAGGAGACCGGGACGGTAACGTGCAGGTCATCGCCTTCTCGAGTGAAGACCTTGTCCGGTTTGACGGTTACCGCCACGAAGAGGTCACCGGCTGGAGTGCCGTTCGGGCCGGCTTCGCCCTGACCAGCAAGGCGAACCTTTTGGCCGTCAATGACGCCGGCAGGGATGCGCACGGTGATATTGCGGGTGCGATGAACCGTGCCGGTACCGTGGCAGTCCTTGCACGGGTCCGTGATGCGGCGGCCGGTGCCATCGCAATCCTTGCAGGGGGCGGAAAAGCCGAAGGCGCCGCGGTTTTCAGAGGTAAAACCGGTGCCACTGCAGGTGCCACAGGTAGAGGTCTTGCCGGATGCAGAACCCGAGCCGTGGCACGTGGTACACGGAGCATTTCCGCTCAGCGCTAGGGGGATGGTGGTTCCCTTGGCGGCCTCGCGGAACTCGAGGGTTATTTCCGTTTCGACGTCGGCCCCCCGCGACGGTTTAGCTGAGTGGCCAGCACCACCGCCGCGGTTGAAAACGCTACCGAAGATATCCCCAACACCGCCGCCCTGAGCCGCTCCTCCAGCGGATCCTCCGAAGAGGTCCGAGAGGTCGAATTCTTGCGCACCTTGTCCACCCATGCGCGTGGATCGAAACCCGCCGGGAAATCCGGCGCCTCCCATCCGTCCAAAGCCCCCACCGTTACGGAGCATGGCCTTGAACTGGTCGTATTCCTTGCGCTCAGAGGCATCGGAAAGCACGTCGTAGGCTTCCGCCACCTTTTTGAACCTTTCCGCTGCTGCGGGGTCGTCGGGGTGGGTATCGGGGTGGTTTTCGCGTGCTAGCTTGCGGTAGGCACGCTTAATTTCATTCTGTTCTGCGGACGAGGAGACCCCCAGATCCGCATAATAATCTTTGTCTGCCCATTCGGGTTTAGCGCTCACTGGGCATCTCCTCCTTTCAAAGAGAATCGATAAAGTTAAGTAAAAGGGCGCCGCGGGAAGGTCAATCGTCAGTTCCCAGGGCGCCCTTTATGTTATTTACTCGGAATCTTCCGAGCCGCTGGACTCATCGCTGGGGTCCGCGATGATGACCAGGGCATTGCGGACGAGCCTGTCGCCCACACGGTAGCCCTTGCGCAACACGGTGCCCAGCACCTGCTCATCGCCTGAAGACAAGTCCTGCACGGCCTCGTGAACCTCCGGGTCGAAGGCGTCGCCTTCTTCGCCAAAGGCGGCAAGCTCGTGCTTTTCCAGCGTGCTGTGGAGCTTATCCGCAAAAGCCTTGAGCGGGCCTTCCAAGTCACCGTGTTCATCGGCCAGTTCCAGGTCATCAAGGACAGGCAGAAAATCTGCGATGACCTTGGCCTTGGCGGTCTCGATTACGGCTTGGCGGTCGCGCTCGGTGCGGCGGCGGTAGTTGGTGTATTCCGCATTCAGACGCTGTAGGTCTTCCGTGCGTTCTGCCAACTGTGCTTCCACATCGCTGACGCCGTTGCCAGCGGGCTCTTCACCCGCGGCCTCGGCCTCTACCTCATCAGCGTTGACGTCTGCCAGCGCTTCTTCAAGGTCAGCATCGAGAGTGGGATCCAGCTCGGCTTCTTCGGTGGCATCAGCCTGCGCTTCCTGCGCGGCCTGGGCCTCCTCAGCCTGCTCGGCAGCAGCCTCAGCGCGGTCAGCCGAGGTAGCCTCCGGATCCGTGTTTTCCGGGTCGCCTGGGTTATGCGGCATTCCGCTGTCCTGAGTCATTACTTATTGCCATCCTTATTCTCATCCTCGTCAACTACCTCAGCGTCGACGACGTTCGGGTCACCCTGAGCAGCGCCAGCATCAGCCGCGCCCTCAGCACCAGCCTCAGCAGCCTGTGCTTCGTAGATCTGCTTGCCCATCTCCTGGGATTCGGTGGACAGCTTCTCCACTGCGGACTTGATGGCCTCGAGGTCATCGCCCTTCAGAGCCTCATCAACGGCGTCAGCAGCCTCGGTAACCTTGGTCTTAACATCCTCGGATACCTTGTCAGCATTGTCGTCCAAGAACTTGCGGGTCTGGTAGGATGTGGACTCTGCGTTATTGCGCAGCTCCTGCTCCTCGCGGCGCTTCTTGTCCTCTTCGGCGTGCTGCTCAGCATCCTTGACCATGCGGTCGATTTCTTCCTGGGACAGGCCGGAACCATCCTGAATCTTGATGGTGTTTTCCTTGCCGGTGCCCTTGTCCTTTGCAGTCACGTGGACGATGCCGTTGGCATCGATATCGAAGGTGACCTCAATCTGCGGAACACCGCGCGGTGCCGGAGCAATGCCGCCGAGCTCGAAGGAGCCGAGGAGCTTATTGGCAGTAGCCATCTCGCGCTCACCCTGGAAGACCTGAATCTGCACGGAAGGCTGGTTGTCTTCTGCGGTGGTAAAGGTCTCGGACTTCTTGGTCGGAATGGTGGTGTTGCGCTCGATGAGCTTGGTCATCACGCCACCCTTGGTCTCAATGCCGAGGGACAACGGGGTGACGTCAAGAAGCAGCACGTCCTTGACCTCGCCGCGCAGAACGCCTGCCTGCAGGGCAGCGCCTACGGCAACAACCTCGTCCGGGTTAACGCCCTTGTTGGCATCCTTACCGGTGAGTTCCTTGACCAGGTCCGATACGGCCGGCATACGGGTGGAGCCACCAACGAGAACAACGTGGTCAATATCGCCGACGGAAAGGTCAGCATCCTTGATGACCTGGTTGAACGGAGCCTTGGTGCGATCCAGCAGATCCTGGGTGATCTTCTGGAACTCGGTGCGGGTCAGGGTCTCGTCCAAGAACAGTGGGTTCTTATCGGAGTCAACCGTGATGTACGGCAGGTTGATATTGGCCTGCTGGGAGGAGGACAGCTCAATCTTTGCCTTCTCTGCAGCCTCGCGCAGACGCTGCACGGCGCGCTTATCCTTGGTCAGGTCAACGCCCTGGGAGGTCTTGAAGCGGTCTACCAGCCAGTCAACGATGCGCTGATCCCAGTCATCGCCACCCAGCTCGTTATCGCCGGCGGTTGCCATAACCTCAACCACGCCATCGCCGATTTCCAGCAAGGAGACGTCGAAGGTGCCGCCACCCAGGTCAAATACCAGGATGGTCTGCTCCTGCTCGCCCTTTTCCAGGCCATAAGCCAAAGCGGCTGCGGTTGGCTCGTTGACAATACGGAGCACGTTCAGGCCTGCAATCTGGCCAGCTTCCTTGGTGGCCTGGCGCTGTGCGTCCTCGAAGTATGCAGGAACGGTGATAACGGCGTCAGTAACATCCTCGCCAAGGTAAGCCTCCGCGTCGCGCTTCAGCTTCATCAGTGTGCGGGCGGAGATCTCCTGGGAGGTGTAGTCCTTATCGTCAATGTTGATCTTCCAGTCAGAGCCGATGTGGCGCTTGACGGAACGAATGGTGCGATCAACGTTGGTTACCGCCTGGTTCTTGGCGGACTGGCCCACCAGAATTTCGCCGTTCTTTGCAAAGGCAACGACGGAAGGCGTGGTGCGAGAGCCCTCGGAGTTAGCGATAACGGTGGACTCGCCACCTTCCAGTACGGAAACGACGGAGTTCGTCGTACCAAGGTCAATACCTACTGCGCGTCCCATGATTTCTTCTCCTTTTATCTTGGGGTAATTAATAAAGTTGACTGTCAGTGACTCAACTTCTCGTTGTGTCCGAGCGCTACTGTAACAGAACTTTCACACCCAGTCACACAACCTTGAGCCTGTGTCACTCAATCTCTACAACGGGCAGCCTACAAAAGTTATTCCCCAAGACTCAACTTTTTCTCAAATGTCCCACTTTTACCAGCTCACCGCCGCTCTTTCCGACGCCCACTTTCCCACCCCTGCCCATTAACCCCCTCCCCCACACAGCCTCATACCCAAACGGAGATCCTTAAACATCTCTAAGAGGATCCAAAAGTTACCTCAGAAAGGATCCAAAAGAGGATTGGCGGCGCGCCCCCACTGCCGCATACTAGGAATCACAGCAGTTAAGAGCTGCTACCCCAGAGAGAGATTGTAGTTTTACTCCGCCTATCCGAAAGGAATGTATATGTTCGATTCCCTAGTAGACCTCAGCTCCGCCATCGACTTCGAGGCACTCGTCAAGGGCATCAAGGGCCTCGTCGAGGCTTCCTCCGAGTCCAACACCGACTCCGAGGGCCTGGCCTCCGTATTCGAGGGCCTGTCCTCCAAGGATGACGCAGAGGCTGCTGCAGAAGCTAAGTAATTAGCACTCTGCACTCCTTCATGAAGACCAGCTAAACCCCCTCACCTTCTACCTCCGCACGGAACCCACCACAAGGAACCGTGCACGAAGGTGCGGGGGTTTCGCTGTTTTCAATCGCTGTTTCACGTTCGCTGTACCTACACTAGGGAGATAAACCCCATTGAGCCTTAGCATCCAGGAAGCGTGGACAGCACCGTGTCGAAACCTTCACAGCCACCCCTTCACCAACGCATCCGCGCGGCCATGACCCTGCAGCGAACAGCCGCCCTAACCGCGGTGATTTGTGTAGCACTGACACTACTTGGCGCATTCCTTACCTCCACTGAATATCAATTGTCCGCAGCAGTCTTGGGACTGGCCCTTACAGCCATTGCTACGACTGCTTACCGCTGGCCGTTGAGCATGAGCGCCGCGTTCGTCATCACTTGGGCGATCGCCACGCTTCTCGCCAGAACCCCTCTTGTTAGCTCAATATTTCTCGCTCCTGTGTTTCTTGCAGTAGTGGCGTATCACGGAAAGCACATACGCACGATCGCAATAGGTTTGGTTCTGTGGCTTTGTGGACTAGTCGATCCTGTGGAGCTCACTTTAAGCTTGCACCCTGCACCAGCCCTTACGTGGGGAATGCTTATTGGAGTCGGCGGCGTTATTGGAGCAATATTCGCGCACTCAGCTGATCGCTACAGATCCGCAATGATGGAGTGGAACGATGACGTGAAGCGTCGTCAATCTGATCTCGCTGAAACCTTGCACAACTCGGTAGTTTCTAATCTGACCGTAAATACGATGCAATTGGAGGCTCTCAGCCTTGAATACTCCAAACAGCCGGAGCTAGTCCGAAAGCTCGATGCACTCAGTGATTCCATGCGCTCATCAATGTCCGAGGTTCGCGCACTAACAAAGGTCCTGCGCAACAACATTGATGGGGTAAACGATGGCATGAGTTTTGGCACCACGACAAAACCCACGAGTTTTGCTCAACTCATCTCAGAGGAAGAAGAGCGCCTTCAGCGCCTCAACCGGGCGCCCGTAGTAGAAGTACGCGGTGAGGAGTTTGCGCCGGAATTCCCACAGGAGATCCTCGACCCCATCGCGGCTATCACTACGGAAGCATGCCTTAACGCCGTGAAGTATTCACCTCCGGGCGCAGAAATTACGATTTCTGTCCGCCCGCATGTGGGTTGGACTGTCGTAACCATTACAAATCCCATTGCAAAACCCACGAGCAAGACCACCGATATGTCCTCCGGTATTGGAATGTCCTCGATGACTCGGATCGCTGCTACGATCGACGCACGCTTAGAGACAAACTTGGAATCGGAAAGATGGGAGTTGACTCTTTCTCTGCCACCCAGTCTCCATAAGCGGCGTTAGTTCCACCACGTTGTATAGCAAGCGTTTAATTCTTGCACTAAGCTGTCGCTTGTTTCTGGCAAATACAAATCTTTAAAAAGGAGCGCCCTCATGCAGGCCGCACTCGCTAGCTTTCTCGCCCCACTGATGTTGTCTTCTTCCATCTTCGGCGCTGGCCTTACACCCGGCGAGCTGCCGCAAACTACGAAATACGAATCTCCTGTTGATATCGCTTTCGGCTGCCCTGCACCATGGTGCGGGAGGTAAAAACATCCCTCTTGGTCGTCGATGACGACCCACTTGTCCTTGAGGCCTTGGGGCGCTATTTTGCCTCGGCTGAGGACATGGAGGTGCGCGCCACCGCAGAAAATGGCAAGGTCGCTCTCGCGCTTTTGCAGGAGCAGGACTTTGACGTCATTGTCGCGGACATCCATATGCCCGAGATGGATGGCACTACCCTCTTGCGTGAGGTCAATAAGCTGGAAGACCCACCGGTCTTCGTCGCCATGACCGCAATGGACAATGATGAAACCCTCAAAGAGGTCATGGCCAATAAGGCTGCGGCTTATATTCTGAAAAGCTCCAAGCCGGTCTACATTTTGGATACTGTGCGTGAGGCTGTACGCGGCGGCACGGTTGTCACCCCGCAATCCCTCACCCGCCTATTTGAACAGCTTCCTGATTGGAACACTGAGGGCACCGACGCTAATACAGCAGCAGCGACCGCGAAGATTAAGGACAACCACCACATCTCGCCTGCTTTAGAGCAGGTCTTGGACCTGGTCTGCCAAGGCAAATCCAATGAAGAAATTGCCAAGAGCACACACTATGCACCGGGCACAGTGAAGAAGTATGTGTCCACCCTGCTCAGTGAATTCCACGCCAAGTCGCGGCTTGAGCTGGCAGTGAAGGCGCTCAAGGCCGGCTACGGTTCTTAGAACCCAATTGTTGGACAATCCGGGGGTGGGCTACCCCCGGATGCGTCAATACCCCCTCTAAACCCCACATGCTGGGGTTTATTTTTTGTTTTTCTACCCCCGTTACCGTTTTGCAAAGGAGACTAGCATCACGTTTGGTGCTTCCCTATAATTACGACAACACCAAAGTTCATAGTATTTCCTAGGCAACAATCGCAGCCTGAACCTGCAGGGTTGCCGCACGTCAGAGCGCTATACCGCTCACGTTTCTTCCTCTGCCCCTATAGTCACGTCATAGAAAGCAGGTGAGTGTTGAACACCAACCTGGCGCGCGTTCGTCGCAGCAGCGATAGGCCTCCCGTCCGCATTCGGCCCGCATAAAGGCCCGCTGAACATCGCATTTCACCACGAATCTCTGCGACCCTCACATTGCGTCGCGCGCACCCGCGTGTTCGCTCCTCACCCAGCTGCACCCTGCAGCACCACATAGCTCACCGCTCACCATCCAGACGCCGTATCGCCCAGCAATTCCAGACCGGCGCAGATACATCTACCTTCACTCCCGCGTGAAGGGTGGTGTCTAGGATGTGACCCGTTTGAAATAGAGGTAGAACCCATATGACTTCTCCTGCAAATACCCGCTTGCCCATCTCTGATGATGTGGAAGCAGTCCTGCCCGCAGCGATTAGCCGCGCCCACGACTGGTTGAAGTCCACTGCGGACGAAGAAGATAAGGCCACCGAACAGCTCGCGGACCTGCTGCGCGATGACGACGGCGTGAAGTTCACCATGGACTTCGTCGACCGCGTCATGCGCCCAGAAGATGACAAGGTTGCCGCACACGCGCTGAAGGATATTTCCTCCCACTATGACCCGTCGTTCCTAGGCAGCATCAATGGTGCGCTCGTTGGCGCCGGTGGCTTCTTCGGTCCAATCCTGCCCAACCTGGTCATGCCGGTGGCCCGCCTATACATGCGCAAGATGGTTGGCCACCTCGTTCTGGACGCCGAGTCTGATGCACTCAACAAGATTCTGGACAAGGCCGCCGAATCCGGCGAACAGCTCAACCTCAACCTGCTGGGTGAGGCCGTGCTCGGTGAGGAAGAGGCTAAGTCCCGCGCGCAGCGCACCCTCAAGCTCATCCAGAACCCACGCGTAACCTACGTTTCGGTCAAGGCTTCCTCCATGGTGGCCCAGCTCAATCACTGGGATATCGATGGCTCGGTAGAGCGCCTCAAGGAGCGCCTGCGCCCGCTGTATCAGGCTGCTGCCGACCGCACCGACAAGGTCTTTATCAACATGGACATGGAGGAGTACCACGATCTCCACCTGACCATCCGCCTGTTCAAGGAGCTGCTCAGCGAGCCGGAGTTCCTCACCCTAGATGCCGGCATCGTGCTGCAGGCTTACCTGCCAGATACCTTCGATGCGCTCAAGGATGTCGCTGACTTTGCCAAGGAGCGCGTGGCTAAGGGCGGCGGCAAGGTCAAGGTGCGCATTGTAAAGGGCGCGAACCTATCCATGGAAACCGTGCAGGGCGAGGTCCACGATTGGCCGCTGGCTACCTACACCAACAAGCTCGACGTAGATGCCAACTACTACCGCCTTTTGGATTTCATCCTGCGCGAAGAGTACGCCGATAGCGTCCGCATCGGTGTAGCAACCCACAACCTCTATACCGCGGCAATGGCCTATGAGCTGGGCAAGAAGCGCGGCGTGCTGCACATGATGGATTCGGAGATGCTGCAGGGCATGTCCCCAGCGCAGCAGGCAGCGGTGCGCAAGGTCTTTGACGGCCGCCAGATCCTCTATACCCCGGTTGTCCACGCAGAAGACTTCGATGTCGCCGTGTCCTACCTGGTACGCCGCTTGGAAGAGAACTCCGCACCGCAGAACTTCCTCTACGCACTCTTTGCCCCAGGCGAGGAGCCGCTTGCGGACCAGGAAGAGACGTTCCGTCGGGCCGTCGCCAAGCGCTGGGACACCTTCGCTGGCGCCCGCCGCACCCAGAACCGCCTCGAGGAGGATGGCCGCCAGGCACCGCGCACCGGCCGCTTTACCAACGAGGCCGATACTGACTCGGCTCTTGCCCCGAACCGCCAGTGGGCACAGGAAGCGCTCAAGCGCAACCCGGGCGAACACGGCATCACAGAGGTCACCGACCCAGCCGCGGTAGAAAGCCACATCGCCCGCGCCAAGGAGCTCGGCACCGAGTGGGGTAAGCGTCCTGCCGCCGAGCGCGCTGCGGCCCTCGAGGCGGTCGCGGACGAGATTGCTTCCCAGCGCGGTAAGTTCATCTCTGTGGCTGCGTATGAGGCCAATAAGACCGTTACTCAGACCGACCCTGAGGTCTCTGAGGCGATTGACTTCTGCACCTACTACGGCCAGTCCGCGCGCCTGCTGGAGGAGTCCTACTCCCAGTTCACCCCGCACACCGTCACCGTGGTAACCCCGCCGTGGAACTTCCCCATTGCCATCCCGACCGGCGGCATTGCGGCGTCCTTGGCGGCTGGCTCGGCGGTTATCGTCAAGCCAGCCCCGCAGGTAGTTCACTGTGGCAAGCTCGTGGTGGAAGCCTTCCGCACCGCCCTCGAGGCGCAGGGCCTGGATCCGGATTTGGTGCAGCTCGTGCTCACCGATGAAGCCGAGGCCGGCAAGGCGCTGCTCTCCCACGATGATGTAGACAATGTCATCCTCACCGGCGCGTCCGATACCGGTGCACTCTTCCGTTCCTGGAAGCCCAAGATGAACATCATGGCAGAGACTTCCGGTAAGAACGCGCTCATTATCACCCCAGCGGCAGACCCCGACTTGGCCATCGATGACCTCTACAACTCCGCTTTCGGTCACTCTGGCCAGAAGTGCTCGGCGGCCTCCCTGGTCATCTTCGTCGGCGCGGCAGGCAAGTCCGAGCGTCTGCGCACCCAGCTATTGGATGCTGTCAAGACCCTTAAGCCGGGCCCGGGCTTTGATATCACCACGACCATGAACGGCTTGGCCGAGGAACCAAGCGAGAAGCTCCTGCGCGGCCTCACCCAGCTCGAACCGGGTGAGAAGTGGCTACTCAAGCCGGAAAAGCTCAACCAGGAAGGCACCCTGTGGTCCCCGGGCATTCGCGATAATGTGCAGCCGGGCTCCTGGTACCACAAGAATGAGTGCTTCGGCCCCATCCTTGGCATCATGTACGCCGATACGTTGGAAGAGGCTATTGCCTGGCAAAACGACACCGGCTATGGCCTGACTGGCGGCATCCACTCGCTTGATGACGCCGAGATTGAGTACTGGATCGACAACGTTGAGGTGGGCAATGCCTACGTCAACCGCGGCATTACCGGCGCGATTGTGCAGCGCCAGTCCTTCGGCGGTTGGAAGAAGTCCGTCATGGGCCCGGGTGCTAAGGCCGGCGGCCCGAACTACGTGGCGCAGATGGGTGAATGGGCCGATGGCGAGCTCAAGCCACGCAATGTGGACATCGCTCCAGCTAGCCTCGCCGCGCTGCACCGCCTGCGCGATAACCTCTCCGGCAAGCTCACCGAGGACGACATCACTTGGCTATGGCGCGCCGCAGAGCTGGACCAGCTGGCTTGGCAGGAGGAGTTCGGCCGCAACCACGACCGCACCGGGTTGGTCTCTGAGGCCAATATCTTCCGCTACCGTCAGCTACTGACCAAGCTGCGCGTGCGTGTGGGCGAGGGCTACGCGCTGCGCGAAGTTGCTCGCCAGGTGCTGGCAGCCGCCATCACCGGTACTGCAACGGAAATCTCCGCCACCCCGGAGGTTGCTACCCAGCTGCAGGACCTCGGTTTCGATATCAAGGCCATTACCGACGAGGCTTTTGCCACCGACGTGGCCAATGCCCCCTCCTCCCGCGTGCGCGCCTTGGGCACCGTGCCGGATTCCATCTACGAGTCCGCAGTGCGCTCCAACTCCGTGGTGCTGGACCAGCCCGTGCTTGCCGACGGCCGCCGTGAGCTCATCCCTTACCTCCTTGAGCAGGCAGTCTCTGTAACCATGCACCGCTTCGGCATCATCCGCAACGTAGGCAACCTGCGCGAGGAGTAATCTCCCGCCGCATTAAAGGCACTCCCAGGAGGTAGCGTCCCGCCCGTGGGCCGCTACCTCCTTTTCGTATATGCGCTGCACGTTTTATGTGGCATAGTGGTAAGCAATGTCTACATCACATAATTCATCTTCCCGCGACGAGGCCCAGCGCCCGTCTGCGCAGGAACAAGGCACCGCAACGCAAATCCAGAAGCCAGGCGAAGAAGATTCGCATACCCTCGTCGCTTATGATGATGCGCATCTCGGTGCAGAAGCCGCCAGCGAGCACCCCGCTGAGCGCGATGATAAATCTGCCATCCTGGCCAAGGACTTCCGCACCATGGCCAAGGTCTCGGTGGTCTTTATCCTCATCGTCGCCGGCTTGGCCCTGGCGGGCTATTTGCTCAAGTTCATCTGGGTAGGCCTGCTCCCTGTCCTGCTCGCCATCCTTGTCTCCACGGTGCTCTACCCAGTCAGCGCCTGGCTGCGCGGCAAGGGATTCCCGCGCTCACTCGCGGCCGTGAGCACTTTGCTCGGCCTGATCATTATCTTCTGCGGCGTCTTTGCCGCCATGGCCCCAGTGGTCACCAGCCAAAGCCAAACGCTCATTGACCAAGCCGAGGATGGCATTAACCAGCTGACGGAGATGGTGGAAAAATCCCCCATCGATATCCGAAGCGACCAGCTGCAATCCGTGCTCCAAGACGTGGTCAAGTTTGCCAAGGGTCAAGCATCCACCATCGCCACCGGCGTCATCTCTGGTTTCTCCATGGCCAGCTCCATCGTCGTGGCCGCGCTGATCATGCTCTTTGTCACCTTCTTCATCATCAAAGATGGCGACAAATTCCTGCCCTGGCTGCGCAAGTACACCGGCAACTCCACCGGCTGGCATGTCACTGAGCTGGGCGCGCGCATCTGGAAGACCTTGTCCGGCTTTATCCAGGCCCAAGCCGCCGTGGCCATGGTGGACGCTATACTTATCGGCCTTGGCCTGTGGGCTCTGCAAGTTCCGTTAGCACTCGTCATCGCCGTGGTGACCTTCTTCGCCAGCTTCATCCCCATCATCGGTGCCGTAACCGCCGGTGCTTTGGCAGTTATTATCGCTCTGGTATCCAATGGACTAACCAACGCGCTTCTTGCTTTGGCAGTTATCATCATCGTTCAGCAAGTAGAAGGCAACGTCCTCCAACCATTGCTGCAGTCCAAGGCCATGGGCCTGCACGCCACGGTCGTCCTACTCTCTGTGACCGTTGGCTCCACCCTGGCCGGCATTGTTGGCGCGTTCCTCGCCGTCCCCGTGGCCGCAACCATTGCCGTTGTCGTGCGCTACCACGCCGAAATGGCTGCGCTGCGCTCCGGGGAAGTCGAGCCTTCAGATATAGACATCATCACCGGCTCCAAGGATGATCCTGAAGACTTCAGCGACGTCACCTACGAACATGACGAGACTCCACGCGATATGGTAGAGCAGCTCTACCAGTCCATGAGCCCGCTGAGCTAAGACTCAGCGACCACAAGCAGCGCGCCGGCCCTCCGCCGGCGCGCTTTAGTATTTAGCGCAGAAAGCCTAGATCCGTAGCGGCCGAGGCGAGCTGGCGCGCGCCTCGGTCGAGGACGTTGGCCCACGTGCCCTTGGACTCCTCATTCGCGGAATCGGAGACCTGCTTGAGCAGGGTGCAGGGCACGTCGAAGCGCTGGCATACTGCGGCAATGGAATAGCCTTCCATGTCGCAGAGCTGGGATTTTTGGGCCAGCTCAGTGCGCAGGGCGGTATCGGAGACAAACATATCGCCCGTGGCCAGCCCACGAACCGGCAAGCGGCCGGAGGTTTCCAGCTCGATGACCTCTGGCAGCAGGTAGCGGTTGATATCGGTAAGCACCTCGAGCTTGAAGTCGTGTTTGGTGACCTTGCCTACTTCGAAGACGCCAGCCATGCCGTCGACAAGCGCGCCGGCCGTGCCGATATTGACCACGCGCTCGGGAAGGGCGCCATTAGCGCGGGCGTCGGCAAGAGCCTCCGTTAGGGCAATGGCCGCTGGAACCGTGCCGATTCCAGTAATGAGCAGGGGCTCGCCCTCCGGAATGTGCGCGGCCTCCGCATCGACAGCGGCGACAAAAAGGGTACGTCCGTTGAGATTCTCCATGCCTGTGAGAATACCTGCCCGCCCTAATCGAAGTTCAACGTGCGGTTCTTCTGGCGCAGGCGAATCGTAATATTCTTCTGGCCAGCACCGAGTGCGATAATTTTCCCGCTGAGCACGCGCGCGACCGCCAGGTCGGCCTCCGTGGGGGCTTCGGCGGCCACCTGTGCCGTGGGTAGCCAGGCGTCGTGCGGATCAGGCGCGCCAAGGTGAATGAGCCGCTCGCGCTCCACGTCAATCCAATAGCCTTCAGTTGCCATAAAGCGATCGTGGCTCCCATCGAAGGAATCGCGGCGCCACCCGCCCTCGGCCACCCGAAAGACATACGGGCAATAGCCAAAGCGCGAGGGCACGATATAACGCGTCTGAGGGCTAACGCGCCAATGGCCGCGCGCGGAGCTCCAGACTTGGCGGTAGGTATCAGCCAGGCTCATACCCAGCCGCAGGCGCTGTTGTCTGTCCTCGTCTAGCCCCGCATCTTCTACCTGCGTATTTAGCTCACCCAGGCGCGTAGCATCTGCCACGTACATGCCCAGCCATGCCTCTTCCGGCGTCGTATACGGCCCGGTGATATCGCGGTGAAAGGACCCCGGAATTGCCTTGTGCGCGTCCTGGGGCAGGCGCTGGCGCGCGGCAAAAGCCCACAGCCGCGGATGCCCCATGCGGTAGAGCATCACCGTCGCCCGTGGCAGGCGGTCATGCACCTGTTGGCGCGTCAAGTAATCACCAGCACTGATGCGCCGCAGCAGCTGCTTGGCGACGTCCCCCTCCACCTGCTGCTCCATTCCCGGCGCGACTTCCATGTCCGACAGCTGGCTAAGCAGCATCAGATCGATGATGTCTCCCAAATCAAAGACCTTATTCAATTCCGCCGGTGCTTCGGAGCCAAAGGCCTCGATTGCGTCATAGCCTAGGGCTCCACCCAAGCGGCGGATGAGATCCGGGGATACGCTCACCCGGTTGCGAGTTGCATGCAATTCCGCGGCGTTGAGATTGCGGTCCAGCCCCACGAGGGCTCCTTCCTCCCCCTCATCGGGGATTTATTTCTTGGTCATGCTTGGGATTAAGCCGGACATTGGCCTCCCCGGTTTCCTTCATTTGGGTCTTGTCTCGGAAAGCAGGCATCAGTTGAAGCCCTTCTAGGAGGTTTTGGGACTTCTCAGCTTGGTCGCTGTTGGTTTTTCGGTCAGACAGATTATGACTTACTTAATCCCTACGAGTTACATAATAGAAAAGTGGCACGTTGCAAATACCCCTTTCATAGTCCCATTCGAGAGAATCTTTGCAACTCTTATGCCTATAGTATGACGCGGAATGATTCTTAATCATTCTCTTTCTTTCGCATTTCTCTTTCTGGACAGCGCACAAAGGAGCCTTACCTTTGAACGACAAGAATTCTTGGGGTCCACCAGACTCAACCCCACTTTCAGATTCGAACGGGCCTGCCTCCCCTATGCAGGACCCCGGCACAGGAACAAGCACTGGATCTTCAGGCAAAGGCACGCGCACCGCCATTATTGTCGTTGCCGCTCTCGCCATCATTGCGCTTATTGGCGGTGGCGCCTGGGCGCTAACGGGAAACAAGGATTCTGATGGTTCGAGCAGCGCTGAACCGAATTTTCATTCTCAAGAAAACAGCAGCGAGGAAACTACCGAAGGAGCGGCTTCTGAAGAAGAATCCACTCTTGAAAAGAAAGCTGCGTCTACACAAGCTAAGAGCGCTAGCACTGGACCTTCCACAGAGGAGAAGTGTGGAACGCTAGCCGATGACCTAATGGACGTTCCAATTGGCACGCTTCAGCTGTTTTGCGATGGCACCTGGCTTTACATGGCCCAAAAGCAATCCTCAAATTATGGACTGTTCTACTGGACCGATAATGAGTGGAAGTTGTATCGGTCTGACAATACGACTGGAGACTCCGTCAATCAGTGCTACGACAAGGGCAAGTTGGACACGGCTGGCGCCCCGAAGCAGCTGACCAACCAGCTCCAACTCTGCGATGCACAGCAAACGCAAACTCCAAAGGTTCGCGACAGGCCCATTACCGCCGAGGAGGAGTTTCCGCCAGAAGATTATTGGTACGGCGAATGCGATGGCAGCTACGTACTCATCGCGGAATCGGTCATCATCCCGCCGGCAACTGATCCGATTTCCGAGCCCTACCGAGTGCACAAAAAGTACCCAGGTTCCAAGATAATCCGGGGCGGCGCATGTAGTTCCCTGCGCAGCCGTACTGAGAGCGGCTCTGTCTATGCCATCATCTACGAAGCCGGCCACAGCGTGGAAAAGGTTTGCGAACTCAAGGCCAAGTATGGCGGTAATGCCCGTTCCCTCAATAATGACGCGGATTTCTCTGACCCCTGCTAACCCCGATTCCGCGTTCGATTCCCTGTCACTCCCCTTCTGCTGCGTTGTCTCCCTACACCCGCTACAACGCAGCGTGCACCCCTTTGACTTTTCATCTACCGCCTCAATTTGAAAGCAATATCTTATGCCTAAATCATCTGCCCACCTAGGCCGAATAAGCCGTATAAGCATTGCAGCGAGCGCCGCTCTTATTAGTTTCTCCTTGGCTTCCTGCGATGACGAAACGTCGGATACAACCGCACAGGAGTTTTCGGTTGAGTCGGCGTCAATGTCCGTTACGGAAGAAAGTAGCGATGCCAAGCCGGAAGAATCACCCACTGACTCTGCTGCGGCGGAAGAAGAACCTACTCGGCCGGTGCCACCGAACGTGATGATGGATGACGAGCAGCCGAGCCCGGAAGCCGACACCACTTCGTCGTGTGGCGCGGCAGATGCCCAAGCTGCTTTCTCCGAGGGCGTATCCCAAGTAGCTCCGTGGGGCACCATCGGATGGCAGCTTTTCGATTCCTCAGGCTACGATCCCTGTGCATCTCTATCGTGGGAAACGCTGATGGTTGAGGGAGGAACTAGTTCTTCACCCTTCCACATTATGTTGTTTAACCATGGCGAATATTTAGGCACCGCAACGGCAAAGCCCTATGGATTCGCCCCCACTATTGAGCGCGTCAGTGACTCCGAGATCGCGGTAACCTACCACTGGCCGCGCGAAGGCGAAGGCAACGCGAACCGCTCCGGTACGACTGACGCTGGCTTCCGCTGGGATGAAGGCCAGAAAAAGGTCATCATGTCCGGCGACGTACCGCCAACATCTGTAGGCAGCTAAAGGCGTAATCAATCCACCGCTTTTACCCGCCCCTTGGCCTCTGAAGAATTTCTCGCAGGCGTCAGGCATGATGTTTTCAGCTGATGTATTTTCGCACTATGAGCAAACAACAAATTCACCAGCACATCGCAGTTTTTGGTCAGGCTGGAAGCGGAAAGACAGTCCTTCTTTCCTCACTCTTTGGCCGCCTCCACGAGCCATCGACTATCCATAAGAACGGGTACAGATTCCTAGCGGACGATTCTGCGCGCGGAAATAAACTGCTCCAAAAATACTTGGGAATGAAGGAGCAAGCCCAAGCTCCGATGCAGGATAAGTTTGTTTCCTCTCCATTCGGTTTTAAATTCGTCCCAGAGTCACAGCCCTTGGACGCGAAGAAGAAGACTTCGCACATTGGCATTACTTGGCATGACTATCCAGGCGAATGGTTCGAGTCAGAGGTCAGCTCTGAAAGCGAACGAAATGATCGGGCTCATACTTTCCGCCAGCTGATCCAATCAGATGTCGCTCTGGTTTTGGTTGACGCACAAAAGCTGCTCGACCACGAAGGCGACGAAGATCGCTACCTCAAGTCACTATTCGGCACCTTCCGGAACACATTGCTGGGCATTAAATCCGACATCATTGCTGACAATGAACGGCTGCAGCAGTTTCCCCGCATCTGGGTTATCGCGCTTTCTAAAGCCGACCTCATGCCGGAGTTGGATGCGCACAGGCTCCATGAGCTCGTCGTTCTTCATGCCGCTGATGAACTGAACGCGCTGCGCAAAGTTCTGGCAGATTTCGTCAACGGCGACGAGGCTCTATCCGTCGGAGAGGACTACATCGTCATCTCTTCAGCTGAGTTCAAGAACGGCACAATTGATTTAGAAAAGCACAAAGGCGTCGACGCCTTGCTTCCGTTATCTACGATTTTGCCTATCCAGCGCTACCAGCGGTGGAATGTATTGCGCCTTCTCCCGGCTGGCCTAGCGGACGAAAAGATGGTGAAAAGGGGACTTGGTATAGCACAATCGGCTTTTGCGATGCTTGGCAAAGTAAACAAGATGCCATTTAATTTCCTGGCCAAGGCTCAAGGTATCGCTGGTCTGGTTGACCCGCTCATGTCTGCAGCCATTCCGGTGATTGCCGAGGCTCGAAAGAATGCGGTGGAAAAGCATGCATTTAAGGAATTGTTGCTTACAGATTTCGTCATGAAATTGCGCGAGAGCATCGACAACGACATTCTCGAAAGGTCGCCGCGATGGAAATAATCTGGGCTACGCGAGGCAAACACTGGGGCCATAAGTTCTTACTCGATGGCGGCTATAAGGACCCATTGCCGCCATATCTTGAGGCATTTTCGGGCTTTGAAAACTCCCGCCACGTGTTTGAGCGCTGCAATGGACACTTGGCATTAAGGTTTCCAGATCCAGAGGAACGCCATGATGAATCAGGTCGCTTGATTTACCACGACCTAGTTATCAGCGGCCATGCCATTACCGATGTACGCTCCTACGACGAAGCATGCTCTTTTATGTGGCCCCTGATTGCGGACGAATACAGCAAGCTCTGGAATGCAGAAAATTAGAAAAGAATCTGGGCTCTTTAAACAGTTAATCGCCGCCGTGAATATCAAGACCTTATCCCCAGAGGAATAATGAAGATGACTGATGGCTGGAATTCAACAGAATTCGCGGAGAAGATGAACTGCCTACTAAAGCGATACTACGCAGGAGACAATGGGCTTTCTCCGGCTGCAGTAGAGCTTCGGGCGGTGTGGAGAACTGCAGGACTCGCATACGCCATTTTCACAGTCTCGAAACCGAGAGGGATTGCGTATGTGGGAGTGGAAATGACGGTTCTTCCGGGACCTGGTTCTGCCATGTCGGAAGAAGAAACCGCTATAGAAGGCTGGTTAGACCGATTAGCCGGAGATACGCTGGCCAGCGCATTGGACTACAACGAAGATGACAAAATCCAATGGCAGGGAAAGGTCGCCGGCAACACTCCAGAATTTTTCTCAGAACTAGGCCCCGCTGTGGGAGAAGTATTCTTCCCATAAGTACCAAAAGCCTAAAGGGGGGCGCGGCAGCCAAAAGTGGCCGCGTTCTAGGCTTTCGCGGGGAACTAGGAGCAGGTTATCGTGGCCAAAGCGTAGCCGAAGGAGAGATAGTAATGAGCGAGAAGACGTTTCAGCAGAAGTTCGGAGCTTTCGCTCTGGTGGCGGCGGTTGTCCTGCTGATCGTGAACTTAACCGTAGTAGGGCCTACGGTGTTCGGTATCTCCACGCCGCTACTGCTCGGAGTCACGGGCATCATAATGATGCGCGGTGAGAGAAGCAGCAGCGGCACGAAGAACGACTAGCGCAGGCGATGGCCCACGAAGCCGGCGGCGAGGGTGTTGCCGGAAGATTGGTCGATGAGCAGGAAGTTGCCCACCGCGCCGCGGGCGGCGTAGTCCTCGACAGGTAGCTCGGCTTGGGTCTGGATGGTGATGTGGGCGATGTCGTTCATAGCGACGGACTCGGGGTTCTCAACATCGGAAACGCCATCGAGGTCCAGGGTGCGGGTGATGGCGGCGATGCGGGCTTTGACCAGGGAGGAACCGTAGCGCAGCTTGAGCATCTGGCCGGGCTTGATGTCCTTTTCGGTCAGGCCCACCACTGTGGCGTCGAACTCGCGGCTGGCCGCGGGGCGTTGGGACCCAGCGATGAGATCGCCGCGGGCGAGGTCGATGTCGTCGGCAAGCAGGAACGTCACGGAGTCGCCGGTGGCGGCGGAGTCGGCGGGGCCGTCGGCGGTGTCGATCTGGGTGATGGTGCTGGTGCGGCCCTCGGGCAGGTGGACCTCATCGCCCACGAAGATGGAGCCTGCCTTCACGCGGCCGGCGTAGCCGCGGTAATCGGAGGCGTGCTCGCGGATGACGTACTGGATGGGGAAACGGAAATCCAGCTCATCGGCGCGGCCAGTGGCCACGGGGACGGTCTCGAGAACCTCGAGAACGGTCGGTCCGGTGTACCAGGGCATATTAGAGGAACGCTCAACCACGTTATCGCCCTTGAGCGCGGAAATCGGCACCACGGTGGTATCGGTGATGTCTAAGCGCGCGGCGATCTGGTTGAACTCGGACTCAATATCGCGGAAGACCTGCTCGTCGTAGTCCACGAGGTCAATCTTGTTCACCGCGAGGACCACGTGGCGCACGCCGAGGAGGGCGGCGACGTTGAGGTGGCGGCGGGTTTGTTCGACGACGCCATGGCGGGCGTCGATAAGAAGCACCACTACCTGCGAGGTAGACATGCCGGTGACCGTATTGCGGGTGTACTGCACGTGCCCCGGGGTATCGGCGAGGATGAAGGTGCGCTTATCCGTGGCGAAATAGCGATAAGCCACGTCGATGGTAATTCCCTGCTCACGCTCGGCCCGCAGGCCGTCGACAAGCAAAGAAAGGTCCATTCCGTCGAAGCCGCGGTCGGTGGAGGTGCGCTCCATGGACTCGACCTGGTCCGCGAGCACGGACTTGGTGTCATAGAGCAGGCGGCCGACGAAGGTGGACTTACCGTCATCGACGGAGCCGGCGGTGCACAGGCGCAGGGTATCACGCTGCTTGAGGGCGCCGACGTTTGGCGCGAGGGTGGTCGTCATCAGAAGTAGCCTTCCTTCTTACGGTCCTCCATAGCGGACTCAGAGAGTTTGTCATCGGCGCGGGTGGCGCCGCGCTCAGAAAGGGTGGAAATGGAAATCTCCGCCAGCACCTCATCCGGCGTCGATGCGGTAGATTCCACGGCACCGGTGCAGGACATATCGCCCACGGTGCGGTAGCGCACGGTGCGGGTTTCTAGTTCCTCGCCCTCGGCCGGGCCACCCCATTCACCAGGGGCTAGCCACATGCCATTGCGCTTGAATACCTCGCGCTCGTGGGAGTAGTAGATGGAGGGCAGCTCCAGTTCGCGGGCGCCGATGTATTCCCAAATATCGGACTCGGTCCAGTTGGAAATAGGGAATACACGGACGTTTTCGCCGGCCATCTTGCCGCCGTTGTATAGATCCCAGAGTTCAGGGCGCTGGCGGCGGGGATCCCAGCCGCCGAAGGAATCACGGATGGAGAAGATGCGCTCCTTGGCACGGGCGCGCTCCTCATCGCGGCGGGCGCCGCCGCATACGGCGTCATACTCGCGCTCGGCGATGGTCTCTACCAACGGCACCGACTGCAGCGGGTTGCGGGTGCCATCGGGGCGCTCCTGCAGGTCACCGCGGTCAATCCAATCTTGGACGCGGGCCACGTGCAGGCGCGCGCCGGATTCTTCTACCAGGCGGTCGCGGAAGTCGATGACCTCGGGAAAGTTATGCCCGGTATCGACGTGGACGAGCTCGAACGGAACCGTGGCCGGAGCGAAGGCGCGGCGGGCTAGCTCGAAAACAACAACGGAATCCTTGCCGCCAGAAAAGAGGATGCCTACCTTGTCGAATTGGCCGGCCACCTCGCGCAGGATGTGGATGGACTCGTTTTCAAGGTCTTTGAGGTGTGGGGAAAGTGTGCTCATTATTCGTGTAACCCGCATTCTGTCTTGCCGTCTGCAAATACGCGCCCGGATCGGGCATCTTCGCCTTCGCCAACTGGGAAGGTCAGCGGGGCGCAGCCGATGGAGCGGTATCCCTGCAGGGTGAGTGGGTGGATGATGAGGTCGTTGTCTTCGATATAGCGGTCTGTATCGTCTAGATCCCAGGTGATGATGGGCGATATCTTCAATCGTCCGGTGCGATCCAAGCTCAGCGCCGGGGCGGTGGCGCGGTGCTCGGAATCGGCGCGGCGCAGGCCGGTAACCCAGCCGGCATACGGGTCCATCGCCATATTGAGCGGCTCGACCTTGCGCATGCGGTTATAGGCCGCGGTATCGCGGGCATACAGGCGCGGGCCGTAGACCTCATCTTGTTCTTCTGGGCTCAATAGCGGCATCACCCGGACTAGGGGCAGGTCCGAGTAACGCTTTTCTACCTCATCGGCCACCTGGAGGGTTTCCGGGAAGTGCCAGCCGGTATCGATGAAAAGCAGATCCGCATCGAGCCCGGCGCGGTGGGCGAGCTCGGCCAAGACCGTATTTTCCATGGACATGGTCACCGCAAGGCGGCCGGGAGCGTGCTCGGCGGCCCATTCGGTGATGGTTTCGGCAGAGGCATCGTGCAGCTTATCCGCCCACTGGTCTACCAATTGCTGGTTGCGCGCGGCTACCTCGGCGTCCAGCGGCGCGGTATCCCGCGTGCCTTCTGGGGAGATGCTGGGGTCACGGTAGTTCTTGCCACCGTCCAGCAGGTTCGTTGTTGGGTTCATGCCGTCACACATTAGGCAAAACCCCAAGGCGGTGCAGGAGATTATGCGCGAAAAGCCGCTGAGCTTGGCGGGAGCTGCGAATAAAAAGTTTCCAATCCGTACCAAGCGGACTAGATTTACAGACAAGACAGTCTATTGCGGGGTATTTGCGCCCCACACAAGGAGGCACTTCCATGCAGCGTATAGCCATCATCGGGGAGGGCCCGGCAGCCCTATCCACCGTCGAAAAGCTTATCAGCGCCGGCATGTGTGTGGACCTCATTACCAAATGCACCGCACCATTCGGTCTACTTCGACGCTTTGCCGGCCTTGCAGGCGTGCTTGCCGACGCCGTCTCAGGATCCCACTGCGGCCCCGGCACCACTCCCCGGCTCCGCCTCATCGGCAACGTGCACGTAGGGCCCGACGGCGATATCACCCATAACGAAATCCACCGCCTGGCCTCTTCTGGCGACCGCGATCTGCTCATTCTCGAGCTCAAGGCCCGCGGCGTGGCCGTTACCACTTGGGAAGGACTATGCGCTCCCCTCGAAGACTTCGAGGATTGGCCCAGCGTCATCACCCGCGCCCAGCTGGCGCATGTGGGGATTTAAAGGAAGACTCAGACTAGCGCCCCGCTCACCCTAGATATAAACTTGCACGGCTACCCAGCCACGGCAAGGAAAGGGGCGCGAGTCCATGGATCTGGTTCGCATTCTCATACGACGGTCGGCACCATACACGCCGTATTTCATAGCAGTGCTCGTGCTTCAGGCCCTCTCCACGGCCGCCACACTCTACCTCCCATCGCTCAATGCCAAGATCATTGATGAAGGCGTGGCCCAAGGCGATGTGGATTTCATTTGGCACACCGGTGGGATCATGCTTGCCGTTGCTTTTGCCCAAGTCATCACCGCCATTGGCGCCGTATGGTGCGGCAGCCGCACCGCCATGGGCGTAGGCCGAGACGTGCGCAGCCAAGTCTTTCGCCACGTCAATTCCTTGTCTACTGAGGATATGAGCCGCTTTGGCACGCCTACGCTTATCACCCGTGGCACCAATGACGTTCAGCAGGTGCAAATGGTCTATATGATGATGCTCAACTTCATGGTAACCGCGCCGATCATGTCCATCGGCGGCATCATCATGGCCATGCGCGAAGACGCCGGGCTGTCCTGGCTGGTGTGGGTGTCCGTGGCAGTATTGCTCGGCACGATTTCCGTCATCATTGCCCGTCTCATGCCACTCTTTCGCATCATGCAGGACAAGCTGGATGCCATCAATGGCACCCTGCGCGAGCAAATTACCGGCATTCGCGTGGTGCGCGCCTTCGTGCGTGAGGCCTATGAAACCGAGCGATTTACCCAAGCCAATAAGGAAATTACCCGCCTGTCCCTGAACATTGGCCGCCTTTTCGTGGTGATGTTCCCGCTCATTACGGTGATCCTCAACGTGGCCACGGGCGCGGTGCTGTGGTTTGGCGGTCACCGCGTAGACGAGGGATTGGTCAATGTCGGATCCCTCACCGCATTCTTGCAATATCTGCTCCAAATTCTCGCTGCGGTAATGATGGGAACATTCATGGCGATGATGCTGCCCCGCGCCATTATCTGTGCACGCCGCATTACCGAGGTCCTCAAACACGAACCATCCATTACTCCGCCTAGCACTACAACTACCCCGGACACGGCCACGGGCACGGTGGAATTCCGCAACGTGGGCTTTTCCTATTCTGGTGCGGATGCGCCAGTGCTAGAAAATATTTCCTTTACCGCCCAGCCCGGCACCACTACGGCCATCATCGGTTCGACCGGCTCGGGCAAGACCACCCTAATTTCCCTTATCCCGCGCCTATATGTTCCGACGAAAGGCCAGGTGCTTATCGACGCCACCCCGACGACCTCCCTGGCCCGCCAGGACATCGTCCAGCGCGTGTCCCTAGTACCGCAAAAGGCCTACCTGTTTAGTGGGACAGTGGCCTCGAACCTGCGCTTTGGCCGCCCCGCAGCCACCGATGAGGAGCTCTGGGAGTCGCTGCGCGTAGCCCAGGCTGATTTCGTGGAGGACCTAGACATGCTTATCGCTCAAGGCGGCACCAATGTCTCCGGCGGCCAGCGCCAACGCCTATCCATCGCACGCATGTTAGTTGCCCGCCCGCTGGTTTACCTCTTTGATGATTCCTTTTCCGCGCTGGACGTGGCTACCGACGCCAAGGTACGCGCCGCAATGCAGGCTTCCTTCGCTAAGCGTGAGCAACCGGTGACCAGCATAATCGTCGCCCAGCGCGTGGCATCCATTCGCGATGCCGACCAAATCCTGGTACTCGATGCCGGCCGCATTGTTGACCGCGGCACACACGAGGAGCTCCTTGGGCGTTGCGCCGTTTACCAAGAAATTGTTGATTCCCAAGAAACCGCCGCTGCTGCAGGAGGCGCGAACTAATGGCTGAAAATACCGCCTCCACCGCCGAGTCCACGGAGCACTCCACCGGCCCCATGGGCGAATCTGCTCCGCGCCAAGCCAAGAATTTTTGGCCCTCCATCAAGCGCCTCTTTTCCTTGCTTGCCCCATACAAGCGTCGCCTGTGGGCCGTAGCAGCGATGAATATTGTCTGTATCTTTTTGGCAGTTGTGGCACCCAAGGTCATGGGCAAGGCCATGGATGTCATCTTCGCCGGAGTTATCTCCCGTAACCTTCCCGCCGATATAACCGCCCAACAAGCTATCGATGGCATGCGTGCGCAAGGACAGGACCGCTTCGCAGACATGGCCTCCGCCATGGATTTCATCCCGGGCGAAGGCATTGACTTTCACCGCTTGGGTACGCTCATCATTGCCGTTATCGCAATGTATATCGTCTCTTCCGGCTTCCAATGGTGGCAGGGGGCCATTCTCAACAAAGTGAGCATGGATACCGTATTTGACCTGCGTGAGCGCGTTGAAGCGAAGGTGAACGCGCTGCCGCTGAACTACTTTGATTCCCAGCAACGCGGCGATATCCTCTCGCGCACCACTAATGACATCGACAACGTACAGCAGGCCCTGCAGCAAGCACTCTCGCAGCTGTTTTATAACGCGCTTTTGGTCATTGGCATCACCATCATGATGTTTAGTGTTTCCTGGCAGCTCGCACTGGTTGCTCTCCTAGCTCTGCCGCTTACCGCACTAGTCATCGGGGTCATCGGCGGCCGCTCACAGCGCCAATTCAAAACGCAATGGCGCTCTACCGGACAGCTCAATGGCCAGGTAGAGGAATCCTTCTCCGGCCATGACCTTGCCATCGTCTTCGGCCGCACAGAAGCAATGACGGAGGAATTTGATAAGCGCAACGAAGAGCTTTACCGCTCCGCGGCAAAAGCACAATTCCTCTCCGGCAGCATGATGCCAATCATGCAGTTCCTGTCCTATCTGTCCTATGTTGCCATCGCGGTCTTGGGTGGCCTGCGCGTGGCTAATGGCCACATGACTTTGGGCGCAGCCACTGCTTTCATCCAGTATTCTCGCGAGTTCAACCAGCCGCTGGGCCAGCTTGGTGGCATGATGCAGCAGGTCCAATCCGGCGTGGCCTCGGCCGAACGCGTCTTTGAGCTTCTCGACGCCGAAGAACAAGCCCCTGACACCACCGACGAGGACCTCCCCGGCCGCGCCCGCGGACTCGTTGAGTTCCAAGACGTTGGTTTCTCCTACTCGGAGGATAAAGAACTCATCACCGGCCTCAACCTGCGCGTGGAGCCCGGCCAGACCGCGGCCATTGTCGGCCCCACCGGAGCCGGCAAAACAACCTTG
This sequence comes from Corynebacterium nasorum, assembly GCF_032821635.1. Lineage (NCBI taxonomy): Bacteria > Bacillati > Actinomycetota > Actinomycetes > Mycobacteriales > Corynebacteriaceae > Corynebacterium > Corynebacterium nasorum. The sequence continues at coordinate 63,132 of NZ_JAVBIE010000010.1, read as the reverse complement.
GTCAACCTGCTGATGCGCTTTTATGAATTAGACGGCGGTCAGATTCTCATTGACGGGCACGATATCGCCCGCATGCCCCGCCAGACACTGCGCTCCCAGGTGGGCATGGTGCTCCAGGACGCCGTGCTTTTCAAAGGGTCGATCATGGACAACATTCGCTACGGCCGCTTGGACGCGACGGATGAGGAAGTCATCGCCGCAGCTAAAGCGACTTATGTGGACCGCTTCGTCCACGCGCTGCCCGAGGGCTACGACACCATTATCGATCAAGACGGCGGCGCCATCTCGGCCGGCGAGCGCCAGCTCATCACCATTGCCCGCGCGTTTTTGGCCCAGCCCGCGCTGCTCATTCTCGACGAAGCCACCTCTTCGGTCGATACCCGCACTGAGGTACTCGTCCAAGAAGCGATGAACGCACTGCGCGCAGATCGCACCTCCTTCGTCATCGCCCACCGCTTGTCTACTATTCGCGATGCCGATCTCATCCTCGTCATGGAAAACGGCACCATCGTTGAACAGGGCTCGCACGACGATCTGCTCAATGCCCAGGGGGCGTACTGGCGCCTGCATCAATCCCAGTTCGCCCAAGGCTAAAGGCTGCGAGCTGCTACCCGCCTATATTCAATTGAACTCGGGGAGCGTTGAACTTATGGCCGGTGAGGTTCACCAGCTCCATGGTGACGTCCTCGAGCGCAATGTGTTCCATGAGGGGGTCAGGAATGTTAGCGTCCGGAACTGAGTGTGGCTTGGGCACCCCCAGTTGGTCGAGCACATCGTTGACGTTTTCGGCCCCTAAATCAATGTCCACCGGAATTGTTGGCGTATTTTCAACAGCAGGGGTGGCCCTCAGTCCCGAAGCGAGAACCGTGACCGGACCATCCGTCACGGTTGTCTCGGCGTCGCCAGTAGTCAATTTTCCCTGCCCCGTAGCGCCAGGAAGAGTCAAAGAAAGTCCGCGTGCCACCAACTTGTCACCCACGAGTTTCAAGGCTCGCTCTTCACCATTCACGGAAGGCACAGTCACAAGCGAAGCGCGTACGTTGCCAGTCAGTGTGACCTTGTCTGCGGTGACGATGCTGTGCTCCGACTGGGCTAAAGCCAAAGCTTCTTGGGCACTGGATTCCTCCGGGTCGCTTACGGCGCACACAACTGCTGCGGAGCACACCACAACGGCCGCGCTAGTCTTTAGAGCAAGCGACGAATGGGACAACAACTGTTTGAAAGATTGGGTGCCCATACTCAGCCCTTTACCCTTCCCCGTTCTCTAGGCTGCCAAGCAAAGGTGAGTGCGCCGCCGATTATCCCCAAGAGCGAGCCGATAACAAACCCTCCAATATTGGAGGTCGGCAAAGCAACGATTGCAACTAGAATTCCCAGCACGCCAACGTAGGTTGCCGTTTCCTGCCTAAACCAAGCCCCTAAACCAAACATGATAAGTAGGGCACCGATGAGCAGGGTAGAAACACCGGAAACGGTAGAGATCATCACCAGTAGATCCGAAATATGGATCGTTATATAGGCAGGGGCGGCGATAACTACCCCGGAAAGAATTAATAAAAGCCCGCCAGCGAAAGGACGCTTTTTCCGCCAAATTTTAAAGCGCTCCCACCTTCCACGCTTTTCCTCGCCAAGATTTCCTTCTTCCACGGTCTCTTCTTGCAACCCAGATTGGACATCACTGTCAGAGACCTTGTCTTTGTCCTCTACCACCGGCATGCTGAGGGTTTCTTCTTGCGAAGAACTAGCAGCCATTCTCGTGTCCTCTCTTTACATCCACGTTTACGCCCTTTGCAGAAAGCTTTTCAGCCCCCACGGAGGTGGTGCGGATGTCATCTGCGCTCAATACCACCTTTTCGGAGTTCAGTCCCCACGCGCCAGGTGCTGCGCGATCATTTACTTGGTGCGCATCAATACCCACGTTGGCATTGGTCAGATCTAGTTGACCCTTGATGTCCGTTGCCCCAACCAGCAGGTTTCGCACCTCAACACTGTTATCACCTTCGGCTCGCAACGCAAGAGTGGTCTCGCCGACGCCAGGAACGTCTGGAATCGTCGCCGACAAGCAAAGATTTGAAGCCAAGGCATGCTCGAACTTCAAACGCGCTGCAGGAACTGTTTCCTTAGCCATATCGTCCTTGTCCACAAAGATAGACAGCCCCTCGCCTTCCAAGTGACTCATGGAGACTTTAAAAAAAGTACCTGAAAGGGCCAGGTTTGCAGTCAAACCACCTTGCGCTACCGCAAATCCGGTTACACCAAAAGCCGCCAACCCAGCAGTCAGCGCCACCGCAAATTTTGGAATGCTTATTCTGCCCATGAAGGGACCTTTCTCTAACAAAAATAACCTATGCAGAGCTAAGGCTTCCCGCCGCTCTCGCTGCTCTGAAGATCTCCATTGTGCCAAGAAGCCACGTGATCATTAAGACAATCACACAGCTAGCTCAAAATTGCCTTTACTAGTAATTTTTCACATTCTAACACAAGCTGAGACGTGGGACACAATCTTGCGCTCCCAATTACATAATTCACCAAACCATCTAATAAATAAGCACGCCCCTTCGCTTTCGGAACTTTGAAACGGAAGCGAGATCGGTCGCAATAAACCCCCAGCTCGGAAGAGCACACCCCCACAGGTCTCGTCCACCCCAATAACATGCCCCTCGGTACCAGTTTGTGCTTCACGCAACATGGAACCCTCTGTGTGTGATACGCTACATAACATTCCATAGTTAACATTTAGAGAGGGCTTTCCAATGTCTAACTTGCCTGATTCCAAAAATTCTCCTGAAATTAGTGAATCTAGCCAGGACACTGCTAACAACGAATCTAAGCGCAAGCTGCGCCGTGCCCCATTAGGTCCTGACTCCCTGCTTTGGAAATGGGGCTCAGACAACCGCCTACAGCTCTTGCGCGGGTACACCGGAATTTTGCAGAATATGCACCCGGCCATCGGACAATCACTGCTCGACCACTCCAAGTTTTTTGACGAGCCCTTCGCACGCCTTCAACGCTCCACACCGCAAATCATTCAGTCCATCTACGACGATGGAGACTTAGCCGAGCGCATCCGCGATTATCACGTGACTATCAAAGGAACCCTGCAAAGCGGCGAGCGATACCACTCCCTCAATCCGGAAACTTACTGGTGGGCTCACGCCACCTTTGTCTATCGCGTTATTTATGCACAGGATCTATTTGGCACGCCTTTCACCAAGGCTGAGCGCGATCAACTGGTCCGCGAAGGCGTGACGTGGTGGGATAAGTACGGCATGTCTGAGCGCCCAGTCATTGACAACTATGACGATCTCGTCGCCTATATGGATGACATGGTTGAAAACGTGCTTGAGCGCAACGAGACGGTCGACTTCGCGCTGCGCACAGCTCGTGTAGAACCAGTCAAGGCCCCCGATGGTGTCCCGCCTCGGTTGTGGAAAATTATCTGGAAGCCGATCATGCGCAGCACTATCTGGCTCACTATTGGCACCCTGCCAGAAAAGTATCGCCGGATTCTGGATCTGGAATGGACCTCGCGAGACCAAAAGCGCTTCGATCGCATAGCTAAGGCTATTCGAAAGGTTTTCACTCTCCTCCCCGAGGACAAGCGCTTCATGGAACCGGGCCGCTCACTAATGATCAAAAACGGCATGATCGAGGGCAAATACAAGGAGCCTAAGACCATTCAGGCCTACCAGCCCAAGAATGAAGCCGCCGAGGCTTCCGATACGGCTAAACCGAATGCCGAAGGCGATTCTAATGACGCAGTTGCAGCGCGCCGCGCTGCAGGCTGCCCGTTCTAATTCATCCACACCGGGTTCGTGAGCAGACCAGCTCACGAACCTTTAGCTTTCTGGAGTAGCTTTTCATGCCATTACCACACCGCCTGGAAGAACGACCCTTACCTCAGGACCTTTTATCGGAGCTGCAGCAACTATCTACAAACTTCGCTACCGGCTCCTTAGATAGCAGTGAACACCATGCCGTTAACTCGCCACTCTTTGATGAAGAACTTGGCTGGGTTGGAACGGGAACCCACGCAGATGTTGATGAAGCCTTTCTGCGTGCCCGCAAAGCTCAAAAAGGTTGGGCAGAACTTGACGTCAAAGACCGAGTGAAGATTTTCCGGCGATTCCACCGCCTTGTGGGAAAGCACCGAGAACTCCTTGCGGATTTCATCCAGCTAGAAACTGGCAAGGATCGCACCGCTGCATACGACGAGGTGCTCGACGTGCTTAACAATGCACGCTACTACGCCAACATTGCCCCTAAACTGCTACCGACCGTTAAGCGGCCGGGGGCGTTCCCCCTAATTACCAGCACTTCTCTACAAAGGCTCCCCAAGGGAGTCGTGGGCCAGATTAGCCCTTGGAACTATCCTCTCGCCCTGGGGATTTCTGATGCCATTGCAGCCCTAATTGCAGGAAACGCAGTGGTAGCGAAACCAGATTGGTCCACGCCCTTTTCAAATCTCATTTCTCTCCGCCTACTCCAAGAGGCGGGTCTTCCCCATGATGTTCTACAAATCGTCACGGGCTCTGGGGAAGTTGTAGGTGGTGCCATCTCACAGAAGTGCGATTACCTCATGTTCACAGGCTCTACCCAAACCGGCAAGATTTTAGGAAAAACGGTGGGTGAGCGGCTCGTAGGGTACTCCGCTGAACTTGGCGGTAAAAACCCAATGATTATTGCTCCCGATGCAGACATCGAAAAGCATATTGACACCATAGCCACGGCCTGCTTTTCCAATTCTGGACAACTCTGTGTATCCATCGAGCGAATATATGTTCCTGAGTCCATCTATGATGAATTCTTAAGAGCCTTTCAAAGAGCCACGGAATCCATCGTCTTAGGCAAGGGACTGAATTGGGGTTACACTATGGGCTCTTTGATCGGTCCGGAGCAACTGGACCGAGTGCAAGGATTGGTTGATGATGCAAGAGCAAAAGGAGCAACTGTCCTTACAGGCGGAAAGCCCCGACCAGACATCGGTCCATATCATTTCGAACCCACTGTTCTGACCAATGTGGGCGCGGACATCAAATTGGCAACCCAGGAAGTCTTTGGACCAGTAGTTTTTGTCCAACGAGTTCGTGACATCGATGAGGCAATTTTCCTGGCAAATGAAACCTCGTATGGACTAAACGCATCCGTGTTTGGCAAGCCGGAGACTGCGCGCGACATCGCAGAACGAATAGACGCCGGAGGTGTCACCATTAATGACGGTTACGCCGCGACGTGGGCATCAATTTCTACCCCACTGGGAGGAGTAAAAGAATCCGGTGTAGCTCGCCGCCATGGTGAAGAAGGCCTGACAAAGTACACAGAGGCCAAGAACATTTCCGCCCAGCGAATTATGCCGATGCGAGGTCCGCGGTGGCTACCACGCCGGTTCTACGGCAGCCTTATGACCGCTGCCCTTCGCCTAGGTAGGTTTCTCCGTTTTCTTCCCTAGCCTCCCAAGACATCACACAACTACCCGATTTGTGTGCTGCGCTTCACATGGCCAATAAATGTGTGTATCATCACATATCATCCCGCGATAGTTTTAACCCCCCAAATCCACTACTCGATACGAAAGGTTCCGCACCCTACCGTTGCAACCTCGAAAGGAACAGTAATGTTCAAGCCCTACCGCCGACCAACCGTTGCCGTGGTTGGAGCCGGGGTGACAGGATGCGCTGCCGCCTCTGAGTGCGCATTCGCCGGATTCGACACGACACTTTTTGATAAGAACTCGGAGATCGGAGGTCAGTTCACCTCGCCTAATGCGCCAAGGGTCTCTCGGTCTTTTCATTTTCGCACCCCGTACCTTCGACTGACCAGAACCGATGGGTCACCGGCGTCGATTTCGCAGCACCTCGAAGCTGCCGTCGAAGCGAGCGGTGCCATATTCCGCGGCTCGACAGAGGTAACGGCAGCAGAATTCGATGCTGAAGAAGGTCACTGGACCGTTTCCTACAGTGGAGAATCGGGACTTGAATCCCGATCTTTTGATGTTCTTATCCGAGCTACCGGAGAAAGTTCACCATGGATTTCAGTTCCAGGACGGCCGCATACCAAGATCGATGACTTATATCTTCATCACGGAATTGAGGTACTGGGGCTTCCCAATACTTTATTCGTTGATGGGCCAGTGCCACAGGATTCTTACTTGAAGCGGCATCCACTCGCAGCAGTAGAAGCGCGCGCTGATCACTGCCGTCGATACGTACGCCAATTGGAGATTCGCGGTCCAGGCGCACTGACTGTAAAGCACGATAAGTGGCTAGTTCAGCCGGGTACCGTCCGCGGCATACGAACTACCCTTGCAGGATTCGACGCCGGCGCGCACGCATTTACAACTGCTAGCAACTATGACGCCCAGACCGTCTCTTCCACTACCTAACAGCGCAATAAAGCTACCGCCCTCAAGGAGGCATGATGACTAACCTGAGCAATCCCACCAGCACTACTTTCGTTGACTCCACGGCCCATCCAAGCCAGCCGGAACTCCCAGAGCTTGGTCCAGATTCTTTACTGTGGCAGCGTTTTGGTGATTGGCGTTCCGCTTTCGTCGCTCTGTCCGCCGGACTTCTCCAAATTGCACACCGCGACATTAGCCGTTCCCTGGTCCAGCACTTCAATGTCTTTGACAATGAGGTAGCCCGCTTGGTCCGCTCTGCGTTCCCAATTATTCGAACAGTTTATGAGGGCCCAGAAGTTGGCATCATGATTCGTGATTTTCACAAAGACATTAAGGGAACTCACCCCGATGGAAGTCGCTACCACCCTCTAAACCCTGAGGTCTATTACTGGGCGCACGCCACTTTCGCTGCTATGCCATATGCCTTGGCGGGCAATTTCATGAACCCTCTGAGCAGCGAGGAGCGCGAGCGTTTATTCCAGGAGACTCGGACTTGGTACAGCTTCTATGGCGTCGCTGAACCCGATGATGCACCTAAGTCATATGCCGAGTATGAAAAATACATGGATCGCATGATCGATGAGCTCTCAATAAGCGAAACCATTGAGCGTTCTCGCATTATCAATGGGTTGACACTAGACAGCCCTGATCCCAAAGTCCCTAACTGGCTGTGGCGCCCTATTTCTCCATATGCTTCACGCCTCTTGTTGTGGGTAGCTATTGGTCTCATTCCTGACAAGCTGCGAAACAAACTGGGTTGGGAGTGGACTAAGAAGGACGCGCGCAGGCTCAAGCTTTTCTCTCGCAGCGTCAGAGTCGCATTCTCAGTACTGCCCCGAAAGCTGCGTATGGTGCCTATCGCTTCTCGTGCGTTCGATCGCGCAGAGGCTGAGGGCGGCTTTCGTTATTAGGACGTCACGCCTCCGCACTGAATGCAGACTCTCTGATTTCCAGCCCTAGGCTTTAAGGTAGAGAGAAACGTGGAGCATCAGTTTTAAAGGAGCACGCATGACCACCGTGTTCGGTTGGATCGCTATAGCCGCATCGATTCCGGTGTGGTTGTACTTTTTCACCCGCGTATGGGCCCTCTTCAAGTTCATCCGCTCGGGCGGGCCTACCCAGCTCAAACGCACCGACAATATAGGCAAGCGTTTATGGCGCGTGATTGCAGAGGTCTTTGGCCACTCCCATTTCAAGGGAAAACCTCTGGTCAATGCCGCCCACTGGCTGGTGATGGTGGGCTTCCTTTTCGGCATCCTGGTGTGGTTCGAGGCCTATATCCAAACCTTCGCACCGAATAAGGGCTGGCCGTGGCTCAGCCACTGGCCGGTCTACCACTTTGTGGAAGAAGTCTTGGGCATCGCGACGGTGCTCGGCATTGGCTTCCTCATCGGTGTGCGCCTCAAGCTCGGCGATACCGAGCGTGGCAGCCGCTTCTTCAACTCCCAGACCGCCTCCGCACGCTGGGTAGAGTTCATCGTCTTTTCCGAGGGCCTCGGCATGATCTTGGTGAAGTCCACCAAGATCGCCACCTACGGCGGCGGTTCCGCCTGGGCGGATTTCTTGAGTATCCACTTGGCCAAGCTCTTCCCCGAGTCACCGGCCCTGGTGAGCTTCTTCGCCCTGTTCAAGCTGCTGTCCGGCATGCTGTTTATCGTCTTTATCTCCCGCAATTTCCAGTGGGGCGTCATGTGGCACCGCTTCACCAGCTTTTTCAATATTTTCTTCCAACGCAATGCCACCGGTGAAAAGGCACTGCAGTCCTTGCCCACCCCGGATTTGGAAGAGGACATCACACCAGGCAGCTGGAAGATGCTGCTGGATTCCACTTCATGTACCGAGTGTGGTCGCTGCCAGGAGCTATGCCCAGCCTGGAATACCGAGAAGCCACTGAGCCCCAAAAAGCTCATGATGGACCTGCGCCAGGGAGCGCTGGATAACTACAACCCGCACGAGGGCTTGGATGTACTGTCCATGGCCGGCGTTATCGATGATGATGTGCTGTGGTCTTGTACCAACTGTGGTGCGTGCGTGGATCAGTGTCCTACCGATATTGAGCACATCGACCACATCGCAGACCTGCGCCGCTTCAAGGTGCTCGCTGAATCTGACTTCCCATCTGAGCTCACCGGCCTATTCAAGAACATGGAAAACAAGGGCAACCCGTGGGGCCGGAATAATTCTGAGCGCCGCGCCTGGATCGATGAGGCCCGCGCCGATGGCATCGACGTGCCCATCATCGGTGAGGACGAGGCCGATTTCTCCGATATGGAATACCTGCTCTGGGTGGGCTGCGCCGGCGCCTATGATGACGACGGCCGCCGCACCACCCGTGCGGTCGTAGACCTGCTGCATACCGCGGGCGTGAAGTTTGGTGTCCTCTCCACCGGCGAGACCTGTACGGGCGATCCTGCCCGCCGCGCTGGCAACGAGTTCCTTTTCCAGATGATGGCGCAGCAAAACGTGGAGACCCTCAACAACGCCTTCGACGGCGTACCGGAGGGCCAGCGCAAGATCATCACCACTTGCCCGCACTGCTTTAACACCATCCGCAACGAGTACCCAGACTTTGACGGGCATTTCGACGTCTTCCACCACACCCAGCTGCTCAACCGCCTGGTACGCGAAAGCCTGCTCAAGCCGGTGCCGCGTACGCCGGAAAACCGCAAACCGATTACCTACCACGACCCTTGCTTCCTCGGCCGCCACAACAAGGTCTTCGATCCCCCACGCGAGCTGCTCGAGGCCACCGGCGTGGAAATGCGCGAGATGGACAAGAACCGCGACGAGGCCTTCTGCTGTGGCGCCGGCGGTGCCCGCATGTTCATGGAAGAAAAGCTTGGCACCCGCATCAATGACTTCCGCACCGAACAGGCTTTGGAAACCGGCGCGGAAGAAATTGCCACCGGCTGCCCCTTCTGTAATGTCATGATGACCGGCGGCGTGAAGTCCTTGGCGCAGGATTCTGCCCCCACCACCAAGGTCAATGACGTGGCAGTTATGCTGCGCAATTCCATTTCCCTCGACAAGACCGGCACCCTGCCTGAGCCCCACCCCAAGGCCTTCCTTGCCACTCCGGTGCGCCACCAGAAGTCCACCGGCACCAATGATGCCCCGCTTGCCGACGCCCCCACTTCCGACGCTCCTAACGCTCCCGCCCCCTCCGCCTCGGCCCCGGCAGCTCCCAGCGCACCCGCGGCACCAAGCGCGCCCGCCGCCCCTGCGGCACCGGCTGCGCCTGCGCCAAGTGCACCTTCTACTCCATCAGCGCCAACGCCGCCAGCTGCACCGCAAGCTCCCCAAGCACCGGCAGCTCCCGCAGCACCGACCGCGCCTACCCCACCGAGTGCCCCGGCAGCACCTGCACCACAAGCACCAGCCGCTCCAACACCACCAAGCGCTCCAACGCCGCCGAACGCACCCGCAGCGCCCGCAGCACCCGCGCCAAGCGCACCTTCTGCTCCATCGGCACCGACGCCGCCAGCTGCACCGCAAGCTCCCCAAGCGCCGGCAACTCCCGCCGCACCGACCGCGCCTACCCCACCGAGTGCCCCAGCAGCACCTGCACCGAAAGCACCAGCCGCTCCAACGCCGCCGAGCACACCCGCAGCGCCTGCAGCTCCAAGCGCACCGGCTGCGCCTGCGCCAAGTGCACCTTCTGCTCCGTCGGCACCGACGCCGCCTGCAACTCCGGCACCGCCGGCGTCGGAAAGCGCGCCACAGCCGCCTGAATCTGAGTAGGCGCGCAGGGGCATGGGTGCGTACGCTGTAGTCCATGCATTTTAATGCGGGACTCCCTACCGATGCCCTGCTGCTAGCAGCAGGCGCGACCGAAAATACACACTCCCTCGTCTCTTTCGCTTGGATCATGGCCGCGGCCCTGCTGGCGCCGCTGATCTCTTATATGCTGGGCTACCGTCTTCCATCGGTAGCCCTCTTGCTGATTTTCGGCATGATTATTGGTCCTTCGGTGCTCGACCTCGCTGCCGAGGACGAAGGCATCGAAATGCTCAAGGAGCTCGGCGTGGGAGCGTTATTTCTCCTCGCGGGCTTTGAAATTCAAATCTCCACCCTCAAAACAAAGGAAGCCGGAACGGCGTTATCCACTTGGGCAATCTGTGCCCTCGCCTGTGGGGTGGGTGCCTACTTCCTGGTAGATAATGTGCCAGGTGCCATCGTGGTTGCCTTGGCACTGACTTCAACGGCGCTGGGCACGCTCACGCCGATGCTGAAACAGGACCGCATTCTGGGCACCAAAGTGGGCAACTCTGTGATGATTCACGGTGCCATTGGTGAGGTCGCCCCTATTACCGCAATGGCACTATTGCTGGGTACTCGTTCCACGCTGACGACGATGATCATTTTGTTGTTCTTCATCATCATAGCCGTTGCTGTCGCCATCATGCCGGCGGCTATCGCATCAGCGATCCCTTGGGTAAAGACCGCCTTTATCTCTGGTGCGGGTTCAACCAACCAAACGATTCTGCGTCTTATCATCCTTATTCTGGCCATTCTTATGGCCGTTACCGCAGTCTTTGAACTCGATATTGTGCTCGGTGCTTTTGCTGCCGGCATCATTTTGAACCGTATTATCCCGGATGAGTTCCACCGCCGCCTAGAGCACCGCCTCGATGTGGTGTTTTATTCGATGCTTATTCCGGTCTTCTTTGTGGTCTCTGGCATGAGCATTAGCTGGGATACCATCGCTCATAATCCGTGGAAGGTACTGGGCATTCCAGCTCTCATCTTGGTGACGCGTGGCCTGCCCGTCTTCTTGCGTGAAAATGTTGGGCATACTGGATCTGATATTGAAACCTTCCGCGAGCGCCTCCAAGTAGGTTTGTATTCCGCCACCGGTCTGCCGATCATCGTGGCGGTAACGTCCCTGGCGGTCAATTCCGGAATCATGGAGCCGGAGAATGCCTCGATCTTCGTCTCCGGTGGAGCGCTTACCGTCGCCATCTTCCCATTCTTGGCCAGCTTGGTGGGCGGAAACCAGCAAGAAAAGAAGGACGAGAAGAGCCCTGACGCTGAATCCAAGGAACTATAGGCTGCGTTCGCTGAGAGCACGTCCCTGGAAGGGCAGAATTTTCCTAGACTGGAAAACGTGAGTAATAACTTTGGTTCTTCCCCTGTCAATCGGACTCTGCGGCTGTCCGATTCCGAGCGCAACGATGCCATCAATGACCTCGCCCGCGCCGTGGGTGAAGGCCGGTTAACCATGGAGGAGTTCGAGGACCGCTCGGACGATGTCATGCGCGCTAGCACCCACCAAGACCTCGTGCCCGTCTTCCAAGATATTCCGGCGCGTGGTTCCCACGAGGTCAAGATTTATTCTCGGGGAGACGTCACGCGCGCCCATAATGCAGGAAAGAAACCAAAGTTTGCCACTGCCCTTTCCGGCTCTGTGGTGCTTGCAGTAGCAAGCCCCACTCTGATCTTCTTGAGCGCTACCATGAGCAACCCATGGCTTCTACTCGGGGGCGCGGTGGCAGCCGCCCTCATTCCAATTTTGTGGATCATGCTCTACGTCGCCAAGGTCGGCCCCTCCTCATGGCACGCCCCATCCGTGCGCCAGATTGAGCGGCAGCAGTTGCGTGAAATTCGCGCTCTCACGGCGCATGAGCGCGCGCAGCAAAAAATGATCGAGGAAAAGATGTGGGCCGATCGCCGTATGCAAGCTGGCGAAATTACCGGCCAAGCCATGGATCTGGCCAAGCGGAAGTTCAGCGAGTGGAGTAAAAATAGTCATCGCCGGTGTTGAAGCATTTTGTGTGGCTGTGAATCGTGGCACAATATTCCCATGACTTCTCCCAAACACCGCATCTTTGACCAATCCGACAAACTCAAGGGCGTCGCGTATGACATCCGCGGCGAGGTCTCTGCGGAAGCGGAACGCATGGAGCTCGATGGCCACACCATCTTGAAACTCAACACCGGTAACCCGGCCGTCTTCGGCTTCGAAGCACCCGATGTCATCATGCGCGATATGATCGCCGCCCTGCCTAATTCCCAGGGCTATTCCACCTCCAAGGGAATCATTCCTGCCCGCCGATCCATCGTTACCCGCTACGAGCTGGAGGATTTCCCACCCTTCGATATCAACGATGTCTTCTTGGGCAATGGCGTCTCCGAGCTCATCAGCATGACCACCCAAGCGCTGCTTAATAACGGCGATGAGGTTCTCATCCCGGCACCGGATTATCCATTGTGGACCGCAGCTACTTCTCTGGCAGGTGGTACCCCAGTGCACTACTTGTGTGATGAGGAGGATGATTGGAATCCATCCATCGAGGACATCGAGTCCAAGATTACGGATAAGACCAAAGCCATCGTGGTCATTAACCCTAATAACCCGACGGGTGCGGTCTACTCGCGCGAAGTACTGCAGAAGATTGTCAGCATCGCCCGCGAGCATAACCTGCTCATCTTGGCCGATGAGATCTATGACCGCATTCTTTATGACGGCGCGCAGCACATCTCCATCGCTTCGCTAGCCCCTGACCTTCTCACCATCACGTTTAATGGCTTATCCAAGGCCTATCGCGTGTGTGGCTACCGTGCCGGCTGGATGGTACTTACAGGCCCTAAGCACCACGCCCGTGGCTTCATCGAAGGCCTTGAGCTTCTGGCCGGAACTCGCCTGTGCCCGAACGTACCGGCGCAGCACGCTATCCAGGTGGCGCTGGGTGGCCGGCAGTCCATCTTTGAGCTCACCGGTACCGGCGGGCGTCTTTTACGCCAGCGCAATATCGCCTACGAGAAGCTCAATGAGATTCCCGGCGTTTCCGCGGTAAAACCCATGGGCTCGCTCTACCTCTTCCCGCGCCTGGATCCGAATGTGTATGAAATCCATGATGATGCCAAGCTCATGCTGGATATTTTGAAGGCGGAAAAGATCCTCATGGTTCAGGGAACCGGCTTCAACTGGCCGAACCCAGATCACTTCCGCGTAGTCACGCTGCCGTGGGCATCCCAGATCGAAAACGCCATTGAGCGCCTTGGCAACTTCCTGGTGAGCTATAAGCAGTAGCTTTCTTCCCCGCCAGTTGCTAATGATAGTAATAATCCATAACAATATGGTGCATGGGAAGACATTCTGCGGCACCTAAGCCTCAGCCGACTCGAAGTTCATGGGGTCGGCTCTCTACTTCGATAGCTCACCATCCTTGGCGCTTAGCCTTGCTCGGCGTGCTCGTCATAGCTCTTATAGCCACCATTGCGGGCATGGCATTGCTGTGGCCTACTAGCCCAGCCAGCGAGCACACCTCCACCGATTTTCAGCAAACCTACGCCCTCAACCACCCACAGGTCGAAGGCACGGTCGACACGACAGACCACTCGGCTTGCCAATCGGAACTTACTGGGCAGGCCTTCGATAAGCCACCGCTCATTCCTGGGTCTGAAGAAGTGCAGTGCGACCGCGCCTTGGTCAATATCACCTCCGGCGAGGACGAAGGACGCATGACCCAACTGGTCACCTACGGAAATGCCGGCGATCCGCAGCTTAAACCGGGCGATAAAATTGTTCTTTCTAAGGCAGATGACCCTTCCGGCGCTGTGTCCTATGCTTTTGCTGATTATCAGCGCACCGGAAGCCTAGCTCTGTGGGCGGTTATCGTCGCCGTCGTCATTATCGCTTTTGCGGCGTGGCATGGCGTGCGTGCCATTATCGGTTTAGTGCTCAGCCTAGGCGTGATCTTTGCATTCCTCGTCCCCGCTCTTATCGACGCCCATAATCCCCTGTGGTCCGCCCTTGTAGCTTGCTCTGCCATCATTCTGCTGGCCGTTCCTCTCGTCCACGGCATGAATTGGAAATCGGCATCGGCGGTGGGTGGTTCCCTCACCGCTCTCATTCTCGCAGCGGTGCTGGCATGGGCCACTATCAATGGTTCGCAGTTGCAGGGCTACAGTTCTGAGGACAACCTCAAGCTACTTCTTTATATGCCTGATGTATCCATCGTGGGCGTGCTCTTGTGCGGCTTTGTAGTTGGCGCCTTGGGCAGCCTTGCCGACGTCGCCGTGGCCCAAGCATCCACCATTACCGAACTCCACGAAGCGGATCCTGATGCCCGCCCTACACAGCTTTTCCTCTCCGCAATGAAGGTGGGCCGCGACCATATTGCCTCCATGGTCTATACGCTGATTCTCACCTATACCGGCGCGACCTTGCCGCTGCTCATGCTGATTACCGCAGCAGAACGCCCTGCCGGACAGATTTTGAGCAGCGATCTCGTCGCTACTGAGCTGCTGCGTTCTGGAGTGGGCGCGATGGCATTGACCCTCGCGGTTCCCATCACTACGGCCATTGCGGCCTTCACGGTGCCAAAGCGTACAAAAGCTTAAGCCTAAGCGGAAGGCTGAGCCAGCATCGACGCTGCTCAGCCTTTCGTATCTAGGCAGTTGAGAACCTAGAGGGTGCGGCCTAGGGCCTCAACCTTCCAGCCTGCCTGCTGCCAATCCGCGACAGGCAGCACATTGCGGCCGTCGATAATGTGTTTATTGTCCACGAGCTGGCCCGCTTGCTGCGGATCCAATTCCTTGAATTGCTTCCACTCGGTAGCCAAAATCACCAGCTCGGCCTCGCTCAGGGCGTCATCAGTGTCTGCGGCGTAATCCAAGGTGGGGAATACCTTTTTGGCGTTGTCCATACCCTCTGGGTCATAGACGGTTACTGCCGCACCGGCCAAGGACAAGGAACCGGCCACGGAAAGGGCGGGCGAATCGCGCACGTCATCGGAATTTGGCTTAAACGCGCAGCCCAGCACGGTCACGCGGTGACCAAGCAGAGAACCATTGAAGGCTTCCTTGGCAAGGTCTACCACGCGGTCGCGGCGGCGCATATTGATAGCGTCTACCTCGCGCAGGAAGGTCAGCGCCTGGTCGGCGCCAAGTTCGCCGGCGCGGGCCATGAAGGCGCGAATATCCTTGGGCAAGCAACCGCCACCAAAGCCGAGACCGGCGCCTAAGAACTTGCGGCCGATGCGTTCGTCGAGCCCAATGGCGTCGGCAAGCGCGGTCACGTCCGCGCCCGCAATCTCGCAGATTTCGGAGACTGCGTTGATAAAGGAAATCTTGGTGGCTAGAAATGCGTTAGCGGAGACTTTGACCAGCTCCGCGGTCTGCCAGTCCGTGACAATAAATGGGGTGTCTTGCGAGAGCGGCTGGGCATAGACTTCACGCGCGACCTCTTCAGCTCGACTTTCATTGTTGGTTTCACCAACGCCGAACACGATGCGGTCTGGGGTGATGGTGTCCTTGACGGCATAGCCCTCGCGCAGGAACTCCGGGTTCCAGGCAATTTCCACGGTGGCGCCTTCTGGGGCAAGCTCATTGGCTAGTTCCTGGAGTTCCGCGGCGGTGCCGACCGGGACGGTAGATTTACCGAAGATGATGTGATCGCCCTTGAGCTTGGGCACCAAGTCCGTAATAACGGCCTTAACGTAGGTCATATCCGCCGCGTAGGAACCACGGCGCTGCGGAGTTCCGACGCCCAAAAAGTGCAGATTGCCGAACTCGGCTGCTTCTTCGTAGTCCGTGCTGAAATCGAGGCGTCCGGCCTCGATATTGCGCTCCAGAACCTCCGGCAGGCCCGGTTCATAGAACGGAACCTTGCCCGATTTAAGAGCGGAAATCTTATTTTCATCTACGTCCACGCCTAGTACTTCATGGCCGAGCTCGGCCATGCACGCAGCATGGGTTGCACCCAGGTATCCGGTGCCGATTACAGTCATACGCATAAGGCCTTATCTTAAAGGCCTTATGTGAATACCGGTTTAAGCCTATCGAAAATTCAGGTAAGACTTCGATGGCGTCGGGCCACGCTGGCCTTGGTACTTCGACCCCAGCGAACCCGTGCCATAAGGGCTTTCAGCTGCTGAAGTCATCTTGAAAATCGCCAACTGACCCACCTTCATGCCCGGCCACAGGGCAATGGGCAGGTTGGCTGTATTAGAAAGCTCGAGCGTAATGTGACCGGAAAAGCCTGGGTCAATAAAGCCCGCGGTGGAGTGGGTCAACAATCCTAAGCGGCCGAGCGAAGACTTGCCCTCCAAGCGGCCAGCCAAGTTCGCAGGCAGGGTGAACTTTTCCAACGTAGCACCGAGGACGAACTCGCCTGGGTGCAGGATGAAGGACTGATCTTCTTCTACCTCCACCAAGGTGGTGAGATCCGGCATTTCCTCTTTGGGGTCAATATGCGTATACCGCGAGTTATTGAAGACGCGGAAATATTTATCCAGGCGCACGTCTACCGAGGAGGGCTGGATAAGCTCGCTGTCGAAGGGCTCGATGCCCAATTCTTCGGCGTCAATGGCGGAACGGATATCACGATCTGAAAGAAGCACGGCCCCAATTCTACTCATGCCGAAGGCCAAGGTGTATAGTAGGCCGGAGCGCACAAGTGCGCAGTGCCGACGTAGTTTAATGGTAGAACTGCAGCTTCCCAAGCTGCTAGCGCGGGTTCGATTCCCGTCGTCGGCTCCAATTTTCGGGGGGGAATTTTCTTGCTAGTCTGTGGCGCTTAACCACTGGGCAAGTTCTTTTTGTGCCCGCTCTACCCCGCCTGGATAGTGCGCCTCTAGTTCTGCGGCGGCCGGCTTCAAGAATCTCTCCACAAGCTCGGCCATATCACGCTGAGGCACGGTGCCACGGATATTATCCAGCGGGGCACGGAACGTCACTCCAAGGTCAGTCCGGAGCTGATATCCGCGCCAATCTTCGCTGTAAACGCGCAGCTCTGCCCCGCGCAGGTTCGATTCGATAACCACATTGCCAAAGATGAGCGTTGTCAGAGTTCTCTCTTCCATGGCTCCGAGCCTACTATCCGCAGCGAACGATGGGCTGCGGGTCGTAGACCGTGGTGGTGGTCTCGCGGGAGAGCTCTTTGCCGCCGAGGTCCTTGATGATGCGGGTATCAGACGTCGTAAAGCCTGGCGCACCAGAGGAAGGCGAGCAGTCGCTGCCTGGCACAGACATCGGCTGTGGGTCGGTATTGGCCCAGCGGCCATTGTTCACAGACTCAACGTCAACGGTCTTGGTGCCCTTCAAACGCACGGTAATCTTGCCGCCCCCGAAGTCGGTCTCAATGCGGACCGGGGTGTTGAAGGTATTGGTGAACTGCAGGTCGATGGCGCCTTCGTAAACGGTGGCCTCGCGGCCGGCGGGGTAGCGCGAAATATAGTACGAGTGCGGGGTGTGGGCGGTATCTTCCATGCCCGCAAAGTAGGCAGCGTTGTACAAGGTAGTGGCGAATTGGGAGATGCCACCGCCGACGGCGGAACCGGAGTGGCCATCAATAATGATGCCGGATTCCACATAGCCCTGGGCAGTGCCGCGGGGGCCGGTGTAGCCATTGAGGGAGAAGGTCTCGCCGGGGTTGACTACAGCGCCGTTGACCTCTTGGGCCACCAGCTCGATGTTCTTGCCCGAGGCAGCGGAATAGCCCTCGGTTGTGAACTCGCCAACGGTATCGTTAAAGGTCGCCTTCTTGGCGTCTTCGGTGGTGAACTCGGCAGGGTCCGGCTTATAAGTAGCGTCCCACTCGCGGTCGTCACCGGTCACACGCTTGTCAAAGTCCTTCATGGTCGGCTCCCAGTCGATGATTTCGCCATCTTCGGACGGGGTGACCTGCTTGTCGTTGCCGTTGAAGGAAATCTTGGCATTCACACCGGGCACATCGGCGCCCTCAGAGCGCTCCGCCAACAGCTCCTGCGCGCGGTTGGTATCCACGGCGAGCTTGAGCTTGCCGTCCTTCTTTTCAATGCTGGTGAATTGGGAGATTTCCGGCTTATTCAGGGTAGCCGTGACATTATTTTTAGCCTTCAAGGTAATCGGATTATCCAGTGCCTTAGCGGCGTCGCCGGTGCGCATGGCCTCGATGGCCGCATCATTGATGGCCGGTTCTACCTCTTCTGGGTCCACGTCCACGCCCTCGGAATCGAGCCAGTTTTCTGTGACCGCGTTGTGCAAGGAGCCGGCATCCACGGTTTGGCCAAGTTTCGGGTCGGTGACCTTGAGCTCGCCGTTGTTAAGCTCCAACATGCCATCGACAGGGTGGGTGGAAAGGTTTTTCTTCACCCGCTCCAAGGCAGGCTGCAGCTGGGCTTCATCTACGTTGGTCTCTACCGGAATATCCCGGGTGGAACGGAAGAAGCTATACAGGCGGGTGAAAGGGTTGAGGGAAGGCTCCTTAATATTGTCCACGGCCCGCTGGTTATCCAGGGCAAGGCCCGATTCGGAAGGGACGAGTTCTGTGTGAAGGTCACCGGAGGTGACGGAAACGGGTTCGGTCTCTACGCCCGCAAGCTCATCTTCGAGCTTCTCCACGGCGGCAGTGCGATCCATGGCGGAGATGTCCACGCCGTTGACGGAAACGGCGCGCGGAATCTTGTCCTGGTTTGCCGCGACATCCCAGGCATAAGCAATACCCGCGATCAGGACAAGGCCGACAAATACACCGAGCGCGATGAGCCAGCCTTTAGCACCGTTTTTTCCTTCTGCCTTTTTCACGCCTTAAAGGTTAACGGTTTTAGTGGTATTTTTCCTAGTCCTGTGCGGCCTCGGCTGCAACGTCGGCCGGTGGAACGCTGACATGGCGGGCCGCGTCCTCGAGACGCTCGCGCGGCAGGCGCCCCTCGTCCACGGCACCGACAACGGCATCGATTACCGCATTGATATCGCCCTCGGTGGACCACAGGGGCATATCGGCACCCGCATTGAGGGAGGTCACGACGGCGTCGGCAAGCGGGAGCGAATCCGCAATCGCCTTCATGCCACCGATGTCATCGGTATAAATAGGGCCGTCGTACTGCAGGGTCTCGCGAGCCAAGCCATAAGCCTCCGGCAGCATAGAAGCAGGAGTCTGGCCATCGCCCAAACCGGGCACGGCGAGGTGGCCCATCATGAGCGCGGCATTCGGCGCTTGAGGGAGGGCGGTTTTAAAAGGAATGAACTCGTGTCCCTCCAGCTCTTCCAGCGGCGGGGTAACGGCCTCGGCCAGGTGGGTATCGCCAGAAGCACGGCCGTGTCCCGGGAAATGCTTGAATACGGCCTTGACCCCAGCGGAATCCAACCCGCGGGCAAAGGCGGCGCCGTATTCACCCGCCTGTGCTGGATCGGTGGAAAAGGACCGATCGCCCACCACCTCTAGGCCATTGCCATCGACGTCGAGCACCGGCGCAAAGTCCACGTTGATGCCATTAGCCTTGAGGCTCGTGCCAATCTCGTGGGCCAGCTGTTCCACCTCTTGCGGGGAACGCTCGGCTGCCATTTGTTGCGGTGCGGGATAATCGCCCAAGATCTCTGAGAAACGCTGCACCCGCCCGCCTTCAAAATCGATGGAGACTTCAAAGTCGCGGCCTACCTCTTGGCGCAGGGCATTAATATCGCGGCCCTCTTCCTGCAGCAGGTTGGGATCCGCCCAGCTGGGAATAAAGATTCCGCCCACGCCAGCATCCAGTTTGGCCTTAGCATCGTCGTAATTGGTGACCGGGGGCATCAACACAGAGGCGGCCATGGCGCGGATGTCCTGCTGCGGGGCTGCTTCCTGCGAAGTCTCTTCTTGCGTCTCTTGCGTCGCGGCCGGTGAGCTCGATGCCGCTGGGGTGGTGGAGTCCTGACTCTCGGCGTCCTCCTGAGGGGAGGTAGAGCAGGCGCCCAAGGCCGTCACGAGGGCAAGGCTGGCGAGAATGCGCGGAGTTTTCATGCCTTCCAGTGTGCAATATTCCTCGCCTTCTGTCTGAAACGGTGGGTAGACTAGCCACATGAGTAACGGCGAGACAATGCTAATTGCCTACGATGGCACCGAACGAGCCGGCCGCGCCCTCGAGCACGCGACCCAGCTGCTGCGGCCCACCACGGTGGAAATCCTCACCGCTTGGGAACCCGTAGCCCGGCAGACCGCCCGCGCCGTCAGCCGCACTGGAATGCACCAGTCCACCGTCTCCCCGGACGGCGTCGAAGAGGATCCGGCCTACGAGGAAGCGTTGAAAATCTGCCGCCAGGGCATCGAACTAGCCGAAAGCCTGGGCTTGGCTGGCCGCGCCCACTTGGTGGAATCCGCCACCACTATTTCCTCCGCCATCATTGATGCAGCACACGAGCTGGACGTGGATGTCATCGTGACCGGCACCCGCGCCCTGACAGGTTTCCGCGCCTGGTGGACCAACTCCACCGCCGATCAGATTGTGCGCAATGCCGGCCTTCCCGTCTTTATCGTGCCGCAGGAAAACGAGGAAGACGCGGACGATGATGAGGCAGAATACTTCTAAATAGCTGCTAGTATTTTTAGCCATGGCTCTGGAAACCGATTCTTTGAACAAGCGCACCCTTGGCCCCGCCATCGGTAGCGCTGTTGTGGGCATCGCGCTCGGCGTCATCACCATCATCGGCATCGCGCAGTTCTCCGGCACTGATACCGTGCCGGAAGGCAATGCGGTTTCTGCTTCCGATGCGGTTTTGGGCGGCCCTGAGTACGGATCCCGCAACTAGGTGTGCGTACCCTCCGCGGGCGGCTTGCCCGCCCCTACCCGCTGGGGATCTTTGCCCTAGCGCTCATCCTCCTCGTGCAGCCGTGGGGGCTGACAGCTGCCGATACCAAGCATGATCTGGCCGCCAATCCGCTGCACTTTCTCCGCGGGGCACTGAGCGCCTATACGGATACCTTTACCCTGGGACAACTACAAAATCAGGCCTATGGCTATCTTTTTCCCCAGGGGCCCTTCTTCGTTTTGACCCAGCCACTGCCCGATTGGCTGGCCCAGCGCCTATGGTGGCTGGTGGTCTTAAGCGTTGGCTTCATCGGCTTTCATAAGCTCGCCTGCAAGGTAGGCCTGCGCGGCGGGTGGGTCTGGGTGGCGGCGATGCTCTACGCGCTCTCGCCTCGCGCGCTTTCTACCCTGACCGCCATTTCTTCCGAGACCTGGCCGGTCATGCTCGCCCCCTGGGTCATCCTGCCCTTCCTCAATGCCAAGCTCACCTGGCGCGACGCCGCCGCAGCCACCATCCCCGTAGCGCTCATGGGTGCGGTCAATGCCACCGCCACCATCGCCGCCTGCACCCCGGCCGCGGTAATTGTGCTCTACCGCCGCGCATTCAAACCCGGCGCGGCCTGGATCCTAGGGTGCCTGGCGGTATCGGCGTGGTGGATCGGCCCGCTTATCGTACTTGGCCGCTACGCCCCGCCGTTTACGGAATTCATCGAATCCGCTCGCGTGACCACGCGCTGGCTCAACCTGCCAGAAATTCTGCGCGGAACCACGAGCTGGACACCGTTTGTAGATACCGAGCGCGTGGCGGGCAATGCGCTGGCTACCGAATCCTTCTTCGTGCTGGTCACCATGGGCATCGCGGCCGTGGGCATCTACGGACTCACCAAACTGCCGCGTGTGTGGGCCGTTGTCCTAATGGTGGGCATCGCGGTGCTGGGCTGCCAGGCGGGGTGGTACCTCGATGCTCTCGATGGCCCGCTGGCCGCGCTGCGCAACCTGCATAAGTTTGATCCGCTGGTGCGCATCCCACTGCTTTTGGGTGTCGCGCGCGCCTGCGCGCATCTGCCTCTACCGCAGAGCTTGCGGCCTACCAAGAAGCAGACAGTAGGCGCGCTCACGCTACTGCTGTGCATCGCGGTCATCTCCCCGGCATGGTCGCAGCGCTTGCTGCCGCTGGGGGCGTATAAGGAGGTTCCCTCCTACTGGCACGAGGCCACGGACTTTATCAATACTCATGCCGCCGATACCCGCACCCTTATCTACCCGGAAGCATCCTTTGCCCGGCAGACCTGGGGGTGGACGCGCGATGAGCCGGCCCAGCCGCTGCTCGATGTCCCTTGGGCCGTGCGCGATGCCGTTCCACTCGTACCAGCAGAGGCTATCCGCGGGCTCGACGGCGTCATGGCCGCACTGAAGGAGGACCCAGCCACCGGCGTGCGCTCCCTTCAGCGCCTGGGCATCGGCGCGGTCATGGTGCGCCACGATCTCTTCACCGGTGAGGACGAGGCCCTGGCCAGTAAATTTGGCGGCGAAGTCCACCGCTTCGACGAGGTCGATGTCATCTTGCTCAACCACGCCGGCATGTCCTTAGGGCCCACAGACCCAGTCCGCGTGGCCGGCGGCGGGGAAGCCTTGGCGCTTCTCGACGCCCACTATGGCCCCACCACCCGCCAGCTCGTCGATCGCGACGCCGATATCGTCACCGATACCCCGACGCTTTCGGACCGCAACTATGGCACCCTCGACGGCCCTATCTCCGCACCCCTGGCTGCAGACGACCCCAGCCACGTAAATAACCGCCTGCGCGATTATCCCTCCGCGGGGCCTCTTAGCCAGGTCGAGACTCACGGCGGTTCCGTGGCGGTCTCCTCCTCGGCAGCCGATGCCACGGCCTTCGGTGGCGCCCAACCGCACAAGTCCGCTACGGCCGCGGTGGATGGGGAAAATTCCACCGCGTGGTGGCCCGCGCCGGGCGATGATTCCGGGTGGATTGAGCTGCGCGGTCATTTCACCCAACCGCGCCTAAAGCTCATGGCCACCAGCGCCACTACGGTTACGGTGCGCTCCGGCAGCGCCGCAGTAGACGTGGACTTACAGCCCTTCCGCTCGCAGGAGGTACGCGTACCTGGCGGCGATACCGAGGCCATCCGCGTGGAGCTGTCCCACCGCACCGGCATCGCGGAACTAGGGGTAGAGGGCCAGCCGGTCGAGCGCGTAGTAACCGTGCCGGATACCTCCCCCGATGTGCACCATTTCTTCTTCCAGCAGATGCTGCAAGATACCGGTGTGCTCATCCGCGACTTCACGGCGCCGCGCCCCATGCGGGTAAAGGTAGATTCCACCAAGCCGGTGCTTATCGACGCCCACCGCTACTCCCCCGGCGATTCCCTCACCCTGAGCCCCGGCACGCACCGTGTGCGCACCACTGGACCGTGGGTGAGCCTTCGCGAGGTGGGCTGGCGCCCGCCGGAGCCCTCGGAGCCCACTGGATACTCGATTAAAGCCAGCGAGGAAGACCGCCTCTTGGTCACCGGACGCGCCTTTAATAAGGGCCTGCGCGGGTATTTGGACAATGACGAGCTCACCCCGCGCGAGATCGACGCCGCCACCCAGGCTTTTGTCATTCCGGCCGGCCGTTCCGGCGACTTCCATATGTCCTTCACCGCCCAGCCGGTTTATCGCGCCACCCTCCTCTTGGGCGGCTCCTTGGGATTGCTGACGCTCGGCTTGTGCCTCCTTGCGGTCGCGCGCCGCCCGTCCCAGCCCGCCTGGCACGCACCGCGTGAGGGCGCTGCCTCAGCCGCCGTGGCACTTGGTGCACTGGCCCTTACCGGCTGGCCGGCCGCAGTGGCGGCCGTGGCCGCGTGGTTGGTAGTGCGCTGGACCACCATCCCGCGCGGCTATCTCGCCCCCGGCGTAGTCGCTGCGGCTGGAGCCATCCTCGCCCGCGCGCCGTGGACGTCTGGTTCCTATGCGGGTGATTCGCTCTTGCTTAGCTGCTTGTGTGCCGCGGGCGTGGCCTGTCTTTTCGCCGCCGACCGAGGAGAAGATCCCGGCCGGGACGCTCGGTGAGCGTATAACTAGCGGCCGAAACCACCACGGTGCCCACCACAGTCACAGCCAGAATGACCCAAAAGTCCAGGGGTTTCCCGCTAAAAAGCGGCACCCCGGTAAGGGGAAAGGCCAGGCCCAAGATAGCCACATGCCACAAGAAGATGGAATAGGACCATGTACCCAGTGCCTGCATGAGTGGGCTGGTCAGCCAAGATTTCTCCCGCGGGGCTAGAGCCACCGGTACCACCACGACTGCGGCAAAGGCCGCGCCCGCCATGATGCGGCGAGAAAATTCCGCGGGTTCGGGATGGATAAGCCCCTGCGGCCCAAACCACTCGCGACTGGCAACCCACAGCACCACCGCCGCCGCGAGCCACCACGCCCAGCGCGGCCGCAGCACGCGCTGCACTCGCCGACTGATGCCGGCCTCTTCGCATTCGGCGGCCAGCATTCCCACGGCAAACCACGAGGCATACGCCGGCGGCCAGATCTGCGAATTGACCTGGTCCTTGGCGTAATCGGCTACAAAGGGCACGAATCCCCACGCCCAGCTGAGCACTCCCGCCAAGACAATGGCGGCAATGCGCCAGCGCCGCGGCAGCGTTCCAAGCAGCCACACCAGCACAGGCAAGAAGAGATAAAAGAAGAACTCCACGCACAGCGACCACAGATGGGTAAGACCTGGGGCCAACCCGTCGACCACATAAATTTGCGTGGAAGTCAGGTTGCTCAGCAATTGGGTGAGGGTGAGTGAGTGGGCGTCGGGAAGCAGGAGCATCACCGCCACCACGCAGGCATAATAGGCCGGCAACAGACGTGCCACGCGCGAGCGCGCATAGCCGGATAAGCTGTGCAAGCCACGGCGGCGCCACAGCAAGAAGGCGCTGAGTGCAAAGAAAACGGCGACGAAAAAATCGAAGCGCCCGGCAAACCCCCACCCAGTTCCGGTCTGAAAAGACACGTGGGTGACAATGATTCCAAGGGAGGCGACCGCGCGTAGACCGTCTAGCTCCGGCAGATGCTGGGGTACGCTTTTCACAGATGCCTGCGGCTGCACGCTTGCTCCTAACCCCGGATCGACCTGAAACTGATTGGACATATTACTGCAATGAAACGCTACCTTTGGCCACGCTCGCCACTGGCGTGGGTTGTCATTGCCGCCGTCATTTTCTTAGTGCTGGGCACTGTGGTGCCACCGCTATATAACAATCAGACCCGGCCCCTCGCCTTCGACCAAAACATCAACACTGTCACTGCACCGTCCGCCGGCGTGTGGATGGATGCGCCCGCCTTTATCGCCGGCGCCAAGGCCACAGGCGATAGCAAGAATCCGCAGTGCCAAGAAAAGAAGGCACCCATCTGGTGCTACCTGCACCATGACCTGCTGACCATCGAGCGCAACACCACGACCGCTGAGGTGGCAGAAGACGATGCGCTCGCTCACTCTGATTCTTTATCGCGCCTGCTCGCCGGAGAGACTCCGCTCGCCCAAATCACCGAGCACTCCGTGTTGAACCGAGAATCCACCTACCCTGTGGCGGCCCCTAAGGATAAATGGGAATTCCTCCTGCCGGCAGTGGATACGGGCATGGCCCGCACAAATTTCGAACGAGATGGCATCAACTACTTTTTCCCCTCCGGGACCGAGCAGCGCTCCTATCCCTTTTTCGATCTGGCCTCGCAATCCTCCACGGCGGTGGATTTCACCACTACGGAAAAGCTAGATGGTATCCCCACCTATTCCTTCCACCACGATATTCAGCCCATTTCCCTGGCCGATATGCGCAGAAACATCACCACCGAGGCGGTCGATTCCGGTAGCGGCGAAAAGCAGCTGGCCGCTAAGGACTTCCGCATCTCTGGGCCGGCGAAGCGGTTCTATGACGAAGACTCGCGCAAGCTCCTCGGCCTAGATCCTACTGACCGGGTCACGGTGGAACCTTTTTATACCGTCGGCCGCGATATCTCCGTGGAACCCACCACCGGCACCATCGTGGATCTGCGGGAAAATATCAAGATTTTCTTCGCTGCCGACGAAAAACAAGCCGGCACCATGGTGGCCAATGACGATACGGAGGATCGCTCCATCTTCGCTGCCGATATGCGCTGGTCCGATGACACTCGCGCAGAGCGCCTCGACGAGGTGCGTCCGGTCATTCGCACCATTCGTGCCTTGATGGTCGTCGGCTGGGCGGGCAAGGCCATCGGCGTCGGCCTATTGCTCTGTGCTGCCTATATGTACATGCGCCGCCACCGTGAAGGCTAAGCGTCTAGTACTCCTCGCCTGGGGCTTCATTCTCGTGGCCGCGGTGTGCTGGCCCTTTGCCCTGCCCGGTGAGTTCCTGTGGCGCGATATGGCGCTGCTTGACCATCCGGCGCTTTCCCCTTCGGCTTTCGGCGGCGGCAGTTTGCCTGCCCGCAATGCCCCGCAAGACGGCTTCTTGGCTGTAGTAGGCGGCGCGTGGGCAGCTCGGGTGCTCATTTTTGCCGCTGCCGCGTCCTCCGCGCTCACCGCGGCGCGCTGGGCGCGCTCCACAGCCTCCGCGGTGAGCGCGATGGGGGTGGCGGTGGCCAATCCTTTCGTCATCGAGCGCCTCCTCCAAGGCCAGTGGTCACTTGCTGTGGCCGCGTGGCTGCTCCCGGTCATCGCGTGGGCCGGAAAGCAGCGCAATTGGGTGGCGTGGCTCGCCATGTGGGGCGCTTCACTTACCCCTACGGGTGGGCTCTTTGCCGTGGTGACCGCAGCGGTGACCTGCCGCAAGCGGGTAGCACTTGGCGGCGCGGTCTTGTGCTTGCCGTGGGCCATTCCGGGCATGTTCTATCCCGCTGCGCCCGGCGATACCGCTGCGGCGGTGGCTGCGTTTGCCCCGCGAGCGGAAGAGCACGTCGGCACCGGGGGCGCGCTGCTGCGCTTGGGCGGCATCTGGAATGCACAGGCAGCCATCGGGTTCGCGATATGCGGTGTCATCGTGGCGATCATCGCCTTGCTCGGGGCGTGGCGGGTTCCCGTTCGGCTGAGCATACTGGCAGCTATTGGTCTTGGCGGGGCTGTGTTTTTCTGGCTGGTTCCCGGCGCGTTGGTGTGGTCCATCGATCACGTACCGGGGGCGGCGCTACTGCGCGATAGCGGAAAGCTGACCATGCTGGCATTGCCGCTTTATGTGGCCTCGCTGGGTGCGCTGCCGAACCTGCCGGCGGCACTAGCCACCGTGGCCGCGGCAGTGCAGCTGATTCCGGTTCCGGGGCGGCTAGGGGTGCTCGCGCCGCGGGATACGGGGGTAGATAAGCAGCTGGTGCGCGAGATTGACGGCCGGGTGGCTTTCTTTCCAGAGCGCGCCAACCTTGTAGAGGTGCCTGGCGGTGTGGCGGTAGATCCCTATTCCAAGGCGCTGGCCATGGTGGAATCCGGGAAATTGAGCGTGGACGGGACCGTGGTGGATCAGGCTTCGCCGCAGTACCGGGCGGCGCTGCGCGCGTGGGAGGCACACGATATGGAGCAGCTGGCCCGGATCGGTGTCGGCGTCGTTGTCGTAGACGGTGCTATAGCCGCGGAGACGGACGCACCACGGCCGCAGGTTCCATGGGCGTTTACGGCATTGTGGATGGCTTGTCCGCTACTAGCCTTTGCAGCAATTCCGCGAATTGCTCGCCGGTCTTCTCCCACGAGAAGCTAGCGGCAAAATCGCGCGCGTTGGAGCCGAGGGTGCGGCGTAAGGGGGCGTCGGCAAGCAGCTGCTTGGTGGCCGCAACAAAGTCTTCCTCACGCTCTACTAGGATGCCGGTCTCACCGTTAATAACACTGTCACGCAGGCCAAACGTATAGCCGACGGTGGGAACCCCATGTTGGGCGGCCTCCATTACTGCCAAGCCCCACCCCTCTTTACGGGAGGGCATAAGCAGGGCATCGGCCCGGGCGAGCAGGGCATGCTTATAGTCCTCGGTCACCTGGCCGCGGAAGCGCACGCGACTGCTGACGCCGTGTTCCTCGGCATAGGCACGCAGGTTAGCCTCCCACCAACCGGAGCCTATGACATCCAGGACCGCGCCCGGGGTCTGCGCCACCGTATCCATGGCATGTTCAATCTGCTTATGCGGCACCAGGCGCGAGAGCGTTACCAAGTGCACGTCGGCCTCTCGTTCCAGGGAAGGCACATGGTCCGGAACCGGGTCCAGACCATTGGCAATGATGTGCGCACCCTTAATTCCCAGTGCCTCTAGATCCTCGCGGGAAGCCTCAGAAACGGTGACATAAGGCGCGCCGCGATACACACGCGGAGCCACCCGGGACTCAAGGAACCAGCCGAGGTGGCCCAGGAGGGGACCTGCCACCGGCCACTGCTCGCGATGGCAATGGTGGGTAAGTAGCACCGTCGGTGCTCCAGATACCAAGCGGGCAAAGAAAGGAATGCCGTTTTGGGTATCGATTACCGCATCCACCCCGCGCAGGTCACCCAGCCCCACACGGCCTGCCAGCATCGCCGCCCAGGCACGCGGATACACGCCGAACTTGGCGCCACCGCGGCTATAGCGCACGCCGTCGCGCACCTCCCGGCGCGCGGCATTCATGTGCTTGGAGGTGCGAAAAACCACCTCGTGGCCCTGCGCCGCGAGGTATTCGCCCACGCGCTCCAAGTAGCGCTCCGAGCCCCCGCCTTGCGGGTGGGTGGAATCGCGCCAGCATAGTAAAAGAATCTTCATTGTGAGGTATTAGCCTAGTGGGTTATGAGACATACCCGTGAGATGGCCACGCTGCGCCGCTCCTTGCAGCTGTTGCGTTCCTTTCGCTTTGAGCAGACGCACCCCGAGATTTTCTACGGTGGGCTAGCGGAAGATACGGCCGCACTGGTAGATAACCTCGGCCGCGACCTGGGCGTGCAGCTTCCCGGGGCGAGGGTACTCGATGTGGGCGGCGGACCGGGCTATTTTGCGGATGCTTTTGCCCGGCACGGGGCCCACTATGTGGGACTAGAGCCAGATGCCGGCGAAATGTCTGCGGCTGGCATCCACTTGAGCAACTCGGTGCGCGGGGACGGCACCAACCTTCCCTTTGCCGATGACTCTTTTGACGTGGTCTATTCCTCCAACGTGGCTGAGCACATCCCCAATCCTTGGGATATGGGCGAGGAGATGCTGCGCGTGACCCGCCCGGGTGGCCTGACTATCCTGAGCTATACGGTATGGCTCGGCCCCTTTGGCGGCCACGAGACCGGCCTGTGGGAGCACTATGTGGGCGGCGAGTTTGCCCGCGATCGCTACACCCGCCGCCACGGTCACCCGCCCAAGAATGTCTTTGGCACTTCGCTTTTCGACGTCCCCTGTTCCGCCGGCCTCCACTGGGCACAGCGCACCGGCGCGCTCAAACTCGCCTTCCCCCGTTACCACCCTAGCTGGGCTTGGTGGCTAACTCGCGTGCCAGGTGTGCGGGAATTCGCGGTTTCTAACCTGACGTTGGTGCTGCAAAAATAGCACCCAGCAACAGTGCTGTCGCTGGGTGCTATTGAACTTAGAGCTTAAGAGGCGTTCTCTACGCGCTCCTTTAGAGCGTGGAACTGGTCCCACACCTCAGATGGCACTCGGGAGCCTAGGAAGTTGAGGTAGCTGGCGTTATCCTGCATATCGCCTTCCCAGTCCTCCGGGTTGACGGCGAGTGCAGCGCGCACATCCTCGATATCAAAGTCGATGCCCTCGAGGTCGATATCCTCGGCGCGAGCGGTGTGACCTACGACGGTCTCCTCAGCCTCAACATTGCCTTCGATGCGGTCAATGATCCACTTGAGCACTCGGGAGTTCTCGCCGAAGCCCGGCCACAGGAAGCGGCCATCGTCGCCGCGGCGGAACCAGTTAACCAGGAAGATAGACGGCATACGGTCGCCGCCCTTTTCACCCATGTCAATCCAGTGCTGCAGGTAATCGCCGGCGTTGTAGCCAATGAACGGCAGCATAGCCATCGGGTCGTGGCGCAGGGTGCCAACGCTGCCCTCTGCTGCAGCGGTCTGGCCAGAGGCCAGCAGGGCACCAATCATAGTGCCGTGGTTCCAGTCAAAAGCCTGGGTGACCAACGGAACGGTGGTCTTGCGGCGGCCGCCGAAGAGGATGGCATCGATCTT
Organism: Corynebacterium nasorum; assembly: GCF_032821635.1. Lineage (NCBI taxonomy): Bacteria > Bacillati > Actinomycetota > Actinomycetes > Mycobacteriales > Corynebacteriaceae > Corynebacterium > Corynebacterium nasorum. The sequence continues at coordinate 33,082 of NZ_JAVBIE010000010.1, read as the reverse complement.
TACGCCCTGCCAGTCGTCATACTCTGGAGCGGCGCTCGGGCACTGGGAAATCGGCACGCAGTAGCGGGAGTTAGGGTGTGCAGCCTTAGTGGACGAAGACGGAGTCCAGTCCTGACCGGTCCAGTCGATGAGGTGCTCTGGTGCCTCCTTGGACATCTCCTCCCACCAGACATCGCCGTCGTCGGTAAGCGCAACGTTGGTGAAAATGGTGTTACCCGGCTCCATGGTCCGCATGGCAATCGGGTTGGAGTCGTAGTTGGTGCCAGGAGCCACGCCGAAGAAGCCGTTTTCCGGATTTACGGCGTAGAGACCGTCTTCGCGCAGGTGTAGCCACGCAATGTCATCGCCGACGACCTCAGCCTTCCAGCCCGGAATGGTTGGGGTAATCATGGCCAGGTTGGTCTTGCCACATGCCGACGGGAAGGCGGCTGCAACGTGGTACTTCTTGCCTTCTGGGTTGGTCAGCTTCAAGATGAGCATGTGCTCGGCCATCCAGCCCTCTTCCTTGGCCATAACGGAAGCGATGCGCAGCGCGTAGCACTTCTTAGCCAGGATGGCGTTGCCGCCGTAGCCAGAACCGTAGGACCAAATTTCCTTAGTTTCAGGGAACTGGGTGATGTACTTGGTGTCATTGCATGGCCATGCCACGTCTTCCTCACCCGGCTCCAGCGGGGCACCCACGGAGTGCAGGGCGTGGACAAAGTTGCCGTCAGCACCGATTTTCTCCAGGGCTTCAGCACCCATACGGGTCATGATGCGCATGGAGAGCACAACATAGGCGGAGTCAGTCAGCTGCACGCCCAACTTCGGCTCCGGATCGCTAATCGGGCCCATACAGAAGGGAACCACGTACATGGTGCGACCCTTCATGGAACCACGGAAAGCTTCCGTCATCTCTTCCTTCATTGCCGCAGGCGGAGCCCAGTTATTGGTAGGGCCGGCGCCATCTTCGTGCTCGGTACAGATGAAGGTGCGGGATTCCACACGTGCGACGTCGGAAGGGTTGGAACGAGCCAAGTAGGAGTTAGGTCGCTTTTCCTCGTTCAACTTGATAAGCGTGCCTTTTTCCACCAGCTCGCCGGCCAAACGGTCAGCCTCGTCCTGGGAGCCGTCTACAAAGACCACCTGGTCCGGCTGGAAAAGCTCAACATTCTCGCTAATCCAGCCGATAAGCTTTTCATTTTTAGTCGGCAGCTCTCCGACGAGCCCTGGGATAGTGGCGGTCATTAGTAATTCTCCTGAGGGTGGGTGTGAAAATTGGAGCGAAAAGCCCCAACTGTGCCTTCCACCTCAAGATTAACGTGCTCGCCCGAATAATTTGCGCAGAACTTGCTACACCGGTTATATCCACCACGTTAACCAGAACTTCACCAAGCGCATACGAAGGTAATGTGTTAAAAATCGCCTTTTCCACTCCCCCTTTCTGGGGGTTCATTGTCCCACTTTTCCGCCTCGAAACGATCTTCTACCACCCCCAACTGGGCCCACTGGTTATATCCGGGATGTCATCGCCACATGTATCCCTCGGCGCGGCGTATTGCTTGGCGGGGCTAAGCAGGGGAAAATAGGCCGCAATGAATAGCACAGATAATTCTCAAAACACCCGCGCTGGGGAAATGCCCCCTGGCCGCCCGCCACAAACCGACTTCAACGCCGTTTTCCACAACGAGCTTGACTACCCGCGCCTAGGCAACGTCACTTTCCGCCGCGGCACGCTGACCGAAAACCAGCATGAACTTTTCGAAAAGCGCTGGCCGGAGCTCGGACGCGTGCTGGAAGACGAGGTCATTGATCTCGCTTCCTGGTTCGGCCGCAGCGGCGCCAAGACGATCGTGGAAATCGGTTCCGGTACCGGCACCTCCACCGCTGCCATGGCACCGAAAGAAGCCGATACCAACATCATCGCCGTCGAGCTCTACAAACCAGGCCTTGCCAAGCTGCTCGGCCAGATTGAGCGTGAGGGTATCGAAAATATCCGCATGATCCGCGGCGATGGCATCGAAGTCTTGATGCGCATGTTTGAACCGGAATCCCTCGACGGAATCCGCGTCTTCTTCCCGGATCCGTGGCCAAAGGCGCGCCATCACAAGCGCCGCATTATTCAGTCGGGCACCCTCAATCTTTTTGCCTCCCGGTTAAAGAAGGGCGGTGTGCTGCACGTCGCTACCGACCACGCCGGGTATGCCGAGTGGATCGATGAACTAGTTGAAGTAGAACCAAGCCTGGATTACAAGGGCTGGCCATGGCCGGAGTGCCCGCAGCTGGTAGATCGTCAGGTCATCACCAAGTTTGAGGGCAAGGGCCTAGATAAAGAACACGTGATTACGGAGTATCTCTGGGAGAAGAAATAAATGAGCACCTATCTGCTTGTCTGGGATGCACCCAATATGGACATGGGCCTAGGCTCCCTGCTGGGCGGTCGGCCTACCGCCGCACACCGCCCGCGCTTCGACGCCATCGGTCGCTGGCTGGTACATCTTGCTCAAGACGTTGATGCTGAACCGCGCGCCGATGTCTTTACTAATGTGACCCCCGGCGGCGCAGATGTCATTCGCCCATGGGTAGAAGCCATCCGCAACGTGGGTTTCGGTGTTTTTGCCAAGCCCAAGATCCACGAAGACGATGACGTAGATCCGGATATGCTCGACCACATCGACAATCTTCGTGCGGATCTGGCCGGTGTCATTGTCGCCTCCGCCGATGGCCAAAACTTCCAAGAGCCTTTGGAGGAGCTCATCGCCGCGGGGATTCCGGTTACGGTCCTGGGATTCCACGAGCACGCCGCTTGGGCCGTCGGCCACGCGGATATCAATTTTGTGGATCTAGAAGACATCGAGGGCGTATTCCGCGAACCGCTACCGCGCGTGAATCTGGATAACCTGCCCGAGGGTGGTGCATGGCTGCAGCCATTCCGTCCCTTGGCGGCCCTGCTTAATAACCGCTAGGAGGCTGCCCCAATGTTTGAGAAATGGGGACGTTTTTCCTATGCGCACCGCCGGCTTATCCCCGCCATCGTTGTCGCTGCCATCCTTGCGCTCTTCGTGGGCTTTGGCTTGCAGCTCGAAGATCGCATGAGCCAAGAGGGCTGGGAGGATCCCAATGCGGCGTCGACAAGCGCGGCCCAGATCGAGGAGGAAACATTCGGCCGCGATAACTCCGGCGATGTCATCTTGCTCTTCCACTCCCCCGATGAGAACTTCGACGCCGCCAAGCAGCACTTGGCGCAGCTGAAAGCAGAGTATCCCGAGCAGATTGATTCGGTGACCAGCTACTTCGATACGAAGAACCCCAACCTAGTCAATGACGATCACTCCCTAGCTTTCGCCGCCATCGGTCTTAAAGGCGATGATGAGCAAACACTCAAGGATTTCCGCACCATCCAAGGCGCGCTTACGGATACCTCCGCCCCAGTGGAAATCGCGGGCGCTACCGCAGTTGCTGATGCCCTAGATAATGGCATGTCCCACGATATCTCCCGCGCCGAAAAGGCCGCGCTTCCCTTGGTGGGCATCCTCCTGCTGGTGGTTTTTGGCTCCGTCGTTGCGGCCTGCATGCCGCTCATCGTCGGCGGCCTCTCCATCCTGGGGTCTTTGGGAATCCTGTCCATCTTGGCGGGATTTTCCCAGGTCAATGTCTTTGCTCAGGCCGTTGTCACGCTGCTGGGCCTCGGCCTAGCCATCGATTACGGTCTCTTTATGGTCTCGCGCTTCCGCGAAGAGCTGGATAAGGGTCGCTCCACCGAGGAGGCCGTTGCTACCACCACCGCGACTGCCGGCCAAACGGTGGTTTTCTCGGCAGCCATGGTCGCCGTCGCACTTTCGGGGCTCTTTCTCTTCCCGCAAGCCTTCCTGAAGTCCGTGGCTTATGGCTCCATTTCCGCCGTGGGTCTAGCAGCGCTGCTTTCGGTCACCGTCCTGCCCTCAATTTTTGGCATGCTCGGCCCCAAGATCGATACCTGGTCTGTGCGCCGCACCTCTCGGACGGCGCGCACCATCGAAGACACCTGGTGGTACAAGCTGCCGCTTTGGGCAATGCGCCATGCCCGCGGGTTGACCATCGCCGTGTGCGGCCTGCTTATCGCACTTACCCTGCCCATCATGAGTATCACCTTCGGCGGCATCAACGAGTCTTACTTACCGCCCAACCAGGAAACCCGTGTGGCGCAGGATAGGTTCAATGAGGAATTCCCTACCTTCCGCACGGAGCCGGTAAAGCTCGTCGTGGAAAATGCGTCTAACCAGCAGCTTGTCGACGTCGTCATGCAAGTCCGTGGCCTCAATGGCCTCACCGAGCCCATGGCGCCGACAACAGCCACCAAGGACGGCACGACAGTTCTTTCCGCCGGCATTAAAGACCGCGATGATTACGCGAAGATTGTCCACGAACTGGAACAAGTAAAGGCACCCGAGGGCGTGAACCTGTACGTGGGAGGCACGCCTGCCATGGAAGTGGAATCCCTTGATGCGCTCTTCCATAAGCTGCCGTGGATGGCACTCTACGTGGTGCTAGCCACGTTCCTGCTCATGGCGTTGGTCTTCGGTTCCTTCGTGCTCCCGCTCAAGGCGATCGTGATGACACTTTTGACCTTGGGGGCAACGCTGGGCATTTTGACCCTGATGTTCGTCGCTGGCCTTGGCTCGGGCGCCCTCAACTTCACCCCTGGCCCGCTCATGAGCCCCATTTTGGTGCTTATCATCGCCATTGTTTACGGCCTGTCCACCGACTATGAGGTCTTCTTGGTCTCCCGCATGGTGGAGGCGCGACGGCGTGGTTCCACCACCGATGAGGCCATTGCGGCCGGCACCGCGCATACGGGTGGGATCATCACTGCGGCGGCGCTCATCATGATTGTGGTCTGTGGCGCTTTCGGCTTCTCCGATATCGTGATGATGAAATACATCGCTTATGGCATGATTTTTGCCCTGCTTATCGATGCCACCATTGTCCGCATGCTCCTTGTCCCCGCTGTCATGCACCTGCTGCGCGAAGATAACTGGTGGGCACCTAGCTGGCTGCGCCACGCCACCACTGCTCTGACTGGTGGCGCTAGACACCGCGGCAAGACTGTTCCCTTCTCTGAGCTCAAACAACGCCTCGAAGGAGATAAATAAGTGAAGAACTGGCTGCGGCTTATCGCCTCGCTCATCGTCCTGTTTATCCTGATTTATGTCTTCCGCGATGAGTTGGACTTCCTGCGCGAAGGCTTCTCGCGGCTGTCTCATTCTGACCCGGCTGCGGTAGCACTGGTGGTCATCGCCTCAATCGTGGCAGTCCTTGCCATGGGCGAGGTTATGCGCCTGCTCATTCGCGCCGGCGGCGTACATGTGCCAGCCTCAGAAACGGCCGCCCTCACGCTGGCGGCTAATGCTTGGTCTACCACGCTTCCAGCGGGCCCGGCCTTTTCCGCCATCCTCACCTTCTACGTGCAGCGCACGTGGGGCGCTTCCGTCATGCTCTGTGGGTGGTTCTTCGTGCTGTCTTCGGCCATTTCCACCATGTGGCTCGTACTCATCGGCTTGGGCGGCGTGCTCTTCCTCAATGCCGACATGGCATTGTGGTCCCTCATTGGCACCCTGGTGCTCATGCTGGCGCTTTCCGGCGGCCTTTTCTGGCTGACCAATCACCCAGACACCATCATTCGCTGGCTCAACCGCCAGAAACTCGTTAAGGGCTCCAAGCGCGAAGCCATCGTGGACCAGGTAAAGAATCTAGAAGAGGTTCACCTCACCCGCCGCCAATTCGCTTGGGGTTCCTTTTACTCCCTAGCCAACCGCCTTATCGATATGGTCTCGCTGTGGGGCTGTGTCTGGGCCGTAACCGGCCACCTCCCTGCCCTGCATGCGGGTGAAGACACCACAACTATGGCCGGTGTGGCGCTAGCGTATCTTACCGCCAAGCTGGCCGGCTCCGCCCAGGTCACGCCCGCCGGCCTGGGCACGGTAGAGGCCGCCATTATCGCCACCCTGGTTGCCACCGGTATGACCGCGGTGGATGCAACCGGCGCGGCAATCATCTATCGGCTGATTTCCTTTGCCCTTATCACCATCATTGGCTGGGTAATCTACTTCTGGCACTATGCTCGCAAGGGCATTACTTACGCCGCCTTGAATCGAAAGGAAAACGCATGAGAATCGCCCCCGTCATCGATATCATCGCCTTGATGCTCTTTGCTGTGGCCGCCCGTCTCGCCCACGGCGGACTAAGTTTTTCCACCTGGGTTGATGCTTTCTGGCCATGGGCCATCGGCGCGCTCATCGGCTGGGCTATCATCCTGGCCGCCAAGGTGCAGGGCAAGTGGAAGGAAGGCGGCGTCGTCTGGCTAAGCACCATCGTGGGCGGCATGGCCCTGTGGATGCTGGTCAATGGCCGGCTACCACACTGGAGCTTCCTCATCGTGGCAACCGTTATGTCGGCACTATTCTTCTTTGGCTGGCGGCTTTTCGCCCGCAAATAAAAATAAGGAGGGTTGAACCCTCCTTATTTTTTGCTCGTTTTACTTGGAGCTTACCGGTACGCCTGCTTGATTGAGAATATCGGCTACGAAACCAATGATCTCGCTGATGAGATCCACAGCGCTAGATAGAATCATAAATAACTCCTTGACTAGGATTGGGACTTTATATTCCTATCGCTAATTCAAGCACATGACGTTACATCGGGGCAATGGTGTGCTTTTTCGGCAGATCGCTTTCCTGCTTCGTTGCCAGCTGCCGCAGCGCTTGGCGGAGCGCCAACCGGGATTGATTCGGCTGAATCATAGCGTCCAAATAGCCGCGCTCAGCCGCAACATAGGGAGCAGTCATGGTCTCATCGTAGAAGTCCATGAACATCTTCTTGGTCATCTCGCGCTGCTCAGGGGTCTCGGCGGCGTCTAGCTGCTTACCGGCGATCATCACCACGGCGGCTGCGGCACCCATAACGGCGATCTGTGCGGTTGGCCACGCCAAGTTGATATCACCGGTCAGGTTTTTCGACCCCATCACGGCATAAGCACCGCCATAGGCCTTGCGCACGATGAGCGAGACCTTTGGCACGGTGGCTTCTACCACGGCGAAAGCAAACTTGGCGCCGCGGTGGATAAGGCCGACCTTTTCTTGCTCTACGCCTGGTAGGTAGCCCGGGGTATCCACCACGAAGACCAGCGGAATGTTGTAGGCATCGCAGATGCGGATAAAACGTGCACCCTTATCGGCGGCGTCCGCATCAATGCAGCCTGCAAGGTGCATGGGATTATTGGCTACAAATCCCACCGTCTTGCCATCGATGCGTCCAAAGGCGGTGATCATATTGGGCGCAAAGTTCTCTTGAATTTCAATGATGTCCTCGTCATCGCCCAATTGGGTCAACAAATCCATCATGTCGTAGCCGGCATTGGTGTCATCCGGCATGAAGGAGCTGAGGTCTTCGTCTTCGGCCACGTCGGCGTCGGAAGGCGCGGTGAATTCCGGGGCCTCATCAAAGCACGTTAGCGGCAGGTGGTCCAAGAGATCGCGCACCATGTCGAAGGCGTCTTCCTCAGAGGGAACGACGGCCGAAACGTTGCCGTTGAGCTCCTGCTGGCGAGCTCCACCCAGCTCGGCGGAAGTAATGTCCTCACCGGTGACCTCACGAATCACGTTGGGACCAGTGACATACATTTCCGCTTCCTGGTCCACGGCAATCACAAAGTCCGTGGTCACAGGAGCATAGACGGCGCCGCCAGCGGACTTACCCATCATGATGGAAATCTGCGGGCTGCGGCCGGACAGCGGCAGCTGGCGGCGGGCGATCTCGGAGTACATGGCCAGCGAGGTCACCGCATCCTGGATACGGGCACCACCGGAATCCTGAATGCCAATGACAGGGCAGCCAATCTTAATGGCCATATCCATGACCTCGGTAACCTTCTTGCCAAAGGTCACGCCGACAGAGCCACCGTAGACGGTCTTATCGTGAGCGTAGATGCACACCGGGCGGCCGGAGATGCGGCCATAGCCGGTGACCACGCCATCAGAATAGATGGCCTCAGGGTCACCAGGGGTCTTGCCCAGAGAACCAGTCTCGACGAAGGAACCCTCATCTAGCAGTTCATTGATGCGCTGGCGAGGCGTGGTGCGTCCAGCCTCGTCGCGGCGCTTGCGCGAGCGCTCACTTCCTGGGTCCTGCGCCTTATCCAGACGCTCACGCAGATCAGCGAGTTTCTCAGCGGTTGTCTGCTTGGCCGCCACGTACCTTCTCCTCGATCCATTCGTTCATATGCTTGCCCACGATGCCGATGGCCGGCTCGTCCGGTACTGCAAGGTGATCGCCTTGCAGCTGCACAATTTCTAGATCCTTAACGATAACTCCCCAACCTCCGTCGGGGTCAATCTCAGCGTAGCGCGGCTCCAGTTCAATCGCACCGTCATGCATGCGCTCGGAGCGGAAAAGCAGAACCGGCACGGTCACATCGGCCCAGCGGTGGAAGTCAATCTTGGCCAGAATCTGGTTATCCACAAAGGAGGCACGCTGGTGCTCTAGCACGCCCGCGGCTAGGCCGTGCTCGGAGGCGTCGGTAGTAGCGAGGAACTCCGCCAACATGGTCATGAGCGCATCCTCGCCCATGGTCTCGAGCATCTCGTACGGGGGTTCAAAATCCAGCCCGTAGGTCTTCTTGGCAAAGGCCGCGTAGCGCTCCCAGCGAGCACGGGTTTCCTCCGGGGTATCCGGGGCCGGGTGGGATGGCTGGGTGGTATCTAGCAGCGCAATAAACGCCACCTCTACCGAGTCCTGGGTGCGCTTGTGCAACTGGTAGGCCACCTCGTAGGCCAGCGCGCCGCCAAAGGACCAACCGCCGAGCACGACCTTGCGGCCACGAGCGTAGTGCAGGATGTCCTCGACATATACCTTGGCTCGCTCCTCTAGCGAACCCTCGATGCGCTCGACTCCGTAGACAGCCACATCCTCGGGCAGGCGGCGGGTCAGTGGCTGGTAGACCACCGTGGTGCCACCGGCTGGGTGGAACATGAATACAGCGGGGCCGTCGGCCTCGCGCAGCACGCGGATATTGCCCTCTACCTCGGTCTCTAGTCCCTCACGGACCAAGTCAGCCAGGCTCTCCAAGGACTCAGCCTCGTGGACCTGCTGGGTAGTGACTTCGATGCCTGCACGTTCGGTAAGGCGCTCGGCAATGTTGCTAGCAACCTCGTCGCTTATCTTGGGCAGTGCAGAGGTCACTCCCGCCGCGGCCTTGCCGGTAAAGGTAGCCCACGTGCCAAAGACCATGCGCTCGGAGGCATCGCGCGGGGCAACACCCACGCCCTGGCCCGGCTCATCTTCTTCTGGCGCAGGGGTGTCCTCGGAAGCAATCTCGCTGGTATCTACGTTGCCGCCGGCTACGGCCTCTTCCACCATGGCAATGACGTCCGCCAGGGAGGCGTCGCGCAGCGCCTGCACCTGCAGCGGCGGAATCTGGAAGTCATTTTCCACGCGATTCTTAATGCGCATACCCATCAGGGAATCCAAGCCCAAGTCAATGAGCGGCAGCTCTCGCGGCAGGTCAGAGACGTCATAGCCCATGGACTCAGAAACGATGAGCGCGAGGCGGTCCTCCACGGTTTCCTCCGTGGGATCCCAGCGCACGGCAGCGACTTCTTCCGTCGCTGCAGGCGCGCTTTCGGGCACCTCAGCCACGCCTGGAATAGGCGCCGCACCCAAATCCAAAGCGGAGGCAAAGCCTTCCGCCACCAGCTCTGTCTGTGCACCACGAACAGCGTAGACAGCCACGGACATACCGCCGATGGACTGATTTACCACCGTGGTGACCTCGCCGTGCGGTGGCAAATCGGCGTGTTCCTCGGTGGCGATGATGCGTGCTCCTGGCTTGACGGCCTCGGCCGCAGCCTCGACGATGGCCAGGGCGGATGGCGCTTGGTCCGCATTGGTGGAGAAGGCAACCTTGCCCTCGGGCAGGTTAACGCGTGCGCCCGGCAGGCCAGAAACGCCGGCCGATGGACGGGCATTGGTCCAGAAACGTTGGCGGTTGAACTGGGTATAGGGGGCTTCTACGCGTGCGCCAGAGCCAAAGACCGCACCGAAGTCCACCGGCATGCCGGCGACATAGAGCTTGCTGAGCAAGTCGAGGAGAGACTCGGTGGGATCTACCTTGCGCTTTAGGGCATACAGCAGTTGCGCATCGGCCTTGCCTACCGCAAAGGCGGTGGACATGAGCCCCATGAGCGCAACCGGGTTTGGCGAGATTTCTACCAGCTGGTTGTGCCCGGCAGTGAAGGCTGCCTCGGTGGCATCCTGCAGGTAGACCGAGTGGCGGGTCATGCGCAGCCAGTAATCCTCATCATGCACGGTGGTTCCAGGACGATAGACCGTGCCCTTATCGACGGAGGAAAATAGCGGGGTGTGCAGCGGCTTGGCTTCCATACCTGCGATGGCAGCATGCAACTCTCCCAGGATGGGGTCTACGGCCGAAGTGTGCCCGGCCGCCTTCACATTGAGAGCGCGGGCGAATTTGCCCTCGCCATCGAGCTTTTCCACCAAGTCCAGCACCTCTTGGCGCGGGCCGCCCACGGTGGTCATTCCTGGACCGGTGTACACGGCAGGCTCGATGTTTCCATCAAGCGCGGCAATATCCTCGGCAGAGAGCTCAACTACGGCCATGGCTCCTTGTTCGGCATCGCTTAGCGACGCCTCACCTTCACCCATCAACCGCGCGCGGTGGCAGGCGATTACCATAGCGTCCTCGGCGGAAATACCGCCCGCGGCATAGGCCGCTGCGATCTCGCCCATGGACATGCCCATCACACCGGCAGGGCGCACACCAAAGGAGGCCAGCAAGTCCGTCACTGCAATCTGGATAGCAGTAATGGCTACCTGAGCAGTCTCGGTGTCATATGTTTGCGCATCATCGTTGACAATGTCCATGATGGACCACCCGGACTCAAAGTCCACGATTTTATCTAGCTCTTCCAAGCGGGCCTTGAACTGTGGCGAGAGCGCAATCATGTCCTTGGCCATCTTGCGGTGCTGAGAGCCAAATCCGGAGTACACAAATACCGGACCCGGCACCTGCGGGGAATCCGCAGCGGCAATTCCCACGGAAACCTTGCCCTCGGCCACCTGGCGCAGGCGCTTGACTGCTTCCTCGGCGGAGCTAGCCACCACGACGGCGCGAGAGCGGGAGTGATTGCGGCGGGCGACGGTACGGGCGACGTCGACAAGCGCGGGCTTTTCCGCCTCAATGAAGTCCGCCAACAGGGCCGCAGCGCGTGCCCGGCGCGATGGCAAGAGGCCAGAGACCGGCAACGCGACCGTGTCGGTGGAAAGCTGCGGCTCGCGCTCGGCCGGGGTGCCGCGGTAATCGGTGAGCACGACGTGCGCATTGGTGCCACCAAAGCCAAAACCGGATACGCCAGCGACCTTGCGGCCGGAGTATTCGGGCCACTCGCGCGGGTCCTCGACTACTTGCAGGCGTTCTGCTTCGAAATCGATATAACGGTTCGGCGCCGAGTAATTGATATTCGCCGGAATCACATCATTGCGCATGGCCTGGATGACCTTGATAAGGCCCACCGCGCCCGCAGCGGATTCGGAGTGGCCGATATTGGTTTTGGCAGATCCCAGCAAAATCGGCGCATCCGCGCCACGACCGGCGCCGAGCACCCGCCCCAAAGCGGAAGCTTCGATCGGATCGCCCAAGATGGTGCCGGTGCCGTGGGCCTCGATATAGTCCACGTCCTGCGGATTCACGCCCGCATCGGCATAAGCTCGGCGGAGAACATCCTCCTGTGCCTCCGGATTCGGGGCGGTCAAGCCATTGGAGTGCCCATCGGAGTTGACGGCCGAGCCTTTAATGACAGCCAAGATATCGTCGCCGTCCGCCTCCGCGTCCTCCAAACGCTTGAGGACGAGGACACCAGCGGCATCGGCGCGCACGATGCCATCGGCGTCGTCAGAAAAAGCGTGAATGGCACTCGTCGGAGAGGTAACGCCCAATTCAGAAAACGCCGTCGACGCGTGGGGAGCGGCGAGGATATTTATGCCACCGGCCAGCGCCACGTCCGCGCTTCCCGTGCGCAAGTCCTTCACCGCCTGATTGACGGCTACGAGGGAGGAGGAGCAGGCCGTATCCACATTGATGGAAGGGCCGCGGAAATCCAGGGCATAGGAAATGCGATTGGCCACCACAGCCGAAGAAATACCGGTCAGCGCATAAGGATGCATCTCGGCAGAATCGGCGGCGATGAGCATGCCATAGTCATTATTGGTCGAGCCCATGTACACACCAGTCTGCGTGCCGCGCAGCTCGTTGGCAGGAACACCAGCGTTTTCTAGCGCTTCCCACACCAGCTCCAACAGGATGCGCTGCTGGGGGTCCATATTGGCGGCTTCGAGTGGAGAAAGACCAAAGAATTCAGCGTCGAAGGAAGCAATATCCTCGATATAGCCACCATCGGTATTTTGCTGGGTGATCTTCTCGCTCATTACAGGGTCCGCCGAGTACTCGGACCAACGTCCTACCGGCAGTGGACCTGTTCCGGCGCGGGATTCGGCCAGCATGGACCAGAATTCCTGGGCATTTTTTGCACCCGGGAAGCGGCCCGAAAGACCAATAACCGCGGCATCGGCTCCATGCGCTATGCGAGGAGAGTGCGCCTCAGGCTGAGGCGTTGGAGCGTTCAACAGGCGATTTGCCAGCAATTCGATGGTTGGGTACTCGTATGCCACGGTGGCATCGAGGCGGGTACCGAGTAGATTTTCCAGTTCGCCAGATAGCACTACAGCATCCCGCGAAGAAAGACCATAGTTTTCCAGGGGCTTGGAATCTAGGATCTCTTCTGGGGAAACACCGGTGGCCTGGGCGACCCAGTCACGCAGCCATGCTCGCAGTTGCTCGATGGTCATAAAAGGTCTTTCATTACGAGAAGTTATTAAATGGCAAGAGGATATATCGCTATATTTTGTCACTTTGTTAGCGATAAATCAGATCCCTACATAGTTCTTCTTAGCTACACGGCGCGCAATCTTGCCGGAAGAAGTACGGTTGATTTCCCCTGGGGCCTTCCACACGATGTCATCTGGCGTAATTCCATGATGCGAGGTGACGGCGGTGCGGATGACTGCGGACGCCTCTGCATCGCCGGCCGGCTGCGCATCATCGGCGCGCTCCACCAACAATACGAGAGATTCAGAATCCTTGCCTTCCACAGAGAAGGCGGCAACGGAGTCCGGTCGCACCTGCGTGGACGCTGCTTGTACGGTGCTTTCAATATCCTGCGGATAGTGATTGCGCCCAGCGATGACGATGAGGTCCTTCAGGCGGCCAGTGATATAAAGCTCACCATCCACGATGGCGGCTAGGTCACCGGTTGCCATCCAGTAATCGTCTTCTGGCAGGCCGTCCTGCTGGCGCTCACCCAAGGTATTGCGGAAGGTCACGGCGGTTTCCTCAGGCCGATTGAGGTAGCCAGTAGCCATATTGGGACCATGCACCCAGATTTCACCGATTACGCCGTCCTTGACCTCAGCGCGCGTTTCCGGGTCCACGATGGCAAGGTGCTGATGCGGCACGCACTGCCCATTGGACACATAGGCCACAGTCGCGTCGGACTTATCCTCGATGATGGCGCGTCCCGCGGCCAGTTCGGCACGATTGAAGTGGGAGATGACTGGGCGCTTGTCGGTTTGCGGGGTAGATACAATAAGCGCCGCCTCTGCCAGACCATAGGACGGGCGCAGCACGGAACGATCCACGCTGAAGGCATTCAAGAAGGAATCCACGGCCGCCTCCGTTACCGGCTCTGAGCCGATAATGATGCCTGCTACGTGCGAGAAATCAGCATCCTTGGCATGGCGCGCGGCCAGTTCCAGCGCAAAGTTGGGGATAGCGGAGTACGTAGCTTGCTCGCCGGCGGTCAAACGCCGGATCCAGCGGTCTGGGTGTTGGATGAAATCGCGTGGGGTCATCATCTCGAAGTCCAAGCCCAAAATGGTAACGAATACGGCCAAAATGATGCCCATATCGTGGTGCATTGGCAGCCAGGAGACGATGCGAGCCGGCATCTGCAATTGCAGTGCTTGGAAGATCTGCGCAACATTGGTGATAATCGCTCGGTTGGTGAGCTCCACGCCGGCCGGGGTCCGAGTGGACCCAGACGTGTACTGCAGGAAAGCGGTGTCCTCCGCGCTTCCCTCCACGGGTGTCCAAGAACCAGCCAAGGAATCAGGAAGAGCGTCGAGGGAAATAATCCGCGGGCGCTCACGCTGGGCAGAGAAGTACTTACGCACAGCGGCGGCAGAAACACGATTCGTCACCACGATAGGCGGTTCGCAATCACCGAATACCGCCTCCAAGTGGTCCGCGTGGCCCGGTTCATTGGGGTCATAAAGCGGAATCGGCACCATACCCGCGTACAGTGCACCCAAGAAGCCAAAGACGTATTCCGGTGAATTACCAGCCAAGATGGCAACGCGGGTGCCCGGATCTGCTACCTGCTGCAGTCGCGCCGCCACCACCTTGATGCGTTTATTGACCTGCGCGCGGCTAAGCTCCCGGCAGGTTTCTTCCTCACCGTAGATCCACTGGCGCATAACCACACGGTCTGGGTCAGTCTCCGCCTGGTAGAGCCTTTCTGCCAGCTGGGCCAAACTGAACTCGGGCGCTAGGAATTGCCCCATCTGCGCTTTCAGATCCATGGAATCTCCTTAAGTGAATGGTTTCTTTAATAAAACTATCGGAGGGTGGGGAATTGCTGTTACGCGGCGTCGATAAGCTGTCGGGCCCAGCCCACTACCCACTGGTTAGCCGTCGTGCCATCAATGACACCACTATTAGAGGCGTACTGCGCATGGACGCCATTCGCGGCAATCAAACCCTGCGCGCGCTCCAGCGCATTAGACACGTTTGGCGGGGCATCACAGACTGAATCATTGGGCGCACAAATCTGGAAGGTCCGATCCGCCAAGCTACCGAACCCATTCGGGCGCGCACCACGCATGGACGCACCCGGAACGATGGGCTGAACTAAACCGGATACCGGCTGGAGGGCAATTTCCGCACCCACGCCGCCGACCTTGCGGCCTGGGTTTTGGCCAACGCCATTTTGGCGGCGACCATCTGCAATAAGGGCCACACCTGCAATGCTTTCCGCCGGCACTGCACCCTGGCCGCCACCGATCTCATCGGCAACGTCACCTGCAATGACCGCCCCCTGAGAAAAGCCACTCACAATGAATTTGGTTGCCGGGCAGCTCTCATGCACACTGCGCAGCTCATCATTCATCTTGGCGGTTCCCTCATTGCGGGAATCGTCGTAGCTCATTTCATGCTGTGCATTGATGTTTTTAAACTGCGCGGTATAAGGAAGGGTCCATACCTTCACGTCCTCCCCGTAGGCCTCCTGCAATGGCTTCGTAATAGACAGCATGAACGAGCGCGGATTGGCAGAAGGATTAAGGGGATCGTCGTCAGCCGCAGATTCCCACGTACCCGGGGCGGAAATGAACTCCACGCGCGGGCACCACTCGGGCTGCTGCGGCGGTGGCGCAGCCTGCTCCGTGGAATGCGGAGCTGGGGAGTCCGTGCCCTGGTTGAGGTAACGCGACGCGCCCACGCCGATAACAGCTAAAACGACGAGGACTGCGACAACGGTAATGGTTTTTCTCATGGATTAGTTGTACCAGGTGAACCTAGCAAATCCCTGTACGTGCGGAATCCGCAATCAGCTTAGAAAGCTCTTCAAAGCCCATCGTGGTGCGCTGTTGCTCAACAAGCTGGCCGGCGACCGCAGAGAGGGTGACATCATTCTCATCACAGGCTGCTTTGCCCGCGCCGAGGAGCTGATCTTCTACGCCATCGACGTTGACGCCGGCGTCTTTTAGCCTGCCTAGGTACTTGGCTTCCGATTCCGGCAGCTCGGCGGTGGGAATTTCAGAGATCTCACGCGCACCGCGGTCTTCCTGCGACTTAGAGGATGTCTCTTCCGCAGAGGTAGGGGCCTCCGACTCCCGCTCGAGGGGCGCGACCTCGGTCTCTTGCGAAGGTTCGCTATCCACCGTGGCAGAACCGCACCCCGCAAGGGTCAAGCACAGCGCCGCGCCCACTACTACTAGCTTGCGCATGACTACTTCTTCTCGGTCCGAACCTGGCCCAGAACCTCGCTGATCTTGCCGTGCTGGAATTCCTGGCTCAAGCCACCAGCGGCAATCTCGGAGTAGTCAGAGGTAGGCCAGCCGAACTCGCCCTGCTCCCAGCCAGCCTGGCCCCAGCGGTCCATAATCTTGCTCTTCAGAATGTAGTGCGCACCAGTCTTCGGGGACCAGTAGATGCTGCCCTTTTCAAAGGTCTGGAAGAAGCCGCCATTGACGGCGTTCTCTCCGGACGTCGGGAAGCCGAGCGCAGACTCCGCGCCGCCCATGTCCTTGTATTTGGCGCCGATAGCACCGTGTACTACCTGGTTGGAGCCATCCGGGTTACGGGTAAGGATTCCGTCCTGGAATTCCTGCATGTAGCCCTCACCGACCTTCTTTACCGAGCCGGTCGGGTACTTCAGGTCGCCCTTTTCGTAGCCATTCTTGCCCCAAGCCTGGAACATATCGCCGGTAATCTCCCAAGCGCCAGTCTCCGCGGACCAGTAGATGGAGCCGTGCTCAAAGTGCACGAAGCGGCCCTTGCCATCTGGCGTCTTGGACTCGCCGGTCTTCGGGAAGCCAAGCCAGGAGGTTGGTCCGCCGATTTCGGCGTAGCGAGCACCAATGCGGCCGAAGAGGGCATGCGCACCGGTGTCTGGGGACCAGTAAGCGGTGCCAGACTCGAAGTCCTGGGCCTTGCCCTTCTTAGCGACGTCGTACTCATTATTCAAGCAAGAGCCAATAACGCCGCTCTTGGTCTCCTTAGCGATGGCTCCGATTGCCTCACAGTCCGCACCGCGGTCGGCCTTGTCCATCTGCAATGCATCTGCGATGTATGGCCATGCCTGCTGCATCTCAAACTGCCAGTATTCCCAGCTGTGCACGCCGGATGGGCGGAACTTAACCACAGGGTCAATCTTGGCGCGCTTCGCATAATCAACATAGGTCTGGGTGGACATACGGGAGATGACCTCCAAGCCCATGCCAGCGAGGTTTGCCTGGCCCTTAGCCACGGAGTTGGCGTTGCCAAAGTCATCCTTGCCCGAACCTGCGGAGACATATACCTTCATGTCCTTCAGGTTTTCAATGCCCAGCTTTGGATCATGGTCGATCCAGTTTTGGGAGCCCGGCTGGCCCCACATCTTGCGGGAATCATAACCGCCGGCATCGCGCTGCGAAGCCATGATGGCTTCCGGCATGCCACGCGTAGTGGTATCGAGGTAGCCGGAGAAAGAACCCACGAAGCTAAACAGGTGCGGGTTGCGCTCAGCCAGGTTCATCGCGGCAGTACCGCCCATGGACAGGCCGGTTACCGCGCGCTTGTGGTTGGAGCGGTACTCATTGTCCAGGATCGGGATCAATTCCTTGGTCAGGAAGGTCTCCCACATATAGTGCTTACCGCGGTCTGCTTGCTCCCAGTCCGAGTAGAAGGAAGACTCGCCGCCTACCGGCATGATCAGGTTGACGTTGCGGTCGGCGTACTGGTTCAAAATATTAGTTTCAATGGTCCAGCCGGACTCATCGTCACGCGCACGCAGGCCATCCAGTGCCCATACCTCTGGGAACTTCTTTTCTGGGTGGGAGTACCAGTCACGGGCGAGCTGGATTTGCACCTTCTGCTCTTTGTCCGGCATCGCCGCAGACTTGATGTAGACCATCAAGTGGCGGTTGGTTAGGTACTCCACGCGGTTGATCTTCACGCCCTCCGGCAGGCCCTTAACATCCGGGTATTCGGTGTTCAGCGGGGTGCGGGCGGGTGGATCCTTCGGTGCGAAATGATCGGACAGGCTGGAATCGCCGCCGATTGCGGAAGAGAGATCGCCTACAGAAGATTGTGCGGTGGCGTTTGGCAGCAGGGCCAAACCCACGGCGATGGCGGTAGGTACTGCGGCCACAGCAAGGCCCTTGCGAGCCTTGCTCGGGGAAGTGCTTTTGCGCATAGGTAAACGTCCTTGAAGATTTGCCGCGGTACCTTTCCGAGGGTTCCCCTCCCCCGGACCGATGCCTACGGCGTGAGCTGTCTATCGTGCACTCAAGTTTAAGTTGAACTTGAGACTTACGCTAGACAGACACGCCGCTACATTGCCGGGGAATTACCCGGATTATCCTGTCCGCTCACGCGGTACAGGTGCTCGTTGACGAACTCGCCTACGCCCCAGCGCGCCAACTCGCGGCCATAGCCGGAGCGATTCACGCCGCCGAATGGCAGGCCTGCTGCGGTTACCGACGCCTCGTTAACAAACGTCATGCCATCGTTGAGCTGGTTGGCTACTTCAAACGCAGCATCCAAGTCAGTGCCCCACACGGAGCTAGACAGACCGTACTCAGAGTTATTGGCAATCTCGATGGCCTCTTCGACGTCCTTGGCCTTGTACACAATCGCCACTGGGCCGAAGATCTCGTTGCAGCCTACGTCGGCGGATGGGTCGACGTCGGTAAGCAGTGCAGGCTCCATGTAGGCGCCCTCGCGATCGATCTTCTTACCCCCTACGCGAATCTTGGCGTCGCCGTTGGCCGCAGCCTTTTCGAGGCGCTCCACAATCTCATCGCGAGCGTCAATAGACGAAAGCGGACCGATATCGGCATTCTCGTCGTCATAAGTGCCGACCTTCATGTCCCCGATCTTCTTTTCCAGGTACTCCACAGTGCGGTCATAGAAGTCCTCTAGAACGATAAGGCGCTTCGGCGCATTGCAGGCCTGGCCGGTGTTATACATGCGAATCAGGTTGTACTGATCCAGTACCCACTCCAGATTCTCATCATCGATAACCAGGAATGGGTCATTGCCACCCAGCTCCAGCACGGACTTCTTGTAATTTTCGCCAGCGGTCTTAGCAACGGCAGAGCCTGCACCCTCGGAGCCGGTCAAAGAAACGCCCTTGATGCGCTTATCCGCTACAAAAGCATCCATCTGGGAACCGGAAGCATAAATGTTGATATACGCATCCTTCGGCAGACCAGCTTCTTCCAAGATGTCCTGACATGCCTGGGAAGACAGCGGGCAGATGGAAGCGTGCTTGAGCACGATGGTGTTACCCAGCAACAGGTTAGGAGCTGCGAAGCGGGCTACCTGGTAGTACGGGAAGTTCCACGGCATAATGCCCAACAATGGGCCAATCGGCTCCTTGCGTACCACGGTCTTGTGCGCGTTCTGAGCCGGCAGGTACTCATCTGCGAGCAGCTCGTGCGCATGCTCGGCATAGTAGCGATAGATATCGGCAACAATCTGCACTTCGGCCTTTGCCCAACGGGTCAGCTTGCCCATTTCACGACCGATGTGATCTGCCAACTCATCGATGCGCTCTTCATAAAGGTCCGCAGCGCGGGACAAAACCGCGGCACGCTCCTCAATGCGAGTACTACGCCATGCATCGTAGGCCGCGGTGGAACGGTCTAGGATGTCATCGCGCTGCGAATCATCGATGCGTTCAAACTTGTCTTCACTCTTGCCTGTGCTTGGATTCTCAATAGCGAACATGGGCCCCTGTATAGTCGCGGATCACAACCCACGCAAGCTTATGGAGCGACGAACTCGGCTCTAGATTGGGCTAGTTACGCAGGATTTACAACTCCCCAAAACCCCGGTAAACGAATAATTTAAGGATTGTTTATTTAATGATTATTTGATGCCAAGCGACAGGCCAATGCCCCCATCCAGATCCAACACCTATGTCCGGCTTGAATGCCACTAAGAAGCAGCCACGTAGCTTCTCGGAACCTGTACTGACGCAAAAACATATGAGACGTAACTGTTGCACCCTTTTGTAACACCTGTGAACGTACCACCCAGTACTATCCCCACGATTGAAGGAATGGCTATGGCCGTACTGCTTCAAATCAACGAAATCGTTTCTGGTCCCATTAAAGACCTTCTAGTTCACATTTCTGGAGGAAAATTCCCAGAAATTAAGCTCCCGAACATATCTTTGCCGGAAGTAAACCTCCCGGAGCTTCCACCAATGTCGTCTCCGACTTACCCAGAAGAGGTTAACCTTGAGGTTGGCGGTTCCTCTTTCGGCGACTTGGGTTCCTCGAATTTCCTCAACAAGACTGGCTCTTCCGAGCTACTGAACGACTTTCAGGCTTCCGAACTGGATCTCAGCGCACTAGGCAGTGTTTTGGGCGGTTAACCCCCCATTTAACACTCGGCACCCTACTACATGCTAGTGATATTGAAAGCTCCTGCAGCACGGCACTAGTTTAGGCATGCGCCTTCCAAAAGATCATGCGCCTTCCAAAAGATTGCGGGTGGGAACGGACTTATAAGTCCGTTCCCACCCGCAATCTTTTATCATCTAGTTTTAGGGAAAACGTCCTCTTGATTGGCGTGCTACAGGTTGGGCGCCTATTGCTAGGCCATAGGTTCTTTCAGATCTTATGAAAAGCGAAGCAATCGGTTAGTACAGCATGGACGTAGAAGATTGTCGACTTTAACCAGTTTTCTTTTCCAAAACTCTACTTCATGTCGAACTGGATCAAGTCGTTAGACAATCGCGTTTTCGAGGGGAGGCACCATTCGGACAGTCTTCCCTGTCGATCTTCTCCCCAATGCGATGCGTTTGAGCCGCTCTTTAAGTCCCCCTCCTCTGACTGGCTGTCAGTGGCCGTACGGCCATCGTTTCGGACGACGGTTGCAAGTCAGCGGAAAACCGGTTTTCTATACGCGACGTTGCAGTATTTCATAGAGTTCGCGCACTCCCGCTGCACCTATTCCCTCTGCTAGTTAAATATACACCGGTGCATCAGCGCCTATTCACGCGTTACTGTTTCAAAACACTTAGGCTGGGAAACTCGCACTTGTCACAAACGGAAAAATGATACTTTCACAGACTCGGATTCAAGAGCCTCTAAACTCACACGGCTACCAATTTTCACCCCCATAACAGGAATTACCGCCCCTCAGAATTGGATTTTCTCTGTATAAGCACTACGTTTGTCAGGGTGATGAGCAAACCTCACACACTCCTATTGTTCCCGATCCCTAAGACCATGAAAAATATAAAACAGGATAACTGCCGGCTTCATCGCCCTCACCGCGAGTTTCTCCCTCACCCAAACTGCCAACGCAAGCCAAGGGCAGGAAATGGTAACCTTCGGTGATTCTTTTACCGCCAACGGCGGAGCACCTGGTAGCCGCGCATCTACAAGCCCTACATCCAAATCCACCCCTGCTTTAATGACAAACGGAACTGGGCACATCAAACCGCCGATAACTTCCACTACACCCTCGCAGATTACTCCTGCAACGGAACCAGCTACTGGGTGGACGCCTACGTAAATGACGCGATTCGTACCGGTACCACACTAAAGAAGTCGTCTTCATGTACGGAGGACTTCAGCCAGACACTCATATAGATGCCCTAGCCAACTCCACCCTCCCAAACATTCCCAAAGGATCCAACTATCGAGCGCTACTCAGCTCAGAGTTCGACAAAATCCGCCGAGTTGCCCCCAAAGCGCGGATCACTATGGTCAACTACCTGCCAATGACTGTAAATGACACGCTGTGCGCGATTAACGATGGCATCAGAGTTGTGCCTATCTCCTTCCCAGGTGCTACTAATGCGGAAGCCGAATTCAACCGTGAAATCGGACGCGCAGCACAAGTTTTAGGAGCCAACTTCATCAACCTCTATGACCAAGCCAAGACCCACGACACTTGCCAACCTGACGCCACTCAGCGTTGGACTGTAGCGTTGAAAACTCAAGCAGCACCTTCCGTCATGCCTATGCACCCGACAGATATCGGACACGACGGAATGGCCAGAATCATCACCAGCGAACTTCAAAAGCGTTAACGAGACGACAATCCCAGGAAGAACCTAAGAATGCGACTCCACACTAAAATGGTTGCAACTTCCATCGCAGCCGCAGCTCTCATGGCCGGAAATATCACTGCAACAGCCGCAGTACCAGGCAACACTGTCCTCACCGGAGACAGCGTGGTAGCAAACCCAACGCTCACCGATTTCTTGCAAAATAAAGCCAAAGTCAAGACAAATACTGGAGTAGGCTGCGTCACCGACGGCTCCATTGCCAATGAAATAGCCATCGCTTCTGGGGGCGCCCACGTCGATCAGTACCAATGCGCAGGCGCCTCTTTCGCAACTGGCGGTATACACATTGAAGACGCGCTTCGAACTGCAGCACAACGCGGCGATCTCAACCCACAGACCAAAAACGTAGTCATTGTCGCAGGCGCCAACGATACATACCCATACGGGTCTGATGTTGCTGCTTCGGAACGCGCAATCCGAAGCGGTCTGCGTAACGCCATTAGCGTAGCACATCACCATTCACCAAATGCTAAAGTCATTGTTGTCGGCTACCCACATGTATCTTTCAATAACATGTCCTGCTACAACAGTGGCTTGGGGTCATCAAACCCACTACCCATCCCAGCCGGTAGTACCGCTGGCACCGAACAGCGCCTCCAAAACACACTCCGTGAAGTCACGCAAAAAAACAACGCTACCTTCCTCGACGCATGGCCGATGTCCCAAGGACACGACGCCTGCTCCCCAGACCGATGGTGGGTAAATCTCGTCGACATCATGCCACCAGCACCAGGAAACCTGCCTTTCCACCTCAATGCCCACGGCACACACGAATATGGCCGGTTCATTGGGCGAAACATTGCAAAATAGCCCCATGCCGCCAGTTCCGAGTAAACAATCAAAGGCCTAGGCTTTTCTTCCCTGGTACATTGGATAGACTCTTGCACGCCCAAAAAATCACTGCCGCACTTTTAACCGCAATACTTACAACCACGGCCCTAGCACCCTCCGCTCAAGCCCTCCGACCAGGAGACAAATACGTAGCACTCGGGGACTCCTACGCCTCCACGGGCACAATCACACGGCCTGCTCCGGGGAGCACCCCGGCCTGCGTCAGAGACCGAGACAACTACCCCCACCGACTAGCTGAGCTCCTCAACCTCCAGCTCGACGATGCCACCTGCGCTTGGGCGTTTACCTACCAATATGACAACCCTCAACATCACACTCTGCCGCTCACCGCTCCAAGTCCTCAGAAGCAACATCTCACCCCCGACACAAAAATAGTCACCATTAGTCTCGGGGGAAACGACGCAGGCTTAGCCGCCCTTTTTGCTAGTTGCGCACCCCACGTTCAAATTCCCGGACTGCCCGAGTGCGCGCCCCTCGCCGAGCCTGTAACAGATGGAAGTATCTACAACCCCGATTTCACTGGCAGGAATCTTAAACAGCGAATGATCGATATAGCCAACGATGTAAAGAGACGCGCACCGGCGGCCCAAATATTCTTCACAGGTTATTACACCGCCGCGACCTCAGAGCCCATTTGCCCAGAAAGTGGCTTTCTCTCTCTAAGCGATCGACGATACATTGAAAGCTTTCTCACTAAGGTGAACTATACGCTTAAACAAGCAGCTTTGGAGTCACACACGACTTACATCAGCCCCCCAAATGACGATGAAGGTTGGTGCAAACCGCCGGATCAACGAAACTCCAACTTCCACGGGCTTCCCGAGGGCAATCTAATCGCTCATCCCACCGCATTAGGCCAACAACACATGGCACAAGAAATCGCCCGCAAGGTTCGCTAACCTCCTGCCCGAGCGGAGCAGTTGAAAATTTCAGTGGCTTCTGGCCCAGGTAGTCGAGAAATTCGGGCCTTAGGTAGTTCGGAGGCTCGTGATTTCCTCAGATTGTAAACACCGAGCGCGGTTATTTGGTCGTTCATGCGTCTGACGGAGACCTCTTGGTCGCAATAACTTTTTACAAGACGCGTTAATACGGCCACGGCCTTCGTGTAGCTAGGCGAGAGAGGATTTTACGGTGCCTAGCTTCCCGATGTCTACGCCAATCAACCAACTCGGGTGTCAGAGGTCATCCTCGAGTGATGGACGGCCAAGTTAGCGGGACTTGGATACTGACGAGCACTCCTCCAAACTTGACATGCCCAGTAAAGAAGTAGCTGAGCTAAACACAAAAAGGGCGTTCTTCTCAAAAACGGCAGCCCTCTTCGTCACAAAACAACGAAGATAGAACGTTTGGGGGTGCGGGCATTTTAGGGATCTTCAGAGTAGCAACTTGCTTCGGCGTTGATTGATACTTAACCCCAAGCCTCCAGGCTTTCTCATATAGTGATATGAGTACGGTATCAAAATAGTTTTTAAGCAATTAATTGTTCAATATAACAACCAGTGGGTAGCAGTCGAAAAAGGAATCCACCGAATCCCCGTCGAGGAACGGTCCCCATTCAGTTATGTTGAAGAAGAGTAGTTTAGTCGCTCTGGTTAATCTTGGGGGCATCTCGAAAATTTGAGAAACTTGCTAGATTGATCGTAGTTTTAGCTGGATGTAGAGCGCCCCCGCTATATAACTTTTCACCACCCCGGCCTTCAGAAGTACTACCAACTGAAGCCCCTCAGCCCTCCCCGTATTGTACTGCGCCTCATTAGTTGACCTGAGAAATTAATTACCTACTCTAGTGGGGAGCAGTTGTATTCGCGCACGTAGTTTATTGTCAGTTAGGCAGCGGGAGAATTGGTGGCCCGTTTCGCGAAGAGTTATGGTTACTGGGCTGCAGCTCATCAAGTTGGTGTTCGCGTTGATCTAGTCCGTGTTTTGTTTCGTCGGTTCTTGCTCCATGACAAGCTGTGTCTTGTGAAAAGCCCTCAAAGCAGCAGTACTCCTTCGAGGTCAAAAAGAAGTTGTCCAACGCCACCTCGCCGGCGAGACAAAGTACAATCTTGTCCGTGAGTTTGGCCTGTCGCCAGATCAGGTGGTCAGAGATCGGCCGCGGAAATGGCGAAAAGGCGGTGATGAAGCGTTAAAGCCCAAGCCGAAGGGTAGGCCTAAAGGCGCAGCTAACCCGAAGATGCTTACTGAAGGAGACAAATTGCCTCGCGAATACGACCAGTTGCGAACCGATAATGCCTATCTAAAAAAAATTGCGGTACTTGAGAAACCAGGGACACTCCTGAAAAACAGGCGATCGTTAACCCCAAGCCGCCACACCGCTTGGAAGACCTCCTAGCAGCGGCAGGTATGCCACGGGCGACATTCTTCTACGATCAAAAGCGACTCGAAAAGCCAGATAAGCATGCTGCGGTAAAGCAAACAATCCTAGGAAGCATCGGGCGCAACAAGCATCGCTACGGCCACCGGCAAGTGTTGCCGGACTTGCGTAATAAAGGCTGGCTGGTCAACCACAAACTCGTCTACAAGCTCATTCGCCAGATGGGCCTTCGGACCAAAATCCGTCAGCGCAAGCCCTTTACTTCCTACGCAGGAACCATCCGTCGCATTGCTGGCAAAAAGTTTGACTGCAAGTTCACTCCAGACAAGCCCTACACCATCTTTGTTAGCGACGTTACCGAGTTTAGGACTGCAGGCCGCAAAGTGTATTTGTCCCCAGTAATGGATCTCATCGACCGTCCCATTGTCCCTCACACCGTGTCTAAATCACTGTCGATAGCGTTTATCGTCAAAATCATTGACAAAAGCGATTGCGGCCTGTGCGCCGAAGGCTGGGTGGATGATGCACACCTACCCAGGCTTCCAATACCAGCAGTCGACCTGGCGTACTTTGACTCACGACAACGGCGGTGTTCAGTCAGTGTCGCGTAAAGCCAACTGTGACGACAACGCAGTAATGGTCAACTTTTTCGGACACTTAAAACCGATATGTACCACGGAGAGGATTTTAGCAACGTCGAGGAACTCACCCATGCTATCGAAGATTACATCCAGTGGTACAAAACCGAACCCATCCAACAACGACTAAAGGGCCTGACCCCGATGCACTATCGGAATCAAGCCCTTGAACGTCTAACCACCTAGAATTAAACCAGTCCAACTTTTGGGGCCGGTTCATATCAGGAGGCAAGCAGAGGAGAGAATCGGCTTAGAAAATCTCATCCTACACAGACGAATCGAACTCTCTAGGCTGTCGACTCGCCAGGAAGCTCAGGGCGTATAACCTTACCCATTGGGTTGCGAGGAAGATCAGTAACGAAAAACACGTCGCGAGGAGTGTGCGCGTCGGACAAGCCTTCGCGGACTAGCCGGCGAACTTCATCTTCTGTAAGCTCCTCCGAACTCACGCCGTCTTCCCGAATGATGTAGGCACGGAGAGCCTGGCCAAAGTCAGGATCTTGAACGCCGTGTACATGTACCTCTGCGACACGACTGTCTCGGATCAGTAAGTCCTCTAGCTCAGAAGGGAAAATCTTCTCACCATACTGCGTAATTACTAGGTCGTCCGCACGCCCGCCCACGTATAGCTTATTTCCCTTCTTATAGCCGCGATCACCCATACGCAGTAGCCCATTTTGAGTTTTAATATCAATTGATGGATCGGTATATCCGGCAAACATGTCGTAGGCACCGGCGAAAATCTCCCCTACTTCGCCGTCGGGAACCACTTGACCGTCATCGTTTCGTATCTCAATCATTGAGCCTGGGTGAATAGTACCAGTCAACGTTGGGTCTGCCGCCAAGTCTTCGGCTGCAGAAATCGCAAGACCAGAAGTTTCAGTGGAACCGTAGCAATTGTGGAAAATGGGGCCGAACTTTTGATTTACCTTTTGCACCTCGTAAGGGGTGAGGGGGCTACCCGAGGACGTTACAAACTCAAGGCCAGGCACGCGGTCAATACCGTTCTTATCCAAATAACCTATCATCCCGCGAAGCCGAGAGGCGGAGCTGATCCACGCATCCACACCATACCGTTCCACTTGTTCAAGTGCTTTCGCTGAATCGAAATTGCGTTGAGTAATTATCGTCGAACCGGTAAATAAGCACAACAGCATATTACCCCAGCCGTAGAAGTGAAATAGTACGCCTGTAAGAAGGACAGACATATCTCGGCGCCATGGGATAGCGTCCAAAACCGGTCCAATACCCTGAGGCGACTTAAGCTGACGGCGTACAACTCCCTTCGGCATTCCTGTGGTACCCGAGGTCATCACGACATGCTGAGACTTCGTAGGCTTTTTGGGCAGGAGGCTCAAATTAGGACTGCCGGCTTCTATGATTCCCTCCATAGTAAGGACATCCTCAGGGAGGGAGGAGCTATCCTCCACGTGACCAATAATGATCTGACACGTCTTCTTAGTAGTCTCCGTAAGCCTTTCGTAGAAACATTGGTCCACGATGAGGGTTTTAACTTCATGGAACTCAAGCACGCGCTCGATCTGGGGGCCAGAGCTGTTGGCGTTAATCATGAAAATATGGTAGCCAGCCATCTGACGTGCGCAAAGCGGAAATATTGCAGCACGCCCGTTTAGTGCCATGACGGCTACATTGCTTCCGTCCTCCACACCGTTTTTGAGAAGTCCGGTTGCTAGTCGAGTCACTTGCTCGAAGCACTCACCAAACGTTAGCTCGCCGTCATCATCAACTAGGCCCAGACGTTCAGGGTGACGGCGTGCGGTATTCGCCAATGCGCCACTTTCCAACGTCCCAAACCTTCGAATAGTCTCAAAGTCGGACCTTACCTCCCGCGCCGAACCGAACTCAAAGATGTTGTTTTTCCGAATGACGTTAAGAAAGTAAAGGAACTGACGAACAACTTCCTTCCTAGGAACACCATGCTGAGTGTTAGGTTGCAGTGTGTATTTTGACATTGTTTTCCTTTCACGGCTTAAATTACCTAGTTGCAATTTTATGAAAATGCATCAGTGACATAGGTAAACGATTCTCGTTCCATCTTTCCAACTGCAGCGGCGGCAGCGCTTTCATCTAGGTTGAGATGTTCCCCAACAATCGTTCGCATGACTTCACGCACCGAGGGCGCAACCTTGGTCGCATCTCCGCAAACTAGGACCCTCGCGCCCCTGGAAATATAGTCCATTACCTCGTGACGATTCTCGTATACTTTGTCTTGGACGTACTTCACCTCATTTTGGGAAGAATTCATTTCTGGATGCCTAGAAAAGGCTGTCCTAACGTCGACTAGACCGTCTTTCTCCCAGACTTCCAATTCTTCCCGATACAAGTAATCCGAATCTGGTCCGTGGCATCCGAAAAAGAGTAGTACAGGTTCCACAGCACGCCTACTATTCCGTGATTGAATCGCGCGTTCCTCGATAAACGCCCTTAAAGGTGCGATCCCTGTACCCGCACCAATCATCACCACTGGTTTGTCCACGTCATCGGCGCGGAAATGGGGGTTTCCACCAACAACGGAAACGCAAACCTTTGCCCCTGGTTTTAGTCCAGCTAGATAGTTAGAGGCAACACCGGAAAAAACTCCACTTCCAGACCAAGCTGGAGACTCTAGCCTAGAGAAGGTAAGGGACACCCGATTCGTAGACGCCAAAGAGGAGGAGGAAATAGAGTAGCGGCGGGGCTTCAGTGGCTCAAGGAGGGACAAATACTCTTCAAAGCTCAAATCAATTGATGAATACTTCTCGAGGAGGTCTATCAATGAGGTCCTATTCCTCAACAACTGAGCATAAGTGGCCGGCTCAAGGAGCATTTCCAATTCCTTCTTTTCCGGGGGGCACACACAGTTGCGTTGTAGGATGCCGATGTGCTGTTTACTAACTGGAGTTGCAAGCTCAACGTAGTTAGTAAGCAGTTCAGTAAGAGTCATCACTTGGCCGACTGGAAGAATCGTAGATTTGCCGTTCAGCTTTATGCGGGCTTCGCTTGAAAGCCTAAATCGATCCAAAACGCGATTTACTGAAACTTCTGGATTTCGCGGTAGTACTTCAAGATAGTCACCTGTAGAATAATTAACTTCTTGAGGTAGCTCTATATCCACCCGGTACTTATCATTGATCGGTCCATCTGCGGCGGTTGAAAGCCTGACAACTCTTTGAACTTCGGCCTCAAAAAACTCGCTCTCCGAATCGGTCGACAGGGCATCTGCTCGACCTTCGCTCATGTACTGGATCTGAACTGAATTCGCTTCGTCTTGGCGGTTAATTTCTACCGAAAGATGATCTCCAATAGCCTGCCAAAGCTGCTTTTCCCAGTCCGCGAAATCCGAGAGGTAGTCTCCGCGAACATCTACAGCTCCTCTATCGACGAGCCGGTTAGCCCCCGCCGCTTCCATAGCCTGATCGATGACTGACGGCACGCGTTGGAACGTTTCCGCCCATTCGGAATTACCACTACCAACTACGGCAAAGCTTACTTCACCTAAGTCAGGACAGTCCCCAGTGGTCAGCCACTTGAAAAAAGACTTCGCATTCTCCGGCGGCAATCCCTCATAAGAGCTGGTAGCAATTATTACTACGTCTCCAGAGTGCAGGTCATCAACTGCATCATCGAGGTCAGCCACCTCCGTTTCAAAACCTTGCGAATTAGCGAACGCTTCCAGTTTTTTCGCATGATTCCGAGAAGTCCCAGCATTGGATCCGACGAATAGCCGCAGCTTATGCCCGTTTGGCTCGGCAACCGCAACCTTGTCAAACTTTTCCTCGCCGGAAATCGACCCACCTGCTTCGGTCTCAGACTCCCCGCCTCGACCCCGGTACGGGAACTTTTCTCGCGGAGCGATGTTGATCAATAGGTCTTTCGGTTTCGAAGTGAGTCCATCCAACATGGTCAGTTCGTATGAAGGATCAGCGAATTCAAGATCGAAGTGTTGGATAATTAAAGCAAGAACCATTGTCGCTTCCTGCATGGCGAATGCACGGCCTAAGCAGGATCGCTCGCCGTTGCCAAACGGCTTCCAAGCGTTGTGGGGAATTTTCTTTGCACTCTCAAATTCAAACCTCTCCGGTCTAAATTCCTCAGGGCTATCCCACACAGCCGGATCACGATGCATGTGTCCCAAAAGGACAAGAAGAGTGTCGCCTGGATTAACAGTTACAGGTTCGCCAGCCGTTCCTCCATTTTCGCCGATTGTGGTGGTTTTATAAGGTGTCACAGCATATGCTGGTGCCGTCGGATATAGTCGCAGGCCTTCACGTAAGATCTGGTCTATGTATCCCAGATTTTTAAGATCTTCATACTTAGGAAAGCGACCATTCAAAACCTTGTCTGTTAATTTTCGAGCCTTCTTAAGGACTTCCGGATTCTTGATTAACTCATACACCACAAAACTTAAAAGTCCTGAGGTAGTCTCGTGGCCTGCAATCAGAAAAGTAATGAGCTGGTAACGGAGATTCTCATCGCTTAGCTTTTCACCGGTCGACGGATCTTCAGCGTTCATCATCACGTCGAGAACATCTTCATCACCCTCAGCGCTGGGATTCCGACGCCGTTCTGAAATCAGCTCATCCACCGTATTTTCCATGGTTTTAATGTCCCCTTGGAACCGGTGTTGACCAATAAAGTCAAGCTTTTTTTGAATTTCAAGTGCGTGCGCTTTTCGGCCTGCATGATGTAGGCCTCTTGCCATTGCATTGACAAACGGGTGGAAACCTTCGGTGTAAAACGAGTTAAACCGATAGCTGAACGAGCATAGTGCGATTGTATCGAGAGTCAAACGAGTGAAATCATTAGCAACGTCAACTGCCGCTCCTGAAGAATTTCTGGACCACTTAAGCATTAACTGGTCCGCAATGTCCGTCATTTGACCATACATACTTCGCAACGCTAACGGGTTGAAGGCTGGCATGAGAATACGGTGGGCCTTGCCCCACTCCGGATCATCAAATTCAGAAGTAAACAGTCCATTCCCCGCAAAATTACGCACTACTTGCAGAGCAGGGTGGACTAATTTATGGAATCGGGATTCATCCGATAGTTCATCCACCAGTGCGAAGGAGCTCACTACATAGAAAGGCTCTGTCCCAGGGATTACCTGTCGATAAAATCGCCCATGTTCTTTAGCAAGCTTAGTTGCGGATTGTACAATGTTATTAGGGTCAACCGAATATGCAGTTCCGACAAACGGGTAAACCTTGGGTCCCGGCAATTCCGCCAAACAAGTTGAGTTATTGTCATTTTTCGAGGCGTTGGTGATAGTGCCAGCCATCTAGATTAGCTCCTTCTTTGAATTCACATCTCAGTAATACGTCTCGGATTGAAGTCTTTTTAGGACTTACAGCTAGGAATTTGTACAGCTACGTTAAATGGCTCTTGAAGGCGTACTTCTAGAATAATTGAAATACTTGTTGAATGCTCGGCCATGCATTCAAGGTTCTGTCCAAGAAGTTGTCTAAACGCAATGTACCGGTTAGATGAACCAGCGGCGTCGTGAGCGGATAGTTCTGGACCAGTGTGAATACAAACTCAGGAGTCATAATGTCGTTTTTTCTGTGTCAATGACGAAATTGTCGTCTCTTCTAGTAAAAGTCATAGACAGGGATTAATGGCTATTTCCATCGCCTGCCTGTTGACCCATTTGGATGCCTTAGCGATAAGTTTCGGCAATACGCCTACCATAATATCCGTGCCCGGCATCAGTGAGATGCCCGGCCAACTTATGCGGTGAATCGTCAAAGATCGAGGCACCATAACGTCCAGGATCATTAGAGCACCCATTCTTGCCACTTTGAACGGAAATCTCGGCGACCATATCCAGAAACTCACTTCCCGTATGCAGAGCGGCCAATCGTTGCTGTTCTCGCACTTCATCTTGGTAATAGGCCACAAGTGGGAAATACCAGTGACTGGTAACCCCTAGAAGATTAGAGCCACACGTATGATTGTGCCCATCTGTTTCATCTGGGATTCCCAGAAGAATTACTTTTGCGTTGGGGGCGACGCTTTTCACACGGTTAATAGCACCTGTCATTGCCGCATCGTAACGAGCCATTCGTTGGGGCTGTGTAGTCATTGATGGCAAGTTATTTGGCTGGTAAGTGTCGTTAACTCCAGCACTGATAGTCACCAGCCGCGTATTCGCATCGAGCTTACGATCCGCTATTGCTCGCTCAACCTGCTGACGAACTGTGTCATGTGGGATTGCATCATTTCCGTGCGGTTCGACGTATGCAGTCGCTCCCGGACAAGAATAGTCCTCTAGGCGCAGGCCAGTACGCTTCGCAGCCTGAACTGCAAAGTTGTTAGGATCCTGTGCGCAGGAGCCATTGCGAATGGTTGGCCACTCAAGATTCGGGACGTTCTTTTTAGTCTTGTATACCGCCACGTCTAGTGCTGTAGGGTTGGCCGCTACGGAGTCGCCAAAGCTCAGATAGGTTTCCCGAACGTTTTGGTTCACTTGAGGCTTTGGTTGGAGGTTTTTTGGTGCCGCTGGAAGCGGTGGCATTTGCGGCAACGGGGGAAGCGGTGGCATTTGCGGCAACGGGGGAAGCGGTGGCATTTGCGGCAACGGGGGAAGTGTCGGCGCTTCTTGAGGTAACGATGGTAAAGAAGGGGCTGCCTGTGCAATTGGCACCCCTGATACCCCGATGGCGAGCGCGACTATTACACCGCAAATTTTTCGTATCTTCATTGGTCCTCTTCTCAAGGTTAAAATTGACTGGCCAATCTTTGACAGTACCACAGTGGCACTATTTATAGTTTTTCAGCTTTCGTTAAAATGTTACACGTCATCTCAAAGTTCCTCAGGGATATTCTGTATAGCTTGTAACTTTTTTAGAAATCCCTTTCTGCGCTGTATCCCATGTCTCCCCATTACTTGCTAAATCTCCTCGCACTGGAGCACTAAATTTGCGCGGATTCCACTACATGCAAACCATAAATGCTTGAACAGCGTTCGGAAATTCCTCCGTCTTTTGAGCAGAAGGCGTGTCTAGTTTGTAAGCATGCATTCGAGTTGACACATTGGAATATCGCTTTGGCGGTGCACTGCTCCTTAGTAGGGCCGTTTTTCGTTCAATGCACCGGAATGGCACCTACACGCGCTAACTGACTGCTAGTGCGCTTTACCACTGATACCAAAATTCCCTTGACGCTCTCTTTACGCTGTTCGAATAAAACGGGGGTTGAGAGTCACAATGCATGTGGACCTGACCCCTGTTTGGTGGACACCTGATATCCAGCCCAGTCGGGCTGGAAGAAAGGTAATCTACCACCATGTCCAGGTACTCCGAACAGTTCAAACGCGATGCCGTGGCCCTCTACGA